>JAFYQB010000015.1 GCA_017547285.1 Clostridia bacterium
AGCTTCGGAACAAGAGTCGGAGGGCTGCGGCCCTCCGACGCCTCCCAATGGGTTTATCGACAAGCTGAAACGCTCTGTGCAAATGGATGCGCAGAGCGTTTTTTTATGGATTTGTAAACCATCTGTAAACCCGTTGGGGAAGCCGTTGACACGGCGGTTGGGGAGTGCTAATCTGAAAATGGACGGGTATCCTGACAGGGGAAAACGCTTGTCCGGAAAGGGACCGACGTGAGTTATATTACCTTTGAAAACGTAACCAAGGAATACCGCACCGGCGGCGAACGCGTGCTGGCTGCCAATCAGGTAAGTTTTGAAATGGAAAAGGGCGAGCTGTGCGTGGTGCTGGGCCCCAGCGGCGCAGGCAAAACCACCATTCTGAACCTTTTGGGCGGCATGGACAAGGCCACCTCCGGCAAGATTACCGTGGGCGGCAAGGAGATCACCGGCATGCGCGGCAGGGAACTGACCGAGTACCGCCGCCTGGACGTGGGCTTTGTCTTCCAGTTTTACAATCTGATGCCCAATCTGACCGCTCTGGAAAACGTGGAGCTGGCCCGTCAGGTATGTCCGAACGCGCTGGATCCGGTGGAGGTCATGCGCCAGGTGGGTCTGGGCGACCGCATGAACAACTTTCCCGCCCAGCTTTCCGGCGGCGAGCAGCAGCGCGTATCCATCGCCCGTGCACTGTGCAAAAACCCCGCGCTTCTTTTGTGCGATGAACCCACCGGTGCGCTGGACTCCAAAACCGGTCTGCAGGTGCTGGCGCTGCTCAAGGACGTGAGCGAAAAATACCAGACCACCGTTGCCATCATCACCCATAATGCGGCCATTGCGCCGCTTGCCCGCCGCGTGATCCGCGTACGAAACGGCCAGATCGAAAGCGTGACCCTCAACGACCACCCGGCCTCTGTGGAGGAGATCGCGTGGTAAGAAAAAACGCATTGCGCCATAAATTGTGGCGCGATATGTGGAAAAACCGCATGCAGTTTGTAGCGGTGATTCTGCTGTGCGCACTGGGCACGTGGATCTTCAGCGGCCTGGACGCCGCGTGGCGTATGATCGAATTATCGGCAGATACGTATTTTGAAGGCCAGCAGCTGGCTGATCTGTGGGTGAATCTGCCGTCCGCCGACCGCGAGGCGGTACAGCGCATTTCCGCTGTGGAGGGCGTAAATCGGGTGCAGGTGCGCGGCGTGGCGGAGGTTTCCGTGGATCTGCCGCATGAACCGGAGCTTCGGCTTTCTGCCTTTGACGGCGAAATGACCATCAACCGTCCTCTTCTGTATGAAGGAGAAATGCTGCACGAAGCGGATCGCCGCGGCTGCCTGCTGGACCGGGAATTTGCGCTGGCCAACGGTTATCAGCCGGGGGATCAGCTGACCGTTGAACTGCAGGGCCAGTCCTTTGATTTTGTGGTGCGCGGCCTGTGCCTGAGCCCGGAATACGTGGCGCTGAGCAAATATGCCCTGCGCGACCCCCATGCCTACGGCTTTGTACTGGTCAACAGCTGCGGCCTGCCCGCGATCCCCCTGTCGGAGGTGATCGTGAAGGCGGAGGAAGGCGCAGACCTGGAACGGATGGAAGCGGCGATCCGGTCGCTGTATCCTGAATCGCTGATCCAGAATCACCAGTCCCACGGCGCCAGACACGGCGTGCAGAAGGACGTGGACATGTTCCGTAGCCTGAGCTATCTGTTCCCGCTGATGGCGTATGCCGTGGCTGCCATGATTGTGCTCACCACCATCACCCGCATGCTTGAAAACCAGCGCATGCAGATGGGTACGCTCAAGGCGCTGGGCTACCGTGACGGGCAAATGCTCAGGCATTACATGAGCTATGCGTTTTACCCGTCGCTTGTTGGCTCCGTAACCGGCCTGTTCGTGGGCCGCGAAACGCTGCCGTACCTGCTGTGGACGCTGGAAGAAGCGCAGTTTACGCTGCCCTATCAGCTGCAGGCCGCCATTTCGCCGGAGCAGTGGGCCATGTGCGCCGCAGGCGTTGCGCTGGCCTGCGGCATCTGCTACCATACCTACCGCAAGAGCGCCAAGGAACAAACGGCCTCGTTGCTTCGTCCCAGACCGCCCAAAGCCGGCAGGAAGCTCTGGCTGGAACGCATGGGCTTTTTGTGGAAAAGACTCGGCTTTAACGGCAAAATGATCGTGCGCAACCTGTTCCGCAACAAGCCGCGTACGCTGATGATGCTGATGGGTGTGATGGCCTGCAACACGCTGCTGATCGCCTCGCTGGGCCTGCAGGACAGCGTGCTCTACTTTACCGGCAAATACTACTTCGGCACCGTGCAGTATGATCTGCGCGCGGATCTGACCGGGCAGGCGGATCAGGCCGAAAGCTACCGCGGACGCATACGGGCGGAGCAGCTGGAAGGCGTGATGGAAAAAAGCGTTACCGTGCGCACCGGAACCAAAGGCCGCGCCACGCTGATGACCGTTACGGAGGACCGCCAGCGCCTGATGAACTACGGCGAAAACGAAAGCTGGATCCCCATGCCCGAAACGGGCGTGATGCTGACCCAGAAACTGGCGCAGACACTGGCTGTGCACACGGGCGATGACGTTGAACTCTGGCTGCCGGGCGATGATGACCCCGTCCGCACCCGGGTAACGGCGATTGCCCCCGTTACCATCGGCCAGAGTGTTCTGATGAGCCGTACCGCCTGGGAAGAAATGCGCAAAGGGCCGTTCATCCCCACCGCACTGCTGATGAACAACGCAGAGCCGGACGGGATCCGGCGGCTGAATGAACTGGATGAGCTGGACGAGATCATCGACCCTGCCGATCAGTATCAGGATACGCTGCGTATACTGGACAGCCTGTCCAAAATTTTTGCACTCATGAGCGTTTCGGCGCTTGGTTTGGCGTTCGTTGTTCTGTATAATATGGGTATTCTCAATTTTACCGAACGCCTGCGCGAGTATGCCACCCTCAAGGTGCTTGGGTATCATCAAAAGGAGATTCGCCTGCTGATGAGCGCGGAAAACAACCTGCTTACGGTCATTGGCATTGCTGCCAGCCTGTGGCCCGGTTGGTGGCTGACCGGCGCAGTGATGAGTTCCTGTGAAAGCGACAGCATGGTTTTTGCCTCCACGGTGGAAACAGAATCCTTTGTGATTGCCTGCGCAGTAACGTTTGTGTTCTCGTGGATGATCACGCATCTTCTGACCCGCAAGGTCAGGTCGATCGATATGGTTGAAGCGCTCAAGAGCGTGGAATAACGGCTGAAAGGAACGAAATGATGATGAAAAAAATGCTTGCCATTCTGCTGGTCGTGCTTATGCTGCCTGCCGCTGTTCTGGCGGAAGAGACCGTTACCGCCAACGCTGTGGCCGAAAGCGCCAAAGCGTACCAGATCATTGCGCCGTATTCCGGCGTGCTCAAGCCCTTCGACTGGGAGACCGGCGATGTGATCGGCGCGGATGAAGTGCTTCTGGAAATGGAAACCATCAAGCTGGTCGCGCCTGTGGACGGCACAGTGCGCGCGCTGTTTGCCGAGCCCGGCGATCAGGCCGCCGATGTGATGAACCAGTACGGCATGCTGGCAGCCATTGAAAAGGATCAGCCCATGATCGTGAACGCCACTTCTTCCGGCGCGTACAACAAGGATGAAAACAAGCTGGTGCATGTGGGCGAATCCATCTATCTGGAGCAGGTGAACGACCGCGACAACGAAGGCACCGGCCGCATTATCTCCGTCCGTCCGGACGGCTATACGGTGGAAGTGACCGGCGGCGATTTTGACGATAACGTGAGCGTGGAAATCTACCGCAATGCGGATTGCAGCAGCAAATCCTGCATCGGTTCCGGACGCACGGACATTTCCGTGGAAACCCCCGTCGCTGGCGCAGGCTATGTGCTCAAAGCCGCCGTGCAGGAGGGCGATGTGGTCCGCAAGGGCGAAACGCTCTACGAACTGGCCTCTCAGGACGCCGAAAACACCCTGCGTTCCGCGGAACTGAAGGCGCCTGTGGCGGGTGCAGTGGAGCTGGCGGTGATCTCCGGCATGCAGGTGTACAAGGGACAGCTGCTGGCCAAAGTGCACGACCTGTCCGCCATGACGGTGGTGGCCTCTGTGGACGAAATGGATCTGGACCGCGCCGAGGTGGGCGATTCCGTCACCATCGTGTTTGACCGCTATCCCGACGCGGAACTGCACGGTACTGTGGAGCAGGTGAGCCGCATCGGCACGCCCAGGCAGAACGCCACCTACTACGATGTGACCATCTCCGTGATCACCAATCTGGAAGTGCTGCCCGGTATGAATGCCGTGGTGCATCTGAAGTAAGTACGGGGGGAAGACGTCCTTTTTCACACTGCCATTTTACCATGGGCAGACCGTGAATAAAAATGTCCATACAGTCAAGGGGAGACGCAGAAGCGTCTCCCCTTGATTTTGGGATTCCAAAGGGACGTCGTCCCTTTGGCGGGGCGCAGGGGAAAAGCCCCTGCGCCTTCGTCCCGTGAAACCCCGCTGTGGTGCAAACGCGCGGAAACGGCTTTCTTCATACACTCACACATCCCACACATCACCCTGCTGCGCCCCGCAGCGGGGTTTGCCTTGTTTCTTGAAAACAAATGGCAGACGCGCGTTTTCAACCACCGGTGGCGGCGTTTCGGTATCAGTATGGCCTTTCCAAACAGAAATATGCAGATTTTTTATGCAAAGAGACGTTTTTCAGGCAGGAAAGAACAGAAAGAATACAGAAGTGATACAAACTAAGGTTTTTATGGCTTTGCGGTGCAGAACGACAGGAGGAGCCAATGAATCTGTTTGAGCATTTTTCTACGGATACGGAAAGCTATCAGCAGGGCGAAAGACTGTTCAGGCGGGGCAGCGTGAACGTTGTGCCGCCGCCCGGCCGTGAACGCGCACTGTACTACGGTGTGGGTTCCACGCCTGCACAGACGGTCTCTCTGTTTGCCAACGGTACATTTGCCTGTACCTGCGGTGCGGCGGAGGGGCTTTGTACGCATGCGGTCGCGGCCATTCTGAAGGCCCGTGAGGACGGGCGGCTGGTGCACATGCAGCAGGAAAACGAGCTGGCGCTGGGCGAGCAGATGCTGGTGGCCCTCGGGCGCGCCATGCCCGGCGGCGAGACCATCCGCCTGCAGGCCGCGCTGCGTTTGTATGCTGACGGGCGCGTGGGGCTTGGTTTGTCCGCCGGTCAGGAAAGGCTGTATGCAGTCAAGAGCATTGCTGATTTGCTGACCTGCTACGCGCTGGGCGCAAACCTCAGCCTGTCCGAAAAATTTTCCTACCGTCCGAGCGTGATGCGCTTTTCCCGTGAGGATGAGCGCCTTCTGACCATGCTCATGAACCACATTCCGCTCAAGGCCAGAAGCCTGCGCGACTGGGAGGACGGCATCACCATCGAATACGAGGAGCGCGAGCGCGGCCCGGCGTACGACGGACGCTTTGTGCTGATGAGCGGCGCGCTTCTGCACAGCGCTCTGCGTTATTTTGAAACCCACAGCTTTGCACTGGTGATGGATGACCAGAAGCAGTCCCAGTCCGGCATACGCACGCTGGAACTGCCGCTGTGTTTTTCCGTGGCGCTTTCGCCCACGGAGCTGACCGTGAATGCGGAAGGTGTGGAAACGCTGCGCCTGATCACGCCGGACGGGCGGTATGTGCTGTATGAGGGCAGGGTGGTGCATCTGCACAGCGCGCAGGCGCGCGTATGCCGCCTTCTGTGCAGCGAGGGCGCCAGCTTCCGCTATCCCGCCCGCGATGCTGAGGACACGCTGGCCACCTTGCTGCCTGCGCTGAGCACGGTGGGTACGGTTGCGCCTTCGCCCGAGCTGGGCGCAAGGCTGATTACCGCGCCGTTCAAGGCGGCGGTCTATCTGGATCTGGTCAACGGCAATGTGGAAGCCCGCGTGGAATTCCACTACGGCGAAACGGTGCTGGATCCCTTCAGCCGTGAAATGCTGGAAAAAGCTGAGGAAACGGATGAAAATGCGCCCGTTCGCGCCTCTGCCCCCACGCTGGAGGACGGCAGGCTGCTTTTGCGCGACGGCCGCGCCGAAAGCGAATTGCTCAATTTCTTCTCCGACGCAGGCTTCGCCGTGCGCAGCGGCCGCATTGTGCTTAAACGTTCGCGCGATATTCTCGCCTTCTGCACGCAGGGCGTGGCCGAACTGAACAAACTGTGCGAGGTCTACGCATCCACCGCATTTGAAAAAGTCAAGCCGCGCAGGCTGAGCGCCAAAGCATCGTTCCATATGCGGGGCGGCCGGCTGGTGTTTGCCCTGCTGGAGGACGGAGAGCCCATGGCGGAGGTGCTGCCCATTCTGCAGGCGGTTGCGCAAAGGCAGCAGTATGTGCGCCTGAAAACCGGCGAATTTTTGGACGTGCGCGACCTGAACGGCCTTGCGCCCGTGGTGCAGGAATTGCTGGACGCTGCTGCGCTGGATGATCCGCAGGCGGACGCCGAAGCGCGCGAACTCAGCTTTGGCGCCTACCGTGCGGCCTACATGGTAAGCATGCTGCGCATGGCCGGCGCACGTACCGAGGCCGACGCCGAGGTGGAGGCTGCCATGAACGCCCTGAGCGACCAGCAGCCTTCTGTGGATCAATATGTATCTGCCAAGCTGCAGCGCAAACTGCAGGATTATCAGAAGCGAGGCACGGGCTGGCTGTTTAGCCTCTACGAAGCGCGTATGGGCGGTATTCTGGCGGATGAAATGGGCCTTGGCAAAACGGTGCAGATCATTGCCGCGCTGTCCGCCGCCAAACGGCGCGACGGTACGCAGAAGAGCATGATCGTCACGCCCACGTCGCTTACCTATCACTGGCTGGCGGAGCTCAAGCGTTTTGACGAAAGCCTGGTGGTACGCGTCATCACCGGCGCGCGGGATGAACGCCGGGAAGCCATTGCAGCCATGAAGAAAGAGGAGGATGTGGACGTCATCCTCACCAGCTACCCGCTGCTTAGGCGCGATATTGAATACCTGAAGGATATCCCCCTGCGCTTTGCCGTGCTGGACGAAGCGCAGAGCGTGAAAAACGCCCAGTCGCTGGGCGCGGTGGCGGCCAAGGAGCTGGATGCGCAGGTGCGCATTGCCCTGACCGGCACGCCCATGGAAAACCATACCGGCGAACTGTGGAGCATTTTTGATTTCATTCTGCCCGGTTATTTGGGCACGCAGGCCAGCTTCCTGCGCCGCTACGGCGGGGGCGAGCATGCCGAAGAGCTGCGCGAACGAATCCGTCCCTTCCTCATGCGCCGCCTGAAGGACGAAGTGCTCAAGGATCTGCCCAAGAAGCACGAACAGTCCCTCTACGCCGCCATGACGCCCGAGCAGTCCCGCGTATATGACGGCCTGATGCAAACCCTCAGGCAGCATGTGGGCCAGGCGCTGCAGGAAGGCTCGCTGCCCCGCGCACGCATGCAGGTGCTCAGCATTCTGCTGAAACTGCGCCAGGTATGCTGCCATCCCAAACTGTTCCTGGAGGATTACGAGGGCACCAGCGGCAAGCTGGAACTGCTGGTGCAGACCGTGCATACCGCCGTTGCCTCCAAACGCCGCATGCTCATTTTCAGCCAGTTTGTCGGCATGCTGCAGATGATCCGCAAACGTCTGGGCCGCGAGGGCGTGCAGTGCCTGTATCTGGACGGCGAAACCAAGCCTGAGCAGCGCCAGCAGCTGTGCGACCGCTTCAACGGCGGCGAGGGCAGGGTGTTCCTCATTTCGCTCAAGGCAGGCGGCACGGGTCTGAACCTGACCGGCGCAGATCTGGTCATCCACTACGATCCGTGGTGGAACCCTGCAACGGAGGATCAGGCCACCGACCGTGCGCACCGCATCGGCCAGACCCGCGACGTGGATGTGATCCGCCTGATCGCGCAGGGCACCATTGAAGAAAAAGTTACCGATCTGTCCAAACGCAAACGCGCTATCTTTGACCGCGTGGTCCTTGCCGGCGAAACAGAGCTCAATAGCCTGACCGAAGAGGATATCCGCGCGCTGTTCTTCAGCTGAGCCAGACACTGTCAAAAAAGAAATCAATACTGGAAAGGAATGACTCCCGTATGTCCGAAATCCATTACGACCTGTCCTATCTCAGGAACCCGGAAATCTTCCGCGTGGGCCGCATGGACGCCTATTCCGACCACGATGTATTCCTCACCCCCGAGGAAGCTTCCGCCAATGCTACCAGCCTGCAGCAGAGCCTGAACGGCCTGTGGAAGTTCAGCTACACCGAGAACCCCGCCGACCGTCCTGAGGGCTTCTGTGCGGAGGATTACGATGTATCTGCCTGGAACACCATTCCCGTTCCCGGCCACATTCAGCTCAATGGCTACGGCAAGCCCCAGTATGTGAACACCCAGTATCCGTGGGACGGTCATGAAAAGCTGGAACATCCTGCCATCCCCGAGGATTATAACCCCGTGGGCAGCTATGTGCGTACCTTTGAGGTGCCTGCCAGCTGGCTGGATATGCGTGTGGTGCTTACCTTCCACGGCGTAGAAACCGCTTTCTACTGCTGGGTGAACGGCCAGTTCATCGGTTACAGCGAGGACAGCTTCACGCCCTCTCACTTTGATATCACCGCCGCCCTCAAGCCCGGTCAGAACACCGTGGCTGTGGAAGTGTTCCGCTTCTCCACCGCCACCTGGCTGGAGGATCAGGACTTCTGGCGTTTCAGCGGCATCATGCGCGACGTTACCCTCAACGCCTTCCCGGAAGCGCATGTGCATGACCTGTTCGTGCATGCCGATATGGACGGCTCCCTGAAAGTGGATTACAAGCTGGATCTGCCCGAAAACAAGGATTACACTCTGGAGATGAAACTGCTGGCCGCCTGCGGCTGCGTGGTAGACAGCGTTTCCGTGCCTGCACAGGCGGAAATGACCGTGGAGCGCACCATTGAAAATGTAAACCTGTGGAGCGCTGAGGATCCCTGCCTGTACACGCTGGAAGCCACCCTTAAAAAGCCCTGCGGCTGTGTGGCCGAAGTGATCCGTACCCGTGTTGGCTTCCGCCGCTTTGAACTGAAGGACGGCCTGATGCTCATCAACGGCAAGCGCATCATCTTCAACGGCGCAGACCGCCACGAGTTCTGCATGGAAGGCGGCCGCACCGTCTCCTATCAGGATATGCTCACCGATATCCGTGCCATCAAGCGCAACAACATCAACGCCATCCGCACCAGCCATTACCCCAACTCCAGCGCGTGGTACAAGCTGTGCGACGAGTACGGCATCTACCTGATCGACGAGACCAACCTGGAAACGCACGGTACCTGGCAGTACGGCAACGGTCTGGAAAACTCCCTGCCCGGCAACCGCCCCGAGTGGCTGGGCGCGGTGCTGGACCGTGCGCAGAGCATGCTGGAGCGCGACAAGAACCACCCCAGCATCATCATCTGGTCCTGCGGCAACGAATCCTTCGGCGGCAGCGATATCTTTGAAATGAGCCAGTACTTCCGCCGCCGCGATCCCAGCCGTCTGGTGCACTACGAAGGCATTTGGTGGGACCGCCGCTTTAACGATACCTCCGATATGGAAAGCCAAATGTACACCACCGTGGCCAATATTGAAAAATTCCTGGCCGAACACCCCGAAAAACCTTTCATTCTGTGTGAGTACACCCATGCCATGGGCAACAGCTGCGGCGGCATGTTCAAGTACATCGATCTGGAATACCGCGAGCCCCGCTATCAGGGCGGCTTCATCTGGGACTTTGTGGATCAGGCCATTCTGACCACCGCGCCCAACGGCAAGACCCGTCTGGCCTATGGCGGCGATTTTGGCGACCGTCCCTGCGACCGCGATTTCTGCGGCAACGGTCTGCTCTTTGCCGACCGTACCGAAACGCCTCGCATGCAGGAGGTCAAGTACCTGTACCAGCCCATCCGCATCACTCCGGATGAGAAGGGTGTGACCCTTGAAAACCGCAACCTGTTTGTGAACGCCAACCGTCTGAATCTGCGCTGGCAGCTGAACCGTGACGGCGTATGCGTGCAGTCCGGCGAAATCAAAAAGCCCGACGTGCCCGCCGGTGAAACCCGCCGCTTCGATCTGCCTGTAGCGGCCTGCGAGCTGCCCGGCGAATATGTGCTGCACGTGGGCCTGGTGCTGCCTGCCGCTGCCGACTGGGCGCAGGCCGGTTACGAGCTGATGCACGGCGAAGCCATCATCGCCAATATTGCCAAACCCGACATCCCCGCCGATGGCGAGTACGTGGTTTCCAAGGGCAATGTGAACACCGGCGCACGCAGCAGTGAATTTGAAGCCGTTTTTGCCCATGTGGAAGGCGGACTGGCCAGCTTCCACGCCCATGACGATCTGGAGCGTCTGGCTACCGCGCCGCTGCTCAGCCTCTATCGCGCTCCCACCAACAACGACGTTGGCAACAACGACTGGCGCACCGAAGGCATCTGGCTGGCCGCGTCCCAGCTGGCCAAGTTTGAGCCCGTATCCGCCGACCGTGAAAACGGCCTGCTGGTGGTGCGCTACGAAGTAAAGATGCCCGTGGTGAATGACAGCATGCAGCTGGCCTACACCGTGCTGGGCAACGGCCGCATCAAAGTGGAGCTGAACTGGAACGGCAACGCCAATCTGCCGGATCTGGAAGCCTTTGGCCTGAGCTTCCGCCTGCCGGTGGAACTGAGCCATGTGAATTACTATGGCTTTGGTCCGCTGGAAAACTATTCCGACCGCAAGCACGGCGCCAGGCTGGGCCGCTTCCAGTATGAAGCCGCCGAGAACGTAACGCCCTACCTGCAGCCTCAGGAGTGCGGCAGCCGCGAAGGCGTGCGCGAGATCACCGTGACCGATGACTTCGGTTCCGGCTTGCGTGTGGAAATGGTGGATACGCCTCTGGCAGTGAGCGTGCTGCCCTACAGCGTGTACGAGCTGATGAACGCCCGCCATCACGACGAGCTGGCAGATCCCAACTATACCTATCTGGATGTGGCGCTGTGCCGCAAGGGCATCGGCGGCGACGACAGCTGGCAGGCTCCCGTGCATCCGGAGTTCCATCTGCCCGCCGGAGAACCCCGCAAGCTTACCTTCATTCTCAGCATTGTGAAATAAAATAACCAAAAAAAGGCCAATCTACGGATTGGCAATCTATCGGATCTGCGTTAAGATAGACGCAGATCCGATTTTTGAAGGAGGAACTCTGATGGCTGAACCCATCCGCATCGGCATTCTGGGCTACGGCAACCTTGGCCGCGGCGTGGAATGCGCTGTACGACAGAATCCCGATATGAAGCTCGCTGCTGTTTTTACCCGCCGCGCGCCGGAAAGCCTTTCCATTTTTACGCCGGACGTGCCTGTATACCATGCGTCCGAAGCGCCTGCCCACAAGGACGAGATTGATGTGCTCATCCTCTGCGGCGGCAGCGCTACTGACCTGCCCGTGCAGACCCCCGATATGGCGCAGTATTTCAACGTAGTAGACAGCTTCGACACCCATGCAAAGATCCCGCAGCACTTTGCCGCGGTAGATGCCGCTGCCAAAGCGGCCGGTACCGTGGCGCTCATTTCCTGCGGCTGGGATCCCGGCATGTTTTCGCTCAACCGCGTGTACGCCAGCGCCGTGCTGCCTGCCGGACAGGACTACACCTTCTGGGGCAAGGGCGTGAGCCAGGGTCACTCGGACGCCATCCGCCGCATTGAAGGCGTAGCGGATGCACGCCAGTACACCATCCCCGTGGACGCTGCGCTGGAAGCCGTGCGCACCGGCGATTGTCCTCAGCTTACCACCCGCCAGAAGCACACACGCGAATGCTTTGTGGTGCTCAAGGACGGCGCGGACGCTGCCCGCGTGGAAAACGAAATCAAGACCATGCCCAACTATTTTGCCGATTATGATACCACCGTGCATTTCATTAGCATGGAAGAGCTCAAGCGCGATCACAGCGGCATTCCCCACGGCGGCTTTGTGATCCGCACCGGCAAAACCGGCTGGAACAATGAGCACAACAATGTCATTGAATACAGCCTCAAGCTGGATTCCAACCCCGAATTCACCTCCAGCGTGATCGTCGCTTATGCCCGCGCCGTGGCCCGCATGGCCGCTGCCGGTCAGTCCGGCTGCAAAACCGTGCTGGACGTGCCCCCCGCCCTGCTTTGTGCGCAGGATCCGGCGTGGCTGAGGGAGCATATGCTGTAAAAGAACGGGGGATGCAAAGAGGCTCCGCCTCTCTGCACTCTCTGCCCAAGGGCTTCGCCCTTTGGAATCCCGTGTTTTGGGGACGCTTCCAGCGTCCCCAAACAGCTTGTCGATAAACCCATTAGGAGGCATCGGAGGGCCGCAGCCCTCCGACTCTTGTTCCGAAGCTGACGACATGTGCGTCAGCTTCGGAAGGCTTGCGCAGCAAGGCTTTCCTTACACCGTTTGCCGCCCGGCGAGCCGTCAGGCGAGTAGGCAAACGGTGCATTCTTCGGCGGAAAAGAT
>JAFYQB010000016.1 GCA_017547285.1 Clostridia bacterium
GACCGCAAAGTGTTTGACGGCCAAGCCGAAAAACTCAGCATGCGCACACTGGGCGGCGATGTCTGCATTCTGGCGCACCATATCGACTATGCAGCTCCCCTTGGCACAGGGGCAGCCCGTGTGACGGATGCCGACGGCAACACCCGTGCTGCCGCCTGCTCCGGTGGTATGCTCTCCGTTTCCGGCGGTGAGGTTCGCGTGATCGCCACAACCTTTGAGTGGGCGGATGAAATCGACCTTATTCGCGCAGAACGTGCCCGCGATGAAGCACAGGCCCGCCTTGATAAGCTGAATCGTGACGATAAGGACTACGCCATTGTAGAAGCCAAACTGAAGCGTGCGCTTGTACGTACGAGCATCAAAGGTTAATCACCAAAATCCCTGCAAGAGCTTTTCTCTTGCAGGGATTTTGCTGTTATGCTAAAATAGATCATGATAATTGATGCCAATATTTTCATTTCTCTTTCTTCGTTGATAATTTGCATAAAAAATACTAATCAATCCACAAAGGAGAAAGTATAATGGCCGTTAAAAAAGTAGGTACGTTGATCAAAGAAGCACGCACAAACGCTGACCTTACACAGGAACAACTGGCACGCAGAATTTCCGGTCTTACTGCCTCAGATATCAGCCTGGCCGAACGTGGTAAAAAAGATCTTACCCAGGCGCAGCTGAAACAGATTGCCAAAATCACCGGCGTTACCCAAGCCTCCCTTCTGACCGCAGCCAAGAGTGCTGCGCCAAAAAAATCATCCACCAACAAGACATCTGCTAAGGTGTCCGCTACCACCAAAACCTCAATCACAGTAACCGCAACCGAAAAGAAGCTGGTTGAATTATACCGCGCTGCCGATACTGATACCAGAAAAGCTGCTATCAAGCTTCTTAAAGGCGAAGAAAATATTGCTGAAGACATTCTGGAAAATCTGCTGGATACGGTTCAGGATATGCTTGGCGGAAAATAAACAGTTCGCCACTTCTCCGCTTTTAAGCACATATGATTATGTATAAAAAAGAACCAGTTTCTTGCGAAACTGGTTCTTTGGCAGGGGCAGTAGGATTCGAACCCACAACAAAGGTTTTGGAGACCCACGTGTTACCATTACACCATGCCCCTACAAAACGACTCTGTAATTATACCAAATAACCTTATTTTTGTCAACTGCTTTTCTTTTTTTCATCTGGTATTATACGGCGTCCTTTCCAAGCTTGCCTTTTAGCGGTTTTATGATACAATGAACACAGGTCATTCAATAAAAATACGCAAAAGAAGGCAAGAATCATGAAACTGGATACCATAAAGGCCTATGCAGACGAGCATCAGCTTACCCTTTTCGATCATGCTGTAATGACAAAGGACGGCATTTCAGAGTTGTTTACCGGCAAAGGCAACCCACTCAACAACAGTTATTCCGTCACCAAATGTTTTGCATCTGCCGCAATTGGTTTGCTGTGGGATGAAGGCAAAATCGGCCTGGATGAACCGGTCACGGATGTTCTCAAGGGTGAATGGACCGGAAACATCGATCCCAAATGGCACCAAGTGCTTGTCCGCCATGCGCTTGGTCATAGCATGGGCATCGCCAACGGTTTTCTGGACATTGATGTAGAAGATATTTATTCCTATGGAACGGATGATTTTTTGCAATATGCCTTTTCCGCGCCGCTCCCCTATGATCCCGGAACGCACTACTGCTACAGCGATGCTGCCTACTACATCGTGTCACGACTGGTTTCCAAACGAGCAGGCGAAAAACTGGATGAATTTTTGATGCGCCGCCTCCTGCTCCCCTTGCATGTGCAGGAGGCAGCCTTCAGCCGTTGTCCCAAAAATCATGCGATCGGAGCTACGGGGCTGTATATCCGTGCTCGTGACATGGTAAAGCTGGGCTATTTGTACAGCCAGCGAGGTGCCTGGAAAGCCAAACAGCTGATTTCTGAAAAATGGATCGCCGAAGAGGAGAAAAATGAATTTTCGTTCGGAAAATCGCCTGTAGACGGTGTATTCAGCAAAGGCGGCATGTGTGGACAAATGCTGCTTTATTCCCCTTCGAAAAACTTTGCAGCAGGGTGGCACAGTTATACCACCGATGGACGCAGCAAAGGCCTGCTTGAGTGCACCTGCCGTCTTTTTGAATAATCACATCGATTCCGGCGTTTTCACTATCATACCGTCAAATCCTATCAGGAAGCCAGGCAGCCGCTTTTCCATTTCCTCATGCGGCAAAAGACCATTGTGCGAAAAATGCGTGGAAACAAACAAAGTATGCTCGTCTGCTGCGCCGCAGGCGAGCAGCTTTTCGCGCATATGCAAATTTTCACGAATTCCCATGTGGCCCACGTAATCCAGTTCCAAATAACCATTGGTGCAGTCCATGGAAATGATGTCAATTTTCTTTCCAGTCAAAAATTCCATATCCGCTGGCGTAAACTCATCCGTATCATGAGCGTAAAGAATGCGCTGCCCATTTTTTTCAATCAAATAAAACAGTGCCTCTTCGCTGCGGTGATAGACTGCTCCCTCGTGCACGACGGGATAGCCCGCATTCGGATCAAGGCTGATGCAATGAACGGCTTCAAGCGCTGTTACCTGATAACCTTCCGCATAAACCGTCTCAAACGGCTTCATTTGCCGAAATAATGTGCGTTCATTCAGATGCGGTTGCAGCCGTTCCTCAACTGCAGCATTGCCGTATATCGTCAGCGGCGGATCATTTGCAGGCGCATGGGCATAAGGCGGCTTACGGCAGGCCAAATCCATAACCTGAAAATGATCCGAATGGGTATGCGTGATAAACAACGAATGCAACCGCGAATAATCCAGTCCATTTTGCAGCGCATGATGACAGGAGTCGGGGCCAAAATCAATTTTGATTACGTCATCAATAATCGCGCCCGAACGCGTTCGAAGCTCCTTTCCTCCCTTCTCGCGCGCATACCTGCACATATCACATGCACAGAATACAGCTGGAACCGCTTCGGCGGCAGCCGTGCCCAAAAGTTGAAGCTTCATTTGCTTTCTCCCTTTGCACGACGATATCGGATCATACCAATGATCGAAGAAACGATCACGACAGATTCGTAAATCACCCCGCCGACAGACAACACAAAGGCATCATAAATCAAAACCAACGGTGAAGAAATCAGAATGCTGCAGCGAATATGCTGAGGATTCGCAAAGGAAAGGCAATAGGTGTTGATGACCAGTCCAAGCACCACAAAAACAGAATAATAATCCTGCCAGGAAATAAGGCCAACCACACCCATGACAATGGTGAAAAAAACAGGACATTTTTTGCCGGAAAACAGCGGTTTATCCTTGTGATAATACGCCAGATTACGGGCAATTCCAAGCAGATTGAGCATCAATCCGGATGTAGCCCCAATCAAATAATAATGAATACAAAACGCAATGGTCGTAGCTGTTTGAACCACCAGAAGCTGCTTCTGCGTACGCATCTGAAAAGAAACAAACCCAAGTATTACAGCAACCAATCCCATCATCTGTCCCACAATCACCGAAATCTCCATTAAATCCTGTCCTTCTTTCGTTTATGATGCCGTCATGGTATCACTAAAAACACACCTTGTCAAATATGTCATTGTATCAAAAAAGCAGCAGGCTCTGCGCTCGGCAGAACCTGCTGCTTGCTCATGATATACGCAACGCGGTGTTATTCTTTCGCCGGGATCCGGTCATATCCGCCGTAGCGCACCAGCGCTTCCACAATTTCCGGATATGTCCAATTGCAGTTTTTGCGGTCCAGCAGGCCGAACAATTCGCCATTGCCTTTGAACGCATGATTATCCCACCATATGCAGGGGATGTTGCGGGCGCTGGCATTAGCTGCATAGTAAGCAGCGTAATTTACACGGGATTGCAGATTATCACCCTTGGCTCGTGCTCCGAATTCGCCAATCACCACAGGAATTCCCTTCTGAATATAGGTTTTGTACAGTGAAATCATAAAGCGATTGATTTCACTTGTCTGGCCGATATCCGTCAGCTGGAACGTATCCGTTCCGCCGTCCTGCAGTGCAAAAGCATAGGGCGTATACGCGTGAACCGATACGATTATACGATTATTCGCAGTGTCCTGAGGCAACTGGAAATGACGATTCATAGCGCCGTCAGGCGAAGCAGCATATCCAGGCACCATCAGATAACGCGACTGATTGCGCCCTCCGGCTGCCCGTACCGTATCAACGAACACCTGATTCAGATGATTGATATGTTTCGCAGCATCCTCGCATACTGCTTTATCTTCATTGAAGACCCATTCATCTTCCGTATCCTTCAACCGGGGTTCATTCATGGATTCAAAAATCAGGCGATCGTCGTAGTCTGCAAACCGTTGAGCGACTTGCTGCCAAATGCTGCGGATATATTTTTCGGATATTTCTGCATTTGCGCTATTGGGATAGTAGTACTTTTCCCCCACATCGTGATGCGTATTGAGAATGACATACATACCCAAATCCAGCGCTTCATCCGCCACTTCCTGAACGCGATCCAGCCAAGCCGGATTAATGTGAAATTCCTCTCCGCTCACATGATTATGCCAGCTGACAGGCAGCCGCAGCGTTTGAAAGCCAGCGTCATGAACTGCTTTGATCGCTTCGGGCGTGGTCTTTACGCCCACCCAGCGGGTTTCCATTTTCAGATCATTGCCCTTAAAGCTCTCATCATGAGCGTCAAAAGTATTGCCCAGGTTCCAACCCACAGTCATGTTTTTCACAAATGCCATTGCTTCGTTATCAGGGATCTCATACTGTGTAATATAACCGATTTCAGGCACCTTTACCCCTCCTTCTGCAGCAGCTAACGTTGATGTGCTGCAAAGCAGCATGATTCCAGCCATCAGCCATGCCAAACTTTTGGAACGCATATTGATTTCCTCCGAAATTAATTCCTCTATTCAGTATCGTGCCATATCTGCATGTTTTTGTCAATCCCAAAACGAGCGTATCTGCCGCAGGCTATGGCTTTTTGACCCACTTTATGGTATAAACAAAGAAACAGATTTTGAAGGGAGGCCATCTAATGAAAAAAATCAGTACGCTGCTGTTGTCTTTCGTTTTATTGATTACCCCTGCCTTTGCAACTGGTCAGTCAGAGGGGCTGAACCAGATGACGCAGCTGCATGGTTTTACCATGGGAGCCGCCATGTCGTATTCCCAGCTGAGAAAAAACGATTATTTGGATCTGATCAAAAAGCATTTCGGCACCATTACCGCTACCAATGAACTCAAGGCTTATTCCCTGCTCGATGAACGCGCAAGCCGTGCTGCCGATGACGGTATGCCTGTCATGAACTACAAACAGGCCGACGCTATGGTCGGCTGGGCTCAGGCAAACGGCTTGAAAGTCCGCGGTCATGTGCTGGTATGGGACGCCTACATGTGCGACTGGTTTTTCCGCGAAGGATACAGCAAAACCAAAGACTATGCAGATCCCGAAACCATTCAAAAGCGAACCGAGTACTACATTACCGAAGTCATCACCCACTTTGAAGAAACCTTTCCCGGTGTCGTCTACTGCTGGGATGTGGTAAATGAAGCCGTAGGCGACAGTCTGATGGAATATCTGCCTGGCGACCCGCGTCATCTGCGCACCATACGGAACGGCGGCGTAAACCTGTTCCAGAAGTACATGGGCAACCAATACGTGGAGCTTGCGTTTTTGTATGCACGCAACGCGGCAGATGCGCTTGAGGCGGATATCAAGCTGTATTACAACGATTATAATGCCTACTTTGCCGATAAAGCTGCCGCCATTCAGAATCTTGTACGCAGTGTAAACAGCTTCGCAAAAGATGAAAACGGAAATCCCCGCAAGCTGGTGGACGGCGTGGGCATGCAGGGCTACATCGGCGGATACGGCACACAAAGCGGTTGTCTGTCAGACAGCCACATACCAATGATACAAAAGGCCATTTTAGGATATGCAGCACTTGGGATGGATGTACAGATCACAGAAATGGCAGTACGCAATTTTGAGCCCGACCAGTCTGAAAAGCATGCCGCTTTCTATGCTAAACTTTTCGAAATGTTCTGCGCACTGAACACCGAAAACGGAAACCCGCTCAACAGTGTTTCAATTTGGGGGCTCACCGATGCTCCCAATGAGCCCAAAGGCAGCTATAATTACAATCTGAACAGTCCGTTCGGCGGTCTGTTTGATGAAAAGCTGAATGAAAAAAATGCTTTCCATTTGGTCTGTGAGACATTGGGGCAATCAAAATGGCAAAAGTAAAACTGACTGTTACCGAGAGCCGCTGCAGGTGTAACTACTGTCAAAAAGGCGATGTATTTGTGGTTGAGGATCTGTGTCCTCCGCTCTGCCACGAACTGTGGAACCGAATTTATCCCTACCTGTTTGCCCTGCAGAACGGCGCTGATTTGGATTATGGAAGCGCTCGTCAAAAATGCTTTGACATAGCATGTCCTGATGAAGGACGGGTTACCGTTCACGGGGAATTGGATCAGGAGTAAAACAAAAAGGAAGCCGTGCAACGCACGGCTTCCTTTTTGTTCAATTTAATTACTTGCCGTTGAAAGTGTCGCACAGAGCCTGCCATGCGGGAGTAGCAGCCTCAACCAACTCAGCGGGGGTGCCGCCAGCCAGCTGCCACAGCAGGGGCTGACCCAGAACATCGTTCACAGAGCCGATGTACAGGGTAGGATTGGCTACGCAGTGCTCGGGCTCACGCAGCATGGCGTAAGTTTCATCCACAGCACGATCATCGGTGAAGTTGTACTTGTTGCCGATCCAGCCGTATTCATCGTCATAGCCGGGGGTGGCGTTGGACCACATATCATAGATGAAAGCCAGCTTGGCAGTGGTCTCAGCATCATACACGTTGGGGATAACCGTCACGTTGTCGCTGACGATGGAAACATAGGTTTCGCCCTTGGGGCCCTTGGGGAAGGCAACGCAGCCCCACTCGTCTTCCATGTCGGCCATTTCGGAGTTGTCGTTGAAACCGCCGTAGGTCTGGTACATATAGAAGCCGCAGAAGCCCTGCTTCCAAGAATCCTTGAAGTAATCCCAGGAGCCGTCAGCGGGCTGCTGGTAGCCATACTTGGCCCAGATATCCTTCGCCCAGGCAAGGCCTTCCAGAGCAGCATCGCTGTTGACAGCGATTTCGAGCTCACCAGCGTCGTTGAAACGGAAGAATTCGCCGCCGTTGGAGGCAACGCCCATCATGTACAGGTCGCTGTTGTTGCCGGTCATGCCATAAATGTCCAGAACGCCGTCATTATCGGTGTCCTTGTTGATCTGAGCCAGCATGCCCTCGAACACTTCCCAGGTCCAGGTGCCTTCCAGCTGCATGTCATAAATGGTTTCCCAATCGATGCCGGCTTCTTCCAGCACGCGCTTGTTGAAGAACAGGCACTGACGGGGCTCGGAGTTGCCGGTAGCAACGCCGTACACCTTGTCGGCCTTGGTCATGAAGTTGATGGTGGAGTCGTTCCACTTGTCGTCTTCAAAATTGATCAGATCGGTTTCCCAGGCAGCGAACAGGTCATTGGCCATGGGGGTGCCTACGAAATCAGGAGGCAGGATGTACAGGCACAGGGTACCGTCGGGAGCGGTGCAGAAGTTGGTCAGTTCCTGAACGTTGGTGGTCCAGTCGCCCTTCTGGATCTGACGGATGGTGCAGTTGTAGGTTTCCATCAGCCAGTCGCGGTAGTCGTACTGAGCCTGTTCTTCTTCGTTGGGCTCGGCTTTGCGCTCATCGCTGGCGGTCCAGTAGTCATACACGTAGATGGTAGCGCCGCCAAAGTCAACGCCTTCCTTGATTTCGGGATAGCCTTCGGGCGCTTCTGCCAGCACGGGGGTGCAGGCCAGCAGCATCAGGACAGCCATCAGCAATGCAACCAGTTTCTTCATGTGGGGATCCTCCTGAAGTTTTATTTCTACATGCACTCCCCCAAGGAACGGTACGGGGAGGCATACAGATTCGATTGAAAACGTTTACGTTGTATCTAATTATAACACTTTTTTACCAACTTGCAAGCCCCATCTTATTCCTTGGAGCCGGACATTACAATACTTTCCACAAAGGTACGCTGCGCAAACAGGTACAGAATCACCAACGGAATGCAGCAGATCAGCACGCCAATGGAGATCAGCTGCTGCTGGCGGCCAACAGGCACGATAATGGGCTTGGAAGCATCGCTGGAGAAGTACCGGTTCATGCGGGATACAATGCTGGACAGCTGCGTGGAGTAAATGGACATGCCGGACAGAAAGTTGCGGGTGTAGAACAGGTCCGTCCACTGCCACACAAAGCTGAACAGGAAACAGCTGGTGATGGTGGGCATGGCATCCGGCAGCATAATTTTGATGAAGGTGTGCATGGTGCCGCAGCCATCCACATACGCCGCCTCTTCCAGCGACTTGGGAATGCCTGTAAAGTACTGTTTAAGCATGTAAATGTACAGACCGTTTTTCAGTCCCATACACGTCAGGCTCATCATGGCGTATGGCACGATGGAGCCGTGCAGGCTGATGGTCCTGCCTTTGATGGCCTTGATGACGCCAAGGATATCAAAGTTGGCAAAGTTCATGTACAGGGCTGTGGCAATGGTCTGCGGCGGTATAATGATGAGTGCCACCACACAGGCAAACCACAGTTTTTTGAGCGGAAAATCAAAACGTGCAAAACCATAACCTACCAGCGTGCAGCTCACCACCTGCAGAACCGATACCAGCAGCGACGTCCACAGTGTATTCAGCATGGAACGCGGAAAGTCCGTCAGTTCAAAAACAATGCGGTAATTATCCAGCGTAGGATTACGCGGAACCAGTACCACGGTGGAGTCGTACAAGTCCTTCTCCATCATCAGGCTGGTGCCGAAGCGCGTAAGCAGCGGCTGAATAATCATGAAGCACAGTCCAAACAGCAGCAGCGCACGTGCGAAAGAAATCACTTTTTGGGTGATGACAGACTTCAGCAGATAGCCGTTGGAAGCACGGTTGGCCTCCCAGAAGTTTCTGCGGTTTTCGGGAATGGCGTTCTTAGTCTTCATAGTAGCGCACCCCCCTGGTTATGATGAAGGAGCTGACGGAAATGAACAGCAGCGCAACCCCGAAGTAGATCCAGCTCATTGCCGCAGCTTCGCCAAAGCGGAACTGGCTGTACATGACCTCGTTAATGCGTTCCATCACCCGGTTATCGTTCTTCATGAAGAAGTCGATAATCGTATAGATGCAGTTGACCAGCAGAAGCGGGCTGACGATGGGGAACGTGATCTTCCAGAACGATTCCCACGCGGTACAGCCTTCGATATCCGCAGCTTCATACAGCGAGGGCGAAATGGCCTGCAACCCGGAGAGAAATACTATGATCTGGATGCCGCTGGCCATGACAATATCATAGATCGCATCGATCATGGTAAACAGCACATCGAACACGCCGCTGCCAATGCCCGAAACCGACAGCAGCTCTTCGAGAGAAGCCGAGAGGTTGATGCCGGAGGCATTGGCGATTTCGTCCGAGATGCCCTGCATCATGTTATAGAATTCGTTCTGACTTTCAATACCCGGCAGCACACCGCTGGACAAAATGACCGGCAGGAAGAAGATGGCGCGCGCCAGCGCTCTGCCCTTGAAATCCTGATTGAGGATCACGGCGATCACAAAGCTCAGCACCAGCGTAGCAATGGCGTTAACCGCCATGCGACCGATCTCCTCCACCAAACGCTGGTTAAAGTACGGATCCACACTGAAGGCATACTGGTAATTGGCTATGCCGGTAAAAACACGGCTATATCCCTCGCCTGCCTTCATCTGCACATTGCTCATGCTCATCAGCAAAGATTCGCCGAGGGGCTTTGCCATGAACACCAGAAAACCTATGATCAGCGGCATGATGAACAGTACGCCTTTGCGCGCGTTTTTTGCGCGCATGGTCTTGTAAACAGAGGTTCCGGGAATGAAGGTAAGAATGGATTCCCGGAATCCCCAATGGTTGGGACGGGATTTGATTTTCTTTTGGGTCATCATTTGCTCTCCCCTCCCGTCACAAGGTAACTGCGCGCGGGTACGGTCAAACCGTCCGCCTCGTAGTTGCTGGAACCATAGTTCACATATACCAGCGTTCCATCTTCGTAGCCCGTCAGTGTCACATTGTGCGCCGGATTTTCATGAAGAATGATGGACTGCCGGTTGAGACCTGCCATGTCCTGCTGATAGGCGTTGATAAGTTTCACCGCATCCGCGCCCCAGTCCGCATAGCATGCGCCAAAGTAACCTGCATGGTTGGTTTCCTGCAGAATGCGTCCGCTCTCCTCCATGAAGGTAAAGTTCAGTCCAGCGCCGTACTCAGCACAGCGAAGCAGTTCCGTCTGCCAGTCTGCGCTCAGGTTGATGGGCTGGCCTGTATAATCCACCATGCCGTGAATGGCGATCTGGTAGAAGGGAACCAGTTCGTCAATGATGGAATAATGGGTACCGCTCAGATTGACATCCGTCACCAGATCCACATAAGGCAGCACGAAGTCGAAACCTTCCTTGACCGCTACCTGCTGGCCTGCTTCTTTGGCCAGCTGGATGGTATTCAGATTCATCTGCTTTACTTCTTCTCGCGTTGTTGTGTTTTTGGGATTGTAGTCGCCGCTCAGAATGCTGCCGATATCACGGAAAGCCACGCCGTATGCATTGCGTTCATCCAATGCATGGATCAGGTTGGAAGCTTTTTCCCTGGCAAAATCCGGCTGCACCAGATAGTAGGGATCAAAGTATTCCGCCGGCAGGAACGTAACAACGGAGTAGGGATAGAGTTCTACCTGCTCACGCGTGGTAAAACGCGCGGCGTCACGGTACGGAATGAAATTCTGGAATAGCCCGCTGCGGTAGGCAAAGCAGCTGACCCCGTCAAAGTAGAGCGGAACATTCTGCTCTCTGGCATAGGCGATCAGACTATCCATACCTTTTTTGCCACCCAGCTGACGCTGAATACGTACGTTTTCATTCAGTACTTTCTGCGTCACGCCGCCGTTTGCCCAGCCGCTGAACCGCACGTTCAAATTCCTTACCTTCGAATCAAGCAGGTTTTCGATGATGCCTCTGGCATCATCGAACGTGGTGGCAGCCACCACGGAATCAACCGGCATTCCCCATTTCACGACAGTTTTATCAATCGCGCCCAGGATTTCCACAGATACGGGCATTTCCTCCGCCGCACCTGCCTTGACCAGTTCGGGGTGTTTTTCGCGCAGATAATCGCCATAGGCAGCAGCCATATCTACATAGCTGTCGCTGTTCACAAAGCGGTAACGCTGCCGGATGGTATCATCGGGCATTTCTTTTTCAAACATGTACACCAGCTGCGCCGTTTTGGCAGATACATTGTAGCGGTCGCTGTGCAAAACCGTGTACTTGGCGCAGGCCCAGTTATAGCTGTTGTAGCGCAGGCTGATATCCGCCTGAATGCCCGCGTAGCTTTCCGCGCCTTCCAGCAGGCAGATGAACGAACCGCCGTTTCTGGTCATGCCAAAAACCGGGAAACTGCACTGGGTTTCGTTGACCACTTCAGTACGCTCACTGGAATAATCCCAGCCGTACATGTTGGCATAGTAACTGTTCTGCATGAGCTTACCGTTGTTGTAGCGAATGAGCGCTCCGCCGCCTTCTGGAACGAACATGAAGCCTTCCTCATCCACGCCCGCCGCCCCAAACATGGGCAGTACCGTAACGGCGGTAATGGGATACTCGGCCCGATAACGCATATCGGCGTACGGCACTTCCACAAGAAAGTCGCCGCCATCCAGACGGTAGACGACGCTTACGTTGAAGGTAGCGTTATCCGTTTCTGCTTTGCCCGCCACAAACTGCTGGTCCAGATCGTAATCTTCCTGCGTATAGCCGGCTGCTGCGAATGTTTCAGCTGTTTTCTTCTTGTTGTTCTCAGAAGTATCGGCCTTCATGACGTACAGTTCCTGATTGGCCAGTTCCGGATACATTGCAAGCAGTTCTTCCCTGTCTTCACGCTCAGCAACTTTGTCGGGCTTGTAGAGGGTATAAATGTTTTTGACTTTTTTCTCGTCCTTTTTGCTCATGTTGCCAATAAAGGCGTTCATGCGCTCCACCGTGGTGGCCAGCGGCAGCAGGTAAATCTTTTCGATCTTGCCCACGGAATAGTTGACGCGGATGGCTCCGTCTTCCAGCTGGTCAATGGTATAGTTGCCATTTTCAATGGCGTACTGATAGTTGTTAAAATCGATGGTACCGCTGGAAGAAGAATAGGTAACGATCATGGTGGACTGCAGAACCGCTTTGTTGGTGGCTACGGCAATGCTGTCCTTCTCCGCGCCGGCAGGATTGCTGAGCCATTCACGGCCGGTTCCTTTTTCTGTCAGCTTGAAATGGGTGGTCATTGGGTCCATTTCAAACAGCAGTTCATCGTTTTCCATGGTCAGAGGCTGCTTCCCGCCTTCGTAAAACGCAATAACGGGAGCAGGCAGCGTGCTCTCCTCCTGAGGGCCGTAGAGCGGAATGCCTACGAAGATCACCAGCGCCGCGATCAGCGAAGCTGCGATTACCCATGGCAGCAGGATGCGAAGGATGGATTTTTTCTGATTCATCAGTCCGTCGCCTCCTTAATGCAATCTGAATACGATTTCACGATAGAGAGAGATGAAATAAGCTGCCGCATCGCTGAGCAGGCTGAAGAACACCAAAATCAGAAACAAAATCACCAGCGCACCGAAGATGGTGGCGATCACGAAGATGATGGTCTTGCCCGGGCCGTAGTCGTGCACCTGCATCAGACCTACAAAGGCCAGAAACAGCGACCAGATCGTGGAAATGCTCATGAGCACTGTATAATAGCTGGCTTCGTCAAAGCTGATCATATGGCTGACAGCAATCAGCGGCAGCTGAATCAGAATGTAGGGCACCAGCGCGTAGCACATGGCCATGTAAATATCCTTAAAACGCCCCTTGCCGTCAAACAGAGTGGAGAGGCTCCAGTTGGACAGACACAGAATCAAAAACGGGATCAGCAGACTTGCACACTGCTCATAGATGTTGATGTACTGCACAGGCGCATTGATGAACTGGAAATTTGTGTACATCAGCTTGAGCACCCAGGTCAGAAGGAACATCACAAGGAAGGTATGCGCCGCAGCCAGCGAGCCGCGTCCTTCATGACTCAGGTCCCAGAAGCCGTCAAAGGGGTGGAACATCACATGTTTGGCATACCTGAGCGTTTCGGTGTAGCGCTGCCATTTTTCATTACGCGCGGTATTTGTTTTGACGGCGTTCATACGCTTCCACCTCCGCTTTCATTTTTCTGACACAGCCAATAATCAGCGGCACCACCAGCACCGCAGCCACGCCAAGCACGATCCACACGATATTCTGTTCGATCATTTCCTTGCGGTAGTAGCGGTAGGCTCTGCCGTAGTTATCACGGTCATAGGCCATCTTGAAATAATCCATGGCCTCTTTGAAATTTTCCTGGCGCATCAGCGCACGGCCGATTCCGATAAAAGCCAGATTGTAGTTGGCATTCAGTTTGAGCACCTCACGCCACGTATCGGCCGAGCCGTCGTAATCACCGGAAAGGTACTGGTCACTGGCCTGATAAATCAGCCTGCCATACTCGGTGGGGGTCATAACAGTAATGCTGGCTTCGTTTTCATCCAGCGCCAGCAGATCATTGCCCATGTGCTCAATGGAGACAGGTGCAAGGAACGCGCCGTTGCTGTTGCCCTTGGTGCCGAACGTCCACAGCATAATGCCCTGCGGATCATAGCCGAAGAAACGGCCTCGTGTACGGTCAAAAGCGATATAGGTATCGCTGTCCAGAACCGTGATATCCGCGAACTTGGAAGGCCCGTAATCCTGACTCTGTTCCTCCCAGTGAAGGTCGCCAATGGGCGGATACCAGTCGTTCTTGATCAGGATATCGTTGCCAATGGCGTTAAGCCTGCGGATGGGTTTGGCGTTGTCGTAGATCAGGTCATATTCATCAAACACGATGTTGGTGGCGTAGATGAAGCCTTCCCGGTCAATGGCAATGTTTTCGTATTCGGTGGGTACAAAGGAAGCCTGCTGCGCGCGCTGCGCCTTGGTGGTAAAGAAGGTCTTCCAGATATAATCCCACATGGTGTACATAACGGGATTGGCGCCGATGAAACCGGTAAAGCTGCCGTCGGATTCATACTTCACAAGGCCCTTGTTCACGTTGGTGGCAAGTACATATACGCGGCCGGAGGTATCCGCCACCAGCTTATCCGGCAGAAAGCTCAGGCCCTGGTCAAATGTGCTGTCTTCCGGTTTGGTAAAGGACTGCACATAGTTCAGGTTTTTGTCCGCCATCACCACACGGTTATTGTTGGTATCGGCCACATAGATGCTGCCGTTTTCATCCACAAATACATCGCTGGGCGTATTGAAGGTGGCAGGCTCCGCACCATTGATGGTATCGATCAGGCGAACCAGCGCATATTCGTCCCCGCTTCGGCGGATTTGCAGAATACGGTTGTTGCCTGTATCGCATACATAGATGTCATTTCCGCGCACATACAGGCTCTGCGGACGGCGCATAGGCGTTTCCAGCCCCAGCGTCGGGCTGTAGATCACCTGCTCCACGCGGTAGGCGTCGGGCGTTTCCTTGTAATCATCCCAATAATCGTAGTTGTAGGTATATACACTATCATAGCCATCGGTTACGGCAAAGGCTGCGCCAAGCGGCAGAATCATCATCAATGCCATAACCAGCGCTGTCAGCCTGACGGATGCTTTCATGATCATTCCTCCCCTTTCTCAGTCCTTCAGACCGGAGCTTGCCATGGTCTCCAGAATTTGACTCTGGGACAGAATGAAAATGGTGATCGGTACCAGCATGACAATGACGGTAACCGCCGCCGCCTGACCGGTACGGGCAACGCCGCCTGCCTGAATCTGCTGCAGGGCATAGACCAGCGTCTTTTTGGATTCAGAATAGATAACCGTTGCCGCGTTGGTGTTCCACAGGCTCTGAACAGAGAAAATGATGGCCGTAAGCCACGCGGGCTTCACGTTAGGCATCACAATGGACCAGAAAATGCGCATTTCACTGGCGCCATCCAAATGAGCCGCTTCAATCAGCGCAGTGGGCAGACCTTCCATAAACTGCTTCATCAGGAACAAACCGATGGGCGCGGCGAATGCCGGCAGGATGATGGCCCAATAGGTATCGATCATATGCAGTTTGCTCATGATGACGTAGTTGGGAATGCCGGTCACATAGCCGGAGAACATGAGCGCTGTAACAACGATGTTGAAGAACGTTTTGCCGCCGGGAAAGTCATACTTGGCCAGCACAAAAGCCGCCATGGAAGCAATCAGCAGATGGCCCGCCGTGCCCACAAAGGTGATGAACACCGTATTGACCAGATAACGGCTGAACGGCACGTAGCTCTGGCTGAGGGTCACAAACAGATCGCTGAAGTTATCCAGCGTTACATGCTGCGGGAACACACGCGGCGGGAAGCGGAACAGTTCATCCAGCGGTTTGAGCGAGGACATGATGGAAAATACCAGCGGGAAGGCCATGGCTACGGCCACCACCGCCAGCATAAAGTAAATGCCAAGGTCGCCCCAGATACTGCGGTTGGGCTTGCGGCGTCTGGGGGCGAGCAGACGGATACCGGCATAAAACAGGTAGCACGCACCGCACACAATGCCAAGAAACTGCGCCAGTTTGTAGAAGGAAGCATACTCCGCATCTCTGGGCAGTTCCAGACCTTGCAGGCTCTGACTTTCGATCAGATCCACGCGGATCCAGGAAAAAGCAACGATAGCTGCCAGCACAAGCAGCAGAATAATGGATACAATCAGAAATTTCTTCTGGCCGGCTGGTTCCTGATCCTGGATAATCTCGCCGCGCAAGATCATTTGTTCGCGGAGCAGGTCGCCGCGGGTCTTTCTGGCGGGCTTGTTGATTGGCTGCGTCATATCAGGTGCCCACCTTTCTAAGCATATTCTGGATCGCTTTGTTGCAAAGGATCATAACCAGGAACAAAACTGTTGCAATGGCGGATGCATAACCCATTTCAAAACGGGAGAAGCCATAGTCAAACAGGTGCGTTACGATCGTACGGGCAGCATAGTCGGTACTGGGATAACCGGCCAGTGCACGCGGCACATCGCACACGTTGAAGGCGGAGGTGATGGACATGACCGCGCCGAAAAGCAGCATGGGTTTCATGCTTGGCAGCGTGATGTAGTACAGTTCCTGCCAGCGGTTGCGGATGCCGTCCACATAACCGGCTTCGTACATGCTTTTATCCACGCCCTGCAAACCAGCTACGAAAGACAGGAAACCCGTGCCCATGCTCATCCACAGGATCACGATGATAATCACCGGCAGCATGTAGTTGGGATCCAAAAGCCACAGGATCGGACGGTCGATCAGCGCAAACTGCATCAGGATTGCGTTCAGATAGCCGTACACGTCGCCGCGGAACAGGATGGAAAATACATAGAACGCGTTGCCTGCGATGGACGGAGCATAGAACACAACAACGGCCAGCGTGCGCATCCAGCGCGGCAGTTCATTGATAAACCACGCAAACAGGAACGACAGGATGTAACCAATGGGGCCGGTGATGACGGCAATCACCAGCGTATTGCGTACTGCCGTCAGGAACACTTCATCCTGCAGAACCAGGTTGATATAGTTCTGCAAGCCCACAAACTTGGGCGCTTCCAGAATGTTGTAATAGGTAAAACTGAAATAGATGGACGATGCGATGGGCAGAATGAAGAAGGTAAAGAACAGAATGGCGTACGGAGCCAGGAACAGGTAGCACGTTTTCATGCGTTTGGCCTTCTGCCAGCCATAGTGCATCTGCTCACGCTTCATGCTCAGATATTTGCCAGCCAGAGATTTCAAGCAGCTTCACTCCTTTCCCTCTCAGTCAACCGCCAGGCCGAATTCCTGACGCTTGATGCGGATCTCATCGTTAATGGTTCGCGCGTAGGTAAGCAGCGTTTCACGCGCGTCCTCCTTGGTGTTGATGACCTTGCGGATGGCATTGGTCATATGGCGGGTAGTGGAATATCCGCCGGCAATTTCCGGGAAACCCACCGTCCAGCTCTGCTGCTCCCTGAGCACCTTCAATTGCGGCGCACTCCAGGCCAGCTGTTCCAACGCATCGGTATTGGCAGTGGTATAGCGCGCAGAGGAACCAAGGATACTTTCGATTTCGCGGCCGAAACGCACCTGCGATTCAGCGCTCACCCACCACTTCATGAATTCCCACGCGTTCTGCTTCACTTCTTCATTATCCGTAGCAATCATCATACAGCACAGACCCTGAGAGTGCACGGAACGGTCGATGATCTTTTTACCGCTTTCAGCAATCACTTCCGTGCCAGGGAACGGGGCAAAATCCCACAGATTACGGATTTCAGGTGCAGATACCACCAGCGTATTGTACGTACTGTACGGGAACAGACCGATGGGCATCTCGCCGGAACGGAAACGGCTGACAAAGTCGAATACCGTGGGCAGACCATAGTCGTTGTACAGGGAGGTATAGAGTTTAAAAGCGGTCACGCCGTTTTCATTGTCGATAAGCGTCTTCTTGCCATCCTCATCATAGATGGAACCGCCGTTCTGGTAGATGAGAGAATTAAGGATACTCATATCCACCGTGGTGATATCCGGATACGGAACGCCAACGGACAGGTTACTGCCCTGAATCGTGGGCAGCATACCGATCAGTTCCTGCCAGGTTTCAGGCGCAGACAGGCCAAGATCTTCCAGAATATCCTCGCGGTAGAACAAAACCGGGAACTCCTGCGTTTCGGGCAGAGCGTAAATACCACCCTGGTAACGCATGGCAGTCAGCGCGCTGTCGTAGAAGGGCTTGATCACTTCGTTAAAATCTTCAAACTGAGTCAGATCCTCCGCCGCGTTGCGCATAGCGTAGTTGACCGGGAACCAGGTACCCAGCGAGAGCACCACATCCGGGCCATTGCCTGCTACAACCGCAGTCAGCAGCGTATCGGCCACCACCAGCTTCACGTTTACGCGGATACCAGTTTTGGGGGTAAAGGTATCATCCACCATGCTCTTCAGAACGGTGGACTGATCGCGGCCCGTCACGATCCATACCTCGATCAGATCTTCCGCACCTTCCTCATATTTGTCACCCAACGAGTTATAGTCTACAAAATATGAAGCGATGCAGGATTTGATTTCGTGAACCGCTTTGGCAAAGAAACCGTCGTGCACCCTGGGCAGTTTGGCATTCTCGCCGCTGATGATGATCATATCCACATCCAGCTTGGTTTCGCTCATATTCTGCATGGCTGTACCAAGACTGGTAATGTTATCCTTGAAGTTGGTAAACTGCTGAGTGATGCGTTCGTTATGATTGACGAAATTTTCCAACTGTACAGCCAGTGTCTGAGCAACAGCTACGCGGTCGCTCTTTTGGCCTGTGATAGCCACGGTATCGTCCACCAGTTTGTAAAGGCGCTTGCTTTCCAGATCCATGGCTTCCAGCACTTCAGGGTAGATACCGGCGATGTTGTAGTCGCGGAACTGGTCTGGATTGACCCCTGTAAGCACCAGCAGCTTTCGATAGATCAAGTTCAGGCGGTAAATGCTGTCCTCCAGGCGGTTCAGAATACCGCCCATCTCGCCCAGCGTGGCCTGCAGGCGTACTGTATGCCTGCCTTTGGTCAGGTAAAACTGGTACGGTTTCCCATTCTCGTCAGAAAGGGTGTTCATATTCCACGCGGTGCTGTAATCAAACGCAATGGTCTTGACTTCTTCAAAAGGAACCTTGCCATCGATGTACAGACTGCGGCTGGATACTGCGCCGCGCTGATAGGCCTGGCGCGCTTTCACCGAAATGGTATAGCAGCCATCCTCCGGCACTTCAAATTCCCATTCGATCCACTGTCCGGCCTTATTCCATGGATCGCCGCCAATATAGTTGAACACTGTGTTGGTGACGCTGTTGGGATAGGTATCCGGAGACGAACGGTCATATCTGGCGTACAGCGACGGCGACGAGCGTACAACGGCGTCTTCGCCCTGTACGGCAACCTGCCATGCTTTGGCATCGTCACTCATAGATGCATCAGGCTGAGAACCCCGGTATTCTTCATAGTTTGCAGTTCTGACAACCGGCGTAAGCTTCAGGCCGCGAAGGATCATGGGCTCGTTGGTCGCTTCCAGTTCGATGGTGTTTTCACCAGCCTCAAAATAGAACTGGTAAGGCTCCGCCTGATACCCCATGGCATCCTGACAGTATGCCTGCTGCCAGTCAAACACTTCCGTCTGCGTAGGCCGCACGTCATTGCCCTGATTATCTTTTCGTACTTCTCCCCCATCCGTCCACAAGCGGTTGAAGGTCAGATCTCCCGCACCATCAAAAGGCAATTCGCCGTTGATGTACACCGCTCGCTCCATATCCACGCCGCGTGAATCCACTGTCTTGTAATCCAGCAGGATATTGTACATGCCGGACTTTTCCACATTCACTTTCCATGCAACGCGGGAAGTATCGGGCATATATATGCAGACAGAGCCATCAACCGTTTGCAGCTCGCCTTCCCCCTCAAAAACGGTAATATCCACAGGCACTTCGCTCATTCCCGCCGGAGCGGAGGCGTGCGCCTGAAGATATCCGTCATAGGTGTTGCTTCGGCCAAGGCCGGTTACATCCGCTGCAAGATCACAGCCTTCATATTTTGCATAAAAATGCTGAACGCCATCACCGAAAACAGCGATCAACGCTACAAGCAATGCCAGGCACAGTATGAAAATCAGTGCTTTACGAAATTTTACGAACATACCTTACGCCCCTCCGGTATCTTCTATTTGATTAACGAAAATGTTTGTAAAACAGCAAGAAATCTGTTCCTACCGTTTCCGCACACTTTATGCATTCTATTTCCATATATATTTATGATATGCAAAATCACAAGGACTGTCAACGTTAAATATACCATTTGGGGCCTTCTGACTGCCCTTTTGTTTGTTTTGTACATTATAAAAGCAGAGAAGCGACGCTTCTCTGCTTTTATAATTTCTACAGTTCTGTATCAAAATGGATAAAATCATTGGTATACGCTATCGCTACCGATGCGCTCCCGTGTGTTTCCGGGTACTCATTTCTTGATCCGTGAAAGAACAGCAGGTACCGGTATCCGCACGCCATGGGCGCCTCCATGGCAAAGCCGGCTGTGATCCTGCCATTTGCCCACGGCCATTGATCCTGTTCAAGCGTTGTGTATCCATACTCTGTCCAGTTTTTCAAATCATCGGACAACGCAAAGGCAATTCCGTTTTTTGGCGAATGGATCAGCATGTGCTTTCCTTCAAAGGGAATCACACAGGCATTTTCACCGCCGGAGGTATGGCCAAGATACTGCCAAGCTTTCAGATCCTGCGAGTAGGAAAGGCTGACGCCGTTCTGCTTGTAAAACAACCAGTATCCATCATCTTTGGGCAGCAGGTACGGATCAATCATGCGGCCCAATGCTTCCGCAGGCATGTCGCCCTTGACCATGAGCATCTCCGGGCTGCTGAATTGCTGAAAATCCTTTGTATGCATCACAAACAGCCGTGCGGTTTCATCTGCGCAATCCGACTGGGCGTATGGTAACGGCATGGGATAGGACGTAAAGCACAGCACAAATTCATCGTCATACCGGATCACATTACCGGGACTGCAGTAATTCAAACGCAGATCCTTTGGCGTAAGCATCACAGGCTGCGACCACTCTTTCAGATTGCGCGAGCTGCTCATGGCAAGCCGATTGTACATAAAACCGTTCTCTTTTTCGGAAACCGTCATAAACAGATGATAGTTTCCTTCATGAAAAAAGCAGGCCGGATCACGATAGGCTATTTTTTCGTTTCCGCGAAAAATAATCATATTTTTCTCTCCCGTATTGATCTTTTGAATATTGTATCATAGCCAGAACAGAATATGCAAGGCGCAAGGCACTCCCCATCAAAAACAGCGAAAAAACAAGTCTTCACATTTACTCAGCCAGACTGATATGATATATTTTTGGTATATTTGGATTTTTAAATGCTCACAAAGCATTTTCTTTGATACCGGAAGGAGACTGATACCAATGGAGCGTTATTTTCAGCCCGAAATCGAATGTGCATCCCAGGAGCAGATCAAGGCCTGGCAGGACGAGCGTCTTGTGAAGCAGGTCAAGCATGTATGGGAAAATGTGCCCTACTACCGCAAAAAAATGGAAGAAAAAGGCGTCACTCCGGATGATATCAAGGGCCGCGATGATTTGCACAAGCTTCCCTTTCTGAGTAAAGATGATCTGCGCATGGCTTATCCCTATGGATTGAGGGGCGTGCCTGCCAAAGACTGCGTCCGCATTCACTCCACCAGCGGCACCACCGGCAAACGCGTGGTAGCTTTTTACACCCAGCACGACATTGATCTGTGGGAAGATTGCTGTGCCCGAGCACTGACGGCAGCCGGTGCTACCAGCGAAGATGTTTGTCAGGTTGCCTACGGCTACGGCCTGTTCACCGGCGGCGCAGGTCTGAACGGCGGTTCGCACAAAGTGGGCTGTTTGACCATTCCGATTTCCAGCGGCAACACCGAACGCCAGATCATGTTCCTTCAGGATCTGCAGGCTACGGTTCTTTGCTGCACGCCTTCCTATGCCGCCTATCTGGGTGAAAGCATGAAGGAAATGGGGCTGACGCCTGATCAGATTCCGCTCAAGGCCGGCATCTTCGGTGCCGAAGCCTGGAGCGAGGAAATGCGTCAGGACATTCAGAATACGCTTGGTATCAAAGCGTATGATATTTACGGACTGACGGAACTTTCCGGCCCCGGCGTTGCCTTCGAATGCTCCGCACAGAACGGCATGCACATCAATGAAGATCATTTTATCGCTGAAATCATCGATCCCAGCACCGGCGAAGTACTGCCTGAAGGCAGCAAGGGCGAGCTTGTGTTTACTTCTATTACCAAGGAAGCTTTTCCTCTGCTGCGCTACCGCACCCGTGATATCTGCATGCTCACCCGTGAAAAGTGTTCCTGCGGCCGTACACATGTAAAGATGGCCAAACCCATGGGGCGTTCGGACGACATGCTCATCATCCGCGGCGTGAACGTATTTCCCTCTCAAATCGAGGCTGTACTGCTCAATGCCGGCTACCCGGCCAACTACCAGATCATCATCGACCGCGTACGTAATACCGACACGCTTGATGTGCAGGTGGAAATGACCCCCGAAATGTTCACCGACAACATGGGCGAAATCAAGAAGCGCCAGAGCGAGCTGGAATCCGGCCTGCGCAACATGCTGGGCATTTCCGCCAAGGTGGTGCTGGTTGCGCCCAAGACCATTGTACGCAGCGAAGGCAAAGCCATTCGCGTCATCGACAAGCGCAAAATTTAAGGAGGATCACCATGAGTTTGAAGCAGATTTCCGTTTTCGTGGAGAACAAGCCCGGCAAAATGCAGCATCTGACTCAGGTGCTGGCCGATCACAACGTGGACATGCGCGCCCTCTCCCTGGCTGAGACCAGCGACTTCGGCATCGTACGCATCATTGTAGACGATGTTTATGCTGCCTCCACCATGCTCAAGGATGAAGGATTCATCCACAGCGTAAACAAGGTGCTGGTCGTCGCTATCCCCGATGAACCCGGCGGACTGAACACGGTGCTGGCCATTCTCAGCGAGGCGCAGATCAACGTGGAGTACATGTACGCCTTTATGGGCGGCAGGAATGTCTCCCACGCCTACATGATCTTCCGCGTGGAGGACCGCAAAGCCGCCGTGGCCGCCCTCGGCCAAAAGGGCATCCGCTGCATCGACCAGGACGAACTGGCGCAGATGTAAACAGTTTTATAAAACAGGAGCGACGTGCAATCAGCATGCCGCTCCTGTTTTTACATGGCGATCAGTTCTGCAAAATCCCGGATATAATAATCATTTTCCCGCATCATTTCCGCAGCGAACTCCGCAGTAAAGTCATCATACACACCGCAGACCTTCATACCCGCTTCTTTGGCAGCGCGGTCTGCATTCGGATTGTCATCCAGGAACAGAATCTCCCCTACTGTTACGCCCAGCTGTTTCGCAGCCTGAAGGTAGATCTCGGGATTGGCCTTATTCAGCCCAAAATCCTCACAAGACCAGACATGGTCAAAAAGACCGTCAATCCCCAGCCGTTTCAAACAGGGATCCATTGTAAGATGCGGACTGGCCGTAAGTACATTCAAGCTGCAGCCGCGCTTTTTCAGTTCCTGCAATACGGAAATCACATGTTTCTTTGCCGGTACACGGTGGGTGTAGGCATCCACCATACGTTCCCCCATGCATTTCAGGATCTGATCTTTTTTCATTGGCAGACCAAGCTGTGTGAAATAGACCGCCGTATCATGGTATCCCAGTGGGGTGATGATCTTGATCAGATCCTCACCGTATGCAATCTGATGCTCATCCAGAATCCCCTTCATAATGCCAGCGTAAACCGGCATCGAATCCACCAGTGTACCATCAAAATCAAACAGATAGTATTGCATAAGTTTGTTTGCCTTCTTACCCCTTAAAATCCTGCATGCGTTCCAGCGTGCAGCAAATGGCCTCAATGTTTTCCAGCGGAACATCCGCCGCACACTCCGCAGCCAGCATCAGGCCGCCTTCAGGCAGATAGAGAGCGCGGGTGCATTCCTCAATATGTTCCTCGATCTGTTTGGGTGTGGCAAAGGGAAACAGCTGCCTGTCCAGATCCAGGTCGATACAGATCTTCCCCTTGCAGGTATCCACCAGGTGTTCCAGCCCGTTGGCGCGGATCTGCGGGTTCAGCACATTCACGCCCGCTTCCTTCATATCCGGAATGACCGGCCAGATGCATCCGTCCGTATGCATATACACCATTTTGCCGGCACGATGTACCACGTCATAAATGGCTGTATATGCGGGTTTGATGTATTTGCGCCAGGTATCCGGACTGATGGGCAGAGAATGCTGCATGCCGTTGTCATCGCCAAATACAATAACTTCCTGATCCGGGCTGTTGCGTACAATGATTTCTGTCTGGCGAATGTTGTAATCCCGCACGATATCAATCAGGCGCTGCAATTCCGGCGGTTCTTCCGCAAAATCGATCATCAGCTCTTCAAAACCACGAAGATCCATCAGACGCAGATACATAAAACCGTGCGGTGTGCCAATGTCCTCATCAGGCGCTTTCAGCTTCCACACATCCTCCCTTTCCGGCACCGGATGTCCTGTTACAATGGACTCATATCCTTCTTTGATGTTCTCCCACACACAGCCCCATGCGTCCGTAAACTTGCCTGCATGATAGGACGGCGGCGTGAAGTACCGCACTTCGTCAGAGGACTGAACATGCTGAAACAACTGCGGATGACGCAGGCAAAGCGCCTGCAGTTCCTTTCCATACCGCGCCCATGTAGCGGGCAGCAGGCTGACATGAACAGGGATGCGCTCCGGATGGTTATAGGTAATGGCTTTGATATAATCCGTCATACAAATGCCCCGCTTTCCTTATTGCTGCAGTTCTTCCATGGCAATCTCCTGCCAGCGCCACAGGCAGGCGGGATTGTGGTTGACGGTGCTTATGTCCTTGAGCAGCAGTTCCAGATTACGGTTATGCGCCTTTGCCGCAGCGATGGTTCGTCGGATATCGCTGCGCACCAGCTGTTCATCCAGCCTTCCGCTTGCCAGATAAGCCGGATTGGGCTTATTGCTCATCACGCAGTAATCGGGCATCACTTCGGCAAAATGTTCACGGTCACTCCACGGACTACAGGATAGTTTGCGGATTTTTGGCAATTTTTCAATCACCTTCATCCGGTCATCCAGCCGGTCGCAGCAGCCGTAATAGATCGCCCCAAAGTACGGAAAAATGCGTTTCATGTACTGCACTTCGAATTCATCCGTTATCTGCGGTGAAACCGCCGTAAACAGCTGAGCAAGACCGAACGCCCACGCATTGCCGGAAAGGGCGCGATCCTCCTCCTTGGGCATATCCCGCAGGAACGTATGCGAACAGTGGCACAGGTTGGAGTGAATATCAAACAGTTCCTGTCGGTTCATCTGTTCGATCATGCCAATGATTCCCTGCGTCAGCTTTTCCATCAGCGCATGAATCATTTCCGGCTCATCCATCAATGCAAAATAGCAGTTTTCAACGCCCATCCACATGGCGATGGAATCCCAGATCCCCAGGTGCATACACAATCCTGTCATCCGGAAATCAATAATACCATCAAAAATGACTTTTGCCTGTTCAATGATGCCGGCCTCCTGCTCCTTATCCAAAGTCAGCACAGGCATCTGGATGCGTTCCACATCCTCCATTGTTTCAATCTGATTGACAAACTCGCGGCTGGGTGCGCTGGAGCCAAGTTCCAGTTCGATCTGACGGCTTGTTTGCGGCTGAATGCCCCACCCGCTGTTATGAATGGGTTTGGGCAGACATATATAAGGGTTCAGCACCATATCCGCAGGCATATACCGCACTTTATAAAGCGCTGTACGCAGTTCCCATTCCACGTTTCGCCAGTAGGGATCCCGAACTGTACATTGAAGCGAACCATCCACATCCATTTCATTCCATGGGATCTGATCGATGGTCAGCATGGGGCGCTCCATATTCAGGTGATTCAGTTTCAGCCACAGTCTGCGCTTTTCCTGCTGTGCAGGCATGGCGGCATATCCAGCGTAGGCTTCCGCCAGTTTTTTCAGAACGATGATTTCTTCTTTGACAAGCATTCTTACGCTCCTGCAAACGGCCAGGCGAGGCCCAATGTTTTCTTAAGCGAACGTCAGCCGTTTATTTCTTCCAACTCTGTATGTAAAAGTATAGCTCATCATTGATGTTTTGGCAATCTTATACCCGTACTTCAAATACAAAAATACCAGTATAAAAAACGCAGACTCCTCAGAATCTGCGTTTTTTCATTTACATGGCTGCCATTTGCTTTTCCCGTTTATCCTTAAAATACCAGGGCATATATGCCAGCACATACATAGCCGTAATGACCAGCGTCATAATCATCAGACGAAGCGCAAAGTTAGGCGGCAGAATATCGAGCACAGAGGGCGCAGCTTCAGGACGCGCCATGTACAGATAATTCGCGCCGGGAATCATGCTGTTTACCCAATACGCAATCACCGCCATTACAACCAGCGCAGCATAGGAACGAATCGCCGACTTGATGGTAGGACGCATTCCATGAACAAAAATCATATAGAACACGGCAATATATCCCAGCGTATGTTCCAGCCAGAACTGATAATAACGGAACCGTGTAAAGCCCGTATACGTAAGCGGGGTCGGCGTGATCAGCGCAAACAGCGAGCCCGACAGCAGCCAGAAATAACAGATATCAAAAAGCGACTGTTTTTTGCCTGCGAGCATAAAACTGCTGAAAATCACCGTCCAGGTACATACGCCAATCGGCAGATTTTCCACCGGCCCGGGCTGCAGCCAGGGCGCACCAACCAGCCGCCAATAGTACGACATATCCGAAACAATCAGCATAAAAGCAAGCGCAAAGCGCAGTGTTTCTTCATGGCGCGAGTTCCGTATCCACACTCTCTTGCGATAGATCAGCAAAATGGTGGCGATCATCAGCAGCACCGGAAGAAAGTGAGCAGGCGTAAACAATGCGAATTCTGCCGTTTCTCCCTGGCCAAAGAAATAAACAAAAAACTCTTTCATGTCCGATTCCTTCCATTTTTGAAAAGCTGTTGCGGAGCATTCAATGTTTTATTCCGCAACAACATTATAAACCAACCAGTATATATATACAATATATAATATAATCAATCACGCCAGGTATGCTGATCTTCTTTTTTCCCTGATTACATTCGGGCATCCTTCGTTTCCGGAGCAAACAAAAACCTTATCGAAAACAGCTGTTATGTCAAGAGTTCTTTGTGCTCTTTCGAAATGGAACAATCCCCTTGCCACTTGTTTTCTGTTTTTGGCAAACAAAAAACGCAGACTCTTGCGAATCTGCGTTTCTGGCCCGGAACGCTTACTTTGACAACGGGCTATGTTTTGAAACTTTCGGCCTGAGAATCGTTATTTTACGAGGTTTCGTTAAACAGTCAAGTACCGTTATACCACTGGGGTATCGTTAGATTACTAGCCGAAAATCACGTTTGTCACATATCATTTCTACTGCTGCAGGCTTTCATGGTTCCATTCAATGTAACAACACCCAGTGTAAACTTTGCCGCAGGCGACGCCGGCGGAATAAACGTGAGAGATTTTATGTGTTCATTCTCCACTTTGCCTAAATTGGTAATACTATGAGATTTCGGTTCTCCAAACCCAAACATACCGGCACCTACAAATCCGGCAGCTTTGCTTTTAAATCCTTTCAAAGCAGAAATAGCTGCTGCATCCAATAATGTAGGGCTCATTTCAAAATAGCACGCCAGCACCAGCATCAATGTTCTGTTGTTCTGTAAATGCTTCTGAACCAATGCACGCACTTCTTTTGCTACTGTAATTACATCTGAAGACTTTGCTTTATAGGCAATTCCCATGGCGGTAGAATAATTCCCCAAAGAACCTCTTTGATATTTAGCAAACTTATTTCGAATGTCAGCTGCAATAATAATTTTCTCCGTACCGGTTTTTACATACATATGCGCCATCAAAAGATCATTCATGGAAAAACCGTGTTCCTTGCAAAGCCGTGCCATTTGCGTCACGCTTTCTTTTTCTACCTCATACGTTTCAAAATCTACCGGATGGGTTTTGCTGTAGGCTTCCACAAATTGTGCGTATTGTTCATAATTTACGGTATGATTTTCCTTTGCCCAAAGCTTATTCATGCGCTTAACCAGCAACTTGCTGATACCTGCCAATTTACTTTTTGGAGGCAAGTCATCTATACTTTCCAACAATACTTCTTCTGCATAAACAGGTGCCGTCTCTCCCACATAATCATTCGCGAATTCTTCTGCAAGCTCCAACAAACCTCTGCCGTCCACCAATAAATGATGAGCTGCAAATAAAAGAGTCATCCCTTGCTGTTTTGGATAAATATATGCCCGTAGCATGCCGTTCTCAAACACGTTCCAGTCTTTTTCAGAAATCTTTTTGTAATCAGGCCATAAGGAAGATTCATTGCTTCGAACTACTATGTTAATCTGAGAATAATCCGTCACATGATAATAAAGTTTATCGGTTCCTTCTTCATATGCAATCAAGGATTTTAAAAATGGATGTGCCTCTGCCATTCGCTGGAAGGTAGCTTCCACCTGTTCCTTGTTGTATTCCTTATCTATTTCCATTACCATGCCAAAATGCATATTAGGACACATAAAATGTGCTCGTTCGGACGCTACATATTGTCGTTTCATTTTGTATCTTCCTCCCCTGTGATTTGATTGATAATTCCATCCAACATAATACGAATAACCTGCTCCTGAATCTCCCTCGGTTGTCCCTGCAGTACAATCCACGACTGATAAAGTGACTGAAATAATTGGGACACTACCTGAGCCTCATACCGAAACTTAATTCCATGCTTCTCCATTGCATTAACAGCATCAAAACCCTGCATACTATATTCCAGCAATCTTTGCGGAGATACTTTCCTTGCAATTATTTCCACAGTTTCCTTATCAATACCGACTAGCAAGGGGTACTTCATCATTAAACCTGACATAGCAGAAAACACCAACTTTACTCTTTCTGCATCCGGTCTGCCTTTGCTTTTTATGAGCACCACTTCCAACGCATCGAAAATTTCCTTCTGCTCATTCTGCGCTATATCCAAAAACAGATACTCTTTTCCTTCGTAAAATTTATAGAAAGATGCTTTGGCAATATTTACTGTTTTTGCAATGTCATCAATCGTAACCTTTTTTAAACCATAAGAGCAAAACAAACGCTCTCCTTCTTCCAGTAAACGCTGCTTTATCCTTATTTTTTCCAGTTCTCCAAATCTAGGCATATGCGCTCCTTTATATAAACTATATTTCTATTTTGGTATATATAGTTTACTTTATGTGACATAGGATTGTCAATATGTAAAAAACATCCGCAAAAAAGAGACTTTTACGAGATGTTCACCTACAATTTGAACCCGTGCATCTAAAAAGTGAACCCGGTGCAAAAAAGTGAAACCGCACGGGAGTATCGTTAAATCACAGCCCAATAAACAGAAAACACCACGTCTGTCCGACAAAGGATTGACGTGGTGTTTTGTAAAAGATGGTAGGGTTCACGTCCAAACTGCAAGAAAGAGGCCTTACAGGGCGTTTTAGGAGCTGAATTTGCAAGAATAAATAAAAAAACTGGACTCTAACTTCGTATCAAAGTTAGAGTCCAGAGGTGGCAGGGGCAGTAGGATTCGAACCCACAACAAAGGTTTTGGAGACCCATGCTTTCCCTATCGTCTCCCCTTCAACAACTGGTTTATGAGGCAAACCGCTATATAATGTTAAAACACATACCAGTGCAAACAAAATTTTATTGTTATTCTCCGTATGATTAATGGGTGCAGCAATACGTTAACACCATTTTTCCGCAACGTCAAGCATTTGCCTGCCAAGTTCATTCTGACCTATCGACAGTAAAATCAAAGCTGTTGTGGTCATCTGAAGAAAGCCCCATTCCCAGATATCCGTTTCATTCACGCCTGTCAGGTGACTCAGATATTTGCTTCGTTCACGGCCTTTGGCCAAAGCATCCTCTTCAAATTCATCCGGCCACTCCCGCATCAGCACGCCCACGTCGTAACTCTTTTCAAAAATCAGCCCATCAGGATCGATCAGTTTATATTCCTGTGTACCTGGAATCAACAGCATATTATTGTTGTGCGCATCGCCGTGCACATTTACATATTGTGATGGATCCGTTCTTCGCTGCAGTTCGTCGGCAAAGTGTAAAGCAGTACAAACAATTTTGGAGCTGTACGGCGGATTCAGTTCAGACCATGCACTTTTGATAAAGGAGGAGAAACCGCTGTGTTTGTTCTGAGCATCCTTCTGATGCACAGGATCCACAGGACTTTGCCAAATCTCCTGCATGGCTTTGCAAAGAATCTCCATTTGTTTTTCCGGAGGCAAACCGGACTGCGACAACCGTGGGCCCAAACGTTCAAGCAGAACAGCACGCCGCCCGATGTCATCCGCATAAAGACGGCAGTAACCCTTTCCGTCAGCCGAACGCAGCGCATTAACGCTAAGCGCATATTTATCAAGCGGATCATTGGGAAGAGAAATTTTGAGGATGCATTCTGCCCCATGTTCAATACAGCTCAAGCCAACAAACGCCGTCGATCCGCCTTCCAAAACATCTATTACTGTGATTTTCCACTGTTTTTCAATATACGCAATGTTTTCATCCAGTTGAGATATCCAATCAATTCCCGGCTTTCCAAGCGCTTCAGCACGTCCTTTTACAGCTCGAGGCAGTCGCGTATGCCAGCCGGTCATTCTGATCATTCTCCTCAAAAATGTTCCCAAAGGCTTAGTTATAGAAAAAAGCAGCAGTTCATTTTCAGAACTGCTGCTTTTTGGCAGGGGCAGTAGGATTCGAACCCACAACAAAGGTTTTGGAGACCCACGTGTTACCATTACACCATGCCCCTAAGCACAGTAATGGATTATACACGAAGTTTGCATCGCTGTCAATACCCTGTCAGCTACTTTTTTATTCTGCTTTTACAGCAGAATCAGATCGCATTCTTTCGGACAATATGTATTGGCAAAAACAAGGCATGCCGCCTGCTGTGCTGCCTGACGGTCCCGTTCGATCATATGCACCAGATACAGTTTCCCAGCTCCGGCTGCGTTGGCTGCCACTGCTGCATCCTCTGCGCTTGAATGACAGTACAGGTTCCATTCTTTGGAGGAACGTTCAGCAAACGCCGACTCATGAATCAGTGCATCGCAGCCGGCCGCAAATGCCGGAAGCTGCTCAAGCGGCGCGGTATCGCCGGTATAAACGATTGATTTGCCATTGGCGTCTGTAAAACGATAGCAGCGCGACGGCGTGGTATGGAGGCTTTTGATAAAGCGGACGCTGAATCCATTCAGCTCATATTCGCCCTCACCGGGAAGCTCTACTACATGAGGCTTTTCATCCGCAACGGGCCGGCGCTCTCCGCCAACCACAATTTCATCAAAACCGGCATACATAAGCGTGCGGCGCACAACCTCTTCCAAACCCTCAGGTCCATAGATCGTCAGATCATCCACCCGCTGATATTTGGTAATACGGTAAAACAGAAACTGCGCAAGCCCCAGATAATGATCCTGATGCATATGGGTAAAAAACAGATGCGTCACCTGACCGGGCTCCACACCCGCCCGCAGCAGATTGCGAATGGGATTCCAGCCCGTATCCACCATTATATGCCGCTCAATCAGCAGACTGGCTGTATCCGTAGCCTCGTTATCCGGCAGACAGGAGCCGGTACCAAGAAACTCTACTCTCATCCATCATTCCTCCTGGAAACAGGCAAGCAGCCGTCAGCGCTGCCCGTGATAAGCGCGCGCCGCTTCTGCCAGCGCATCAAACAGGGCCATAGCGGTCCGGTCCCGATCGAAATAACGTTCCGGATGCCACTGCACTCCCAGGAAGAACGGCAAACCAGGATGCTCGACTGATTCGATCAGTCCGTCAGAAGCGTGGGCAGCAACCTTCAGACACGGAGCAGCGTCCCGCACGCCCTGATGATGGAAGGTGTTGACGCGGATTTCACGTTCACCGATGATCTTCATCAGCATGGTATTTTCTTCGATCAGCACACGGTGGCTGGTATAAAAATCAGCCCGAGTCTGCGAATGGGCAACGCCCTTGCCACCCTCCGCAGTACGGTATTGGCTGGGAACATCCTGCCACAGGGTTCCGCCCATGGCGACATTCATACTCTGGATACCGCGGCAGATGCCAAGCACAGGCATTTTCATCTCCGCTGCCATGTGCACCAGCCGTCCCTCAAATTCATCGCGCAGCGGATTGACTTCACCCAGTTCATCAATAGGATCTTGTCCGTAGCGTTCAGGCGAAACATCATTGCCGCCTGCAAGCAAAATACCATCAAGCCCGTTCAGGCACTGGCGCATCATATGCTCATCCATATTGGGGCACAAAAGCACCGGGAGCGCGCCGGCCCTCATCAGCGCATTGGTATAGCAGGTCTGAATGCTCATTTCCTTCTCAGTCTTGCTGATGCTGCCGGAAATGCCGATCAGAGGGTAGGTTTTCATAAAAAAGCACCGCCTTTCATTGTAGTCCTCTAAATTCGCGGCGGTGCTCCCGTTTTCCTGCCAAACCGACAAAAGAGACGGCCGCATTCTGCAGCCGTCTCTTCAGGGATTTACTGCTGGGTACCGGTGCTGCCGGCCATGGAGCGTTCGGCATTTTCGATCAGACGCTTCACCATGTAGCCGCCGATGTAGCCAGCCTGACGGCTGGGCAGATCGCCGTTATAGCCCTGCTTCAAATTGATGCCAAGCTCATTGGCGATTTCATATTTCATGTTATTCAGCGCCTGCTTGGCTTCGGGAACCATGGCGCGGTTGCTGTTGGAGGAATTGCCGGTCTGCTGATTCTGGAACATATTCATATCCACCTCTTCATCAATTTGGGGTTAAACGCCGCCCTGCTGGCCTGCCATCTGCTTTTCTGCCTGCTGGATCAGTCGCTTGACCATGTAGCCGCCCACATAGCCGTTTTCTCGGGAGGTCAGATCGCCGTTATAGCCCTGTTTGAGGTTGATGCCAAGCTCCCGTGCAATCTCGTATTTCATGTTGTTAAGCGCCTCGCGTGCCTGCACAACCTCAGGACGGCTGCTTTGACCGGTAGTCTGCTGACTCATACGTTTTTCACCTCCTCAAGTGGTTTCAACGCTATTGTGGCCTGAGGCAAATAAAATACCCTGACAAATGTTTGATTGGAAAATTTGAATTTTTTGTCCAAAAGTGCTTGACAGTTCTAAGAAATCTGCTATAATACTATACGATTCTTTGGAAACCTGATGCCGAAGACAGCGGGTCGGTTGCGAAAGCAGCCTTAAAATGTTCCCGCCGAGGTGTAAGGCGGGAGCAATCTCCCCTGCGACTCGTTCGCCCTTGCGCCTGCAAGGGTTTTCTTTATTGAATCGCAGAATTTCAAGAAGGAGGTGCAACCCCCAATGAGCAAGAATCTCGAGCTGAAAAAGCAGGTCGTAAGCGACATCGTGAAGAAGTTTCAGGATGCCCAGAGCGTGATCATCGTGAATTACAACGGCCTGACTGTGGAACAGGTGACTGGCCTGCGCGCTCAGTTCCGTGCCAACGGCGTTGACTACTGCGTTCTGAAGAACACTCTGGTTCGCCGCGCACTGCAGGAGCTGAACATCGAAGGTCTGGACGAGGTGCTGAACGGTCCTTCCGCTTTTGCCTTTGGCATGAACGATCCCGTAAGCCCCGCCAAGATCATCAACGACTTCATCACCAAGAACAAGACCGAAGCGATCTCCATCAAGGCTGGTCTGTTGGGTTCCGACATCATGACTCTGGATCAGATCAAGAGCCTGGCCGAAACTCCCAGCCGCGAAGTACTGCTGGCCCGCCTGCTTGGCAGCCTGCAGAGCAGCATCGCTGGCTTCGTGCGTGTTCTGGATGCTATTGCCAAGAAGGACACCGAAGCTGCCCCCGAAGCCTAATTGATGGCTTTACCTGTACCCCATATTATAAATTAGCAAGTTGAAAATGGAGGATATTCACAATGACTCACGCTGAAATCATTGAGATGATTGAGAAGATGACCGTTCTCGAACTGAACGATCTGGTTAAGGCTCTGGAAGAGCACTTTGGCGTTTCCGCAGCTGCTGCTGTTGTTGCTGTTCCCGGTGCTGGCGCTGCCGCTGCCGCTGCTGAGGAAGAGAAGACCGAGTTCGACGCCATCCTGAAGGATGCCGGCTCCGAGAAGATCAAGGTCATCAAGGTTATCCGCGAGCTGACCGGTCTGGGCCTGAAGGAAGCCAAGGACTTCGTTGAGAGCGCTCCCAAGACCATCAAGGAAGCCGCTTCCAAGGAAGAGTGCGAGAAGATCAAGGCCAAGCTGGCCGAAGTTGGCGCTACCGTCGAAATCAAGTAATTTCGTTCGAAGTGCAACACTTCAAAGGAGTTCCGTGCAAACGGAACTCCTTTTTTTCAATCCGATTTTGCTCTTTGCTCCGATTTTCCGTTCTCTTCACATGTCCAGGCGGTCTTCTGAAGATGGATCGCATACAGTTTGCTGTAGTCCTCTGCCTCTTCCGGTGTTTGAATCGCCGCCGGAACCAGCCCTGTGCATTCCGTTGCAGAAGCCAGCTCTTCCACATCCCACACCAGTGGATCTGAAGGGTCTCTTTCTCGCGCTTCCTGTTTTTTCACATAAATCGCCTCCGAAAAACAGGATACGCGTTTTTCTGTTTCCGTATGCTGTACGTTTCCGTCAATTCTGACATTTCTTTGACTTATGATCCCGTCCGATATATACTGTACAATGTATTATGATGCGAGGCGATTGCTTTGAATAACAATTTCCATCAAAAGACCGGCTATTTTCCAGAGCAGAAATATCCTGAATCGCCTGTATCCTCAAAAAGTGATCCGGGCTTCAAAGCCCGTCTCTTGAAAACCGAATTATCCAGAATCAATCCGCTGCGTCTGGCAATTTTGATTCTTTGTGTGCTCGTATTCTGCACCTGCCTGTTCCTTTTGGCACGCTACAGTTTTTCCATCATTCAATCCCGTATGGCAAGCAGAGAATTGGAAAAAGTCCGTACTGATGCCCTGCTGCAAGCCCCTCCTGCAAACGAAAGCGCAGCTCCATCACCTGTCCTTTCAGCAACCGAAACGCCCGTTTCAAAGCCAACACCTGTCAAAGGCATTGTTTACGGCCATACACCGCTCCCCACCGATCCATGGCCATCCGTCTATTCCAACAATCCTTTGCTGCGAGTATCTCCTGTTTTCTACCAGCTTCAGGAAAAAAACAAGGATATTGTCGGATGGATCAAAATTGATGGTGTACTGGAAGAAGCTGTTGTCCAACGTGATAATGAATATTATCTGACCCACAACGTCCTGCAACAGCGCAGTGCTACCGGCGCGCTGTTTCTGGATGAAAACTGTAATCTGGATACCGTCCCCGCCCAAATGCTGATTCATGGCCACAATATGAAGGAAGGCGCCATGTTCGGTTCTTTGAAGAAATACAAAGTCAAAGACGCCAGCTACTACCGTGCACACCCTTTTATTGACTTCAACACGATTTATGAAAACGGACGCTACGTGATTTTCGCGGTAGCGGAAGTGGATATACAAAGCGGAAAGCCGGATTATCTGCCGTTCTGGCTTTACGACCGTTTCCCCAACGCAGTTGTTTTCACAGAGTATGTGGAGCGCGTCCGATTGCTTTCCCGTATCAAAAGCAATATCGACGTGTGTCCCGGGGATCGCCTGCTCACCCTGTCCACCTGTACCGGCGATGACGAGAACAAACGCCTGATCATTATGGCGCGCATGCTTCGGGAGAATGAAAACGAATTCGAATTGAATTTGGACATTCTGAGTACCTCCGACCGTTGATTTTCAGCCGGCAATTACCGCCGGCTGAAGCTTATTCTTTACCAAACTTTTTCAAAAGACAGATGCATTCCGTAACAAACTGTGCTATAATGGATCAATCCTGCGGCATGGCCGCACATTAAGGAGGGCTTTTCCTTGGACGACCCCATAGGCAGTAAACTGTTGCTCCAGTTGGTTCTGATCCTGATCAATGCTTTTTTTGCTTCTGCCGAGACAGCAGTCGTGTCTCTGAATGAAAACCGCATACGCAAACAGGCGGAGGATGGCGATTCTCTCTCCATCCGTATGCTGCAAATGCTTGAATCCCCCACGCGTTTTTTATCCACCATTCAGGTGTGTATCACCTTGAGCGGTTTCTTAGGCAGCGCGTTTGCGGCGGACAGCTTTGCGTCCCCGCTGGTTGATCTGATCGTTCTTTCCGGTTTCACTCTGCTTTCCCCTGCCACGCTCCATTCGCTGTGCGTGATATTGATCACTCTGATCCTCAGCTATATTACCATCGTGCTGGGCGAACTGGTTCCCAAGCGCATTGCGCTGCAGTCACCCGAAAAAGCAGCGCGTTTTGTGTGCAGGATCATTCTGATCGTTTCCCGTTTTTTTGCGCCCATGGTGTGGCTGCTGACCATCAGCACCAATGTGATTCTTCGTCTGTTGGGCATTAACCCAAATGCCACCAACGAGGAAGTAACGGAAGAAGAAATTCGTATGATGGTGGATATCGGCAGCGAAAGCGGCGCGATCGAGCAGGACGAACGCGCCATGATCGAAAACATTTTCGAGTTCAACAACCGTACAGCCGTTGACGTGATGGTGCACCGCATTGAAGTGATCGCCATTCAGGTGGATTCTTCCGAAGCCGAAATTCTGAAAGTTATTCAGGAGAGCGGTTTGAGCCGTTTTCCTGTCTATGGCGACAGAACCGATGATATCATCGGCATTCTCAACACCCGCGATTTTCTGCTCAACACGCATGCAAAATCCCGCAAAACATTGCGGCAGCTGCTGCGCAAGCCGTATCTGGTTCCCGAAACCATTGCGGCCGATACATTGTTCAGCAACATGCAGAAGCAGAAGGTGCATTTTGCTATCGTTGTGGATGAATACGGCGGCATGAGCGGTATTGTGACCATGGAAGATTTGCTGGAAGAAATCGTCGGCAACATCTACGATGAATTCGATCCCAAGGAAGAGAGCGAGATTGAGCAGCTTGAGGATAATCTCTGGCGTGTAAACGGCACAATTGCTCTGTACACGCTGGCTGAAGCGCTGGAACTGGAACTGCCGGAGGAACTGGAATACGACACGCTGGGCGGCATGGTCTTCAGCATGTTCTCCTCCATTCCCGATGACGGTTCCAAACCCGAAGTTACCATCAATGGCCTGCACGTGCAGGTGGAAATCATCGCAGATCACCGAATTGAAAAAGCGCTTGTCAGCAAGGTCATTGCCGAAACGCCAGAAGAAGATGAAACGGACGAAGTCCGCGAGGAGAATGAAGTATGAAGCAGGTACGTCACCTGTTCTGGGATTTTGACGGAACATTGTTCGACTCTTACCCCGAGATTCTCGGTTCTTTCATAAATGGTCTGTGCGATTTGGGGCTGCAGGAACTGGCAGATCCTGAAAAGCTGATGCCGTTGATCAAGAAATACCTGGCGACCGCTGCCGAATGGTGCGCCGAACAGTCCGGTCTTGAAAAGCAGGCCATTATGGACGCCTACCGCGTACATCACGCCAGGCCGCACAGCGATCCTCCTTATGATGGTCTGGAGGATTGTCTGCGCAGGCTTCACGAAGCGGGCTATCATCACTATCTGTACACCCACAGTCATCAAAGCGCCATTGATCAGCTTGTGCGCGAAAACCTCTGGCAATACTTTGACGACGCGGTGATCGGTTCGGACGGTTTCCCGCTCAAGCCAGCGCCCGATGCTCTGCTGGCTTTGATGGAGCGCAATCATCTCTCTCCCGAGAACTGTGCCATGATTGGCGACCGAGATATTGATGCTATCGCCGGGCACAACGCCGGTATGAAGGGCATTTTGTTTGATCCCGACGGCTATTTTCCCGATTTTCATCCCGAACTGACCGTTCGCAGCATGAAAGAACTGGCGGATACACTCCTTCAGTTTTAAGCAACAAAAAGGCTGTTTGCTTTTGCAAACAGCCTTTTTTGATATTCATTACGCCTGAGCTTTATATTCCTTTGGCACGCGGGTTTTGACCGTTACATTAAGCACCGCGAACACCACCAGCAGCAGCACCGTTACAAAGATCGCACTCATGCCGCCGGTAAAGCCAAAACGTTCCGCGAGCGTACCAACAACCGTAGGCATCAGGATCGCTCCGCCGGAGCCGATGCACAGGATAAAGCTGGTCGCCATGGGATAGGTGTTGGTGAAGATGGCAGCATCGGAATAGATCATCGGGCAGATACCGGCCATGCAGAAGCCCAGGCCAGCCACACAGATGGTAGCGACCGGTATGCTGGAGCTGACGAGCATCAGGCCATAGAAGATCGCCACGCCAAAGCTGGCAACCATCATCATCTTTTTCTGAGGAACACGGGTGGAAAGCCATGCACAGAACAGGCGGCCTGCCAGCATCACCACCCACATCAGCGTGGCCATGGACTGGCTGTACGCCTTGACGGCGGCGGTCAGCTCCTCTCCGGTCTTGCCAAAGCCTGCCAGCAGGGATTCCTTGTTCTGAATATAGGTAACCAGCCATCCGTTGATGGCGTATTCAGAACACAGATAACAGAACATCATCATCGCCAGAATAAGGAAAGAAGGATTCTTGAGGAAAGTGACCGTGCTGTTGGTCTTATCCTTACGGTCCATCTTATCCTGCTTCAGCTTCATACGGCCAAAATTGGTCAAGCTGATGCAGCCAAAAGCTACCACCACGCCCAGCGCTGCACGCCAGCCAAACATGCGGCTGACAACCAGGAAAATCATCGGAGCGGTAATTGCGCCTACCGCAAAGCTGCTGTGCAGCAGATTGGTACCGATGGGGCTGCCGCCGGACAGCAGATTGACCATACGGTTATCAAAATTGGATACAGCGCCGCGGCCAAGGCCCGTGAATACGAAGGCCAGGAACAGCCAAACCGGATTGCCCCAGAGGATCATCATGGCAAAACCGATAAAGGCCAGAGAACTCAGCAGAATAATGGATTTCTTCTGTCCAAGATACAGCGGAACGATACCGCTGATAAAACCGGCGATCAGGTTGCCCGCCGAGTGTGCGGACAGGAACAGGCCGCTTACCGTATCGGACAGATTGTAGGCAAGCTTCAGATCCGGCATGGCTGATCCCATCATCAGTGCAAGCGAACCGTTGCAGAAGAAGGCGAAAAAGCAGGTGTAGAGGATGGCGCGCTCATTTTTGGCAAGCTTTTTAATGAATGAGAACATGACCGTAACTCCTTTAGCATCATGTGGTATTCCGCAGGTTATTATACCCTCTTTCCCCATCCAAAGTCAAACATTCCAGCAGCTTGATTCTATTGCCCCTGTTCTGGTATAATCCTTTTATCCCGCACAACCGAAAGGAGATTATGATGAGTTCTTCTGTTGTTTACAACCGTGATATTCCTCTGACCGATCTGGGCGGAGGCGTGAGCCGCAAAGTGCTTGCTCACAACGATCAGCTGATGATCGTGGAAGTCCGTTTTGAAAAAGGCGGCGTCGGCTCCATGCACACTCACCCCCATCTTCAGAGCACCTACGTCCAGTCCGGTCGATTCGTATTCACGATCGACGGCGTGGAGCACGAGGTCGCTCAGGGTGATACCATCGCATTTGCCTCTGATGTTCCGCACGGAACCGTCTGTCTGGAAGCAGGCGTGTTGGTGGATATCTTCAATCCCATGCGCGAGGATTTTCTGAAATAAGTATGAAGCCACCGGAGATTCCGGTGGCTTTTCGAATCTCATTTTTGACCGATCATACAGAAAAGCATCAAACTTATACATAATATTTTTTGATAAAAATTTAAACTTTTGACAAAAAAGAACACTAACTTAACAGCAAAGTTAGCGTTCTTTTAGGCTCTCGCCAGACTGTTTTCAGTTGAGATCCGAAAACTCCACGCTCTTTTTTCTTATCTTTTTCGGGCGAGGTACATGTTTGGCTTTTATTCGTATTTTTGTAATCTATTATCAAACGCGAACCGGTACCGAACTTTTTTCTTCAAGCAGCGACAGAAGCTGTACGATATTCTTTTTGCCAAAAACAACCTGCTCATCATTCACGACCAGACAGGGAACACTCATAACATGATAGCGTTCCTTCAACTGTGCGTAATGCGCCAGATCATACACTTCGGCTGTTATGTGAGGATTGAGCGCTGCAATATGCTGCGCCGCTACAACCAGATCCGGACACATGGTGCAGGAAAGGGATACGAGCACTTTCATATGCACTGATTTCTTTAGTCCAGCGATCGCATGCCTGGTTTCTTCATTCAGCGTTTGTCCCGGCCCGGCGGCATTGTACAGTCCCAGCACAAAAGATGTGAACTCGTGTCCGCCGGGAACGCCATGAAAGGCCAGGCCAGTGTAGGCGCCATCCATAAGGCAGACGCGCACGCAGGGCGCTTCCTGCACAGAGGCAGAACGCTCGGCAACCTGTACTTTCAGCTTGTCTGTAAGGGTTGCCAGTTCTGTGATATATCGCTCCAGTTCTGCCGAGACAGGACGGTCATCCAAATAGAGTACCAGCTGCAACGGGCGTTCCATTCGGGTGAAAACCTCATCCAGCTGCCGGCTCATTTCCGGGGTAAACAAAGCATTGTCACCGCGAGTATTTCTCTGCGCATCAGTGGGCAACGCCTTTATCTTCGCAGATGGCTGTTCAGGCTGAATGCCGGTTTTTCGCTGCATGGAAGCGGCGTATTTTTCCAACTCTGTAGCAGCCAGTGCGCCGTCGCCGGTTGCGGTCACCACCTGGCGCAGCGGCTTAATGCATACGTCGCCAGCTGCATATACGCCATCCATGCTGGTTTTCAGCGAACCATCGGTAAGGAGTGTTTTTGATGGAGGAAGACAGAGACTATCTGAAAGGGTTCATCCCTTATGCACTGGCAGCATTGCTGATCAGCCTTGTTGGCGGATTTTCTGCCGTGCTTGGGCCGGCTTTCGTGCAGGATATCGGCATTGCCTACAACAACACCACGTGGACGGCACTGGCTCAGGCAATGTCCACAGCAGCCTTCGCGCCCATTCTTGGCAAGTTGGGCGATGTGCTGGGACGAAGGGCAACATTGCTGGCGGGCATCCTCACCTATACGCTGGGCAATGCAATGGCGGCGCTTTCTTCCTCTTTGGCGGTTATGCTCATCGCTCGCTTCATTGTGGGTGCAGGCGCTGCGGCAGTAGCGCCGGTGGTGCTGTCCTACATTGTAAAGGAATTCCCTCCCACCAGGGTTGCCAAAGGCTTTTCCATGTACATGCTGATCTCCAGCGCCGCTGTGGTCTTTGGCCCGGCGCTGAGCGGTCTGATCATCCGCGCATATGGTTGGCGGACGATGGTCTGGGTCTGTGTCGCGCTTTGCGTCGTTGCGTTCATACCATGTGCGCTGCTTGCCGACAAAAATGCGCCGTCCCGCAAGAAGCTTGAGCATTTCGACGCTCCGGGCGCGGTATTTGTTCTGATTTTCTTCAGTCTGATGCTGTGTATTCCTTCCTTCGGCCAAAACTTCGGCTGGCGTTCATCCGCCTTTATCGGCGTACTGATCGCTGCAAGCATCGCATTTGTTGGATTGATACTGGCAGAGCGAAGGGCTGTACACCCCATTTTGCCCGGAAACTTTATGCGCCGGCGCGCTTTCGTTCTGAGCGTTCTGGCACTGACGCTTACCCAGGGGCTGATGCAGGCCAACATGACCAACACCATCGTATTTGTGAACTGCACCCAACCCGATAATGATGTTATTTCCGCCTATGCCATCTCCATAATGTATCTGGGAATGTCCCTTGGCGCTGTGCTGACAGGTCCGCTGGCCGACAAATTTGAACCGCGCAGCGTGCTGACGTTTTCTCTGCTTTTGACAGGCTTTAGCTGTGCAATGCTTTCTCTGTTCACCGCCGAAGCCTCTGTCCTGTTGCTGATGGCCGCGCTTGGTATGCTTGGGTTTGGTCTGGGCGGCAACGGAACAATCTTTATGAAAGTGGCCCTCAGCGATCTTTCCGGTCAGGCATCCGGTGCGGCCACTGGAACCTACGGCCTGTTCCGTGACCTTGCAGCGCCCTTCGGCGTGGCTGTGCTGGTGCCGCTGTTTACGAACAGCATTACGAAATACACAGTTCAGGGCATAATCGAAGCGGACGCTGCCGTCCGTGCCATTCATACACTGTCTGTCATCGAAATCATCTGCGTGGCAGCTGGAATTGCTGTAGTGATGATGCTGCCACGCATTCATCATGAAAGGGGAAATCGACATGCGACTGAACGATAAAGTTGTTCTTGTCACGGCCTCTACTCGTGGAATCGGTCTTGCCATTGTGAAAGCCTGCGCCAGAGAAGGGGCGATCGTCTTTATGGCCGCACGAGATCTGGAGAAGGCGCAGGCCATTGCCAGTCAGTTCCATGCAGAGGGCGGACGGATCCATTGCGTTTACAACGACGCGACCAAACCGGAAACCTTCGTTTCCATGGTGGAAGAAACCGTCCGTCAAGCAAGTCGTATCGATGTGCTGGTGAACAACTTCGGCACCTCAAATCCGGGAAAAGATCTGGATTTCGCCCGCACTGATCCAGAGTTGTTCATGAACACCGTACAGCTCAATCTGCGCAGCGTGTACATGGCCAGTCAGGCAGCATCAAAACACATGACAGCACAGGGTGGTGGCAGCATCATCAACATCTCTTCTGTGGGAGGTGCCATTCCGGACATTTCACAGGTTGCTTACGGCACCAGCAAAGCAGCGATCAACTACTTGACGAAGCTGATTGCCGTCCATGAAGCCAAACACCATATCCGCTGCAATGCCGTAATGCCCGGCATGACAGCCACCGAAGCGGTGGAAAAGAACCTCAGCAGCGAATTCAGAGACCAGTTTCTCAAGCATATCCCCTTGGCACGCATCGGTCTGCCAGAAGAAATCGCAGAGGCGGTCATCTATTTCGCAAGCGATGAATCGGCCTATACCACCGGGCAAATTCTCAGCGTTTCCGGAGGCTTTGGACTTGGTACGCCGCTTTACGGAGAACTCGCGGGAAAAGACAGGCAACGTGACCCGCTCGAAAAGTGATTCTTTTAAACAATCAGAGTTCAGTGGATTGTCTGCCAGTACAATTCAAATGAGTCATTGTTGGTGCAGCACCTCATCAAGTAATGAAATGCAGAAAAAACGCCCGAGCGATTCTCCCGTTTTTGAGTGGGAAAATCGTTCAGGCGTTTATTGTGAGGAAAAAACAAGTACCTGATTAAAGCAAAAAAGAACTCTAACTTCGCAATGAAGTTAGAGTTCTTTTGGCGGAGAGTTAGGGATTTGAACCCTAGTTACGCTATCAACGTAAACACGATTTCCAGTCGTGCGCCTTCGACCACTCAGCCAACTCTCCATGGTCTACAGCGTTGTGTCGTTCACAACGCAAATGATTATAACTCCTTATGCATCATTTGTCAACACTATTTTAATTTTTTCTGATAACTTTTTTGAAACGTCATATATATCGTTCAATTTTCGCAGAATTATGATACAATAGATACACCAACACATGGAGGAATGCTTATGCTTCCCAGTCAGAACGTTCGAAAACTTGCACCGGAAATGGATCCCCTCCGCCTTGGCATGGGCTGGACGGAAGACGATCTGGAAAAACCGCAGATCATGATCGAAAGTACATTTGGCGACAGTCACCCCGGAAGCGCGCATCTGCTGGAGCTTGTAAACGATGCGGCGGATGGCGTGCGTCAGTCCGGAGGCCGTGCCGCGCGCTTTTTTGTGACCGATATATGCGATGGTCAGGCGCAGGGACATGACGGTATCAACTACTCGCTGGCCAGCCGCGATATGATTGCCAACATGGTGGAGATCCACCACAACGCCACGCCGTTTGATGCAGGCGTTTTTCTGGCAAGCTGCGACAAGGGGCTGCCTGGCTTGCTGATGGGCATTGGCCGCACCGATCTGCCTGCCATTGTTGTCACCGGCGGAGTAATGGAGGCAGGGCCCGATCTGCTCACGTTGGAACAGATCGGCAAATACAGCGCCATGTGTCAGCGCGGAGAGATTACGTCCGAACAGTTTACCTGGTACAAGCATCACGCCTGTCCCTCCTGCGGTGCCTGCAGTTTTATGGGCACAGCCGGCACCATGCAGGTGCTGTGCGAAGCGCTGGGCCTCTCCCTGCCCGGCAGCGCTCTGCTGCCCGCTACCCGCGCAGACCTGCGCGAAGTCGCTGTGAAAGCCGGACAGCAGGCCATGCAGCTGGCGCACAGCGGGATGAAAGCGCACGACATCGTCACGCGAAAGAGCTTTGAAAACGCCATTATCGTGCACGCTGCCATTTCCGGCTCCACGAATGCACTTTTGCACATTCCAGCCATCGCTCATGAGTTTGGTATCGAACTTGACGCAGACACCTTTGAAGCCTTCCATAAAGACGCGCATTTTCTGCTGGATGTGCGTCCAGCCGGCCGCTGGCCCTCTGAATTTGTCTACTATGCCGGCGGCGTTCCCGCGATTATGGAAGAACTTCGTCCGCTGCTGCATCTGGACGCGATGACCGTAACCGGAAAAACGCTGGGTGAAAACCTGGATGACCTCAAAACCAGCGGCTACTACGAGAAATGCGCAGCTTATCTGGCACGTACTGGTTTGATGAAAGAGGATATCATCCGCCCGTACAGCCGTCCCATTGGCAGTGAAGGTACCACTGCCATCCTCCGAGGCAATCTTGCGCCTTATGGCGCGGTGGTCAAGCATTCCGCTGTGCCAAAGGAAATGCATCAGGCTGTTCTGCGTGCTCGTCCCTTTGACTGCGAGGAAGATGCTATTGCCGCTGTACTCTCGCACGAAATCCAGCCCGGCGACGCTGTTTTCATCCGCTACGAAGGCCCCAAAGGCAGCGGTATGCCGGAAATGTTCTACACCACCGAAGCCATCGCCAGCGATGAACTGCTCAACTGCAGCATTGCCCTGATCACGGATGGCCGTTTCAGCGGCGCGACCAAGGGCCCTGCCATCGGTCATGTGTCTCCCGAAGCCGCCGAAGGCGGCCCTATTGCCTTGGTAGAGGAAAACGACCTGATCAAAATTGATATCCCGAACCGCCTGCTGGCCATTGTAGGCGCAGAGGGCGAACACAAAACGCCGGAGGAGATGAATATCATCCTTGCCGAACGGAAAAAGAACTGGCAGCCCCGCGCACCGCGCTACGAAAAAGGCGTGCTGAAAATCTATTCCGAGCATGCCGTCAGCCCCATGAAGGGAGGATACATGGAGTGAAACAGAAGAATCCCTACCGCATTCTGGGCACTGTATTTTCATCCATTGCGGCGGCTGAACTGCTGGCGGTGATGGTATTGCTGCTTGCAAAAGCGGATCATTTTCTGGCAGTTGTGCTCCCGTTGTCCATACAGTGCCTGATTTTTGGCGGCATCGGTATTGGTTTTCTTGGTTTTGACTCCCATAAGCGCGCCAAGCGTGAACGCCTGGTTTCCAACGGCTATTATGAAGTCGCCACCATCGTGGGCATTGAACAAAATCCCTATGTGCGCGTCAACCGTCATCATCCGTATCATGTGGTGTGCCATATTGAACGAAACGGCGTGATTCATGAATACCGCAGCGAGGGCTTCTTTCATCATCCAGGCGTGAACGTCGGCGATCCTGTACCGGTTTATCTGGACAGGCAGAACGACAAAAACTACTATGTGGATGTCGAAAGCATCGCGCCTGATGTGGTCAGACATTAAACAAAAGGAGTTTGTCATGCTGTATCATGCCTCGCCGGTTGGCGGTATTCAAACGCTTGTCCCCCATGTTTCCAACCACGAAAAGCCGCTGGTTTACTTATCCGGCAGGCGCGAAAACGTACTGGTCTACCTGAGCAACGCTGTGGAAAAGCACTGCCGCGAAGCCGGCTTTGAATGGAACCAGCCGTGGTACAAATGGGCCTCCTACGGTTTTACCAAAGAAGGGCTTCTGCTGCTGGAAGAATATTACCCCAACGCCACCATGGAAATCTACAAGGGTGTTTCGGGTTATATTTATCGGGTGGATGAATGCACCGCCGCTATGCCCATGGCGGAAATTCCTCACGCATATATCAGCAGCGAATCCGTTGATGTTGCTGACTGCGAGTATATCCCCGACGCCTACGAAGCCCTGCTGGAAGCAGAAAACGAAGGATTGATCGTAATCAAACGCTACGATGACCTTTCTGAAGGTACGCGCCGCTGGCTGGAAAAGATGATTCCGCAGGAATACGCCAAAGCAGAAAGCCATCCGGATTACCGGCACTTCTTGAAAGCCAAGTTTTCTATATCTGAATAATCAGGAAATAGCACTGCATTCTACATGATGCAGCGCTATTTTGCATATTGTGAGCAGCGTATAATCCCTCCGGCTCGCCTACGGCGAGCCACCTCCCTTTACACAAGGGAGGCAGAGTGCGCTCCGGCAAACTCCAGCCTCTTACTCCGCAATACTTTGCGGCATGACATTCCAATTTCTTACTACGCGATCCAGTTCATACGCATAATCCCGCTGTGCCAGCGTTTCGCCCAGCACCAGCGGCGCAACGGCAAGCGTTTGACCGTCATGAACCAAACGCACTTCTCCAACCACGTCTCCCTCTTCCTGACCCGCCAGTGCTGTCTCTGGCAGATCAAATTCCAGCACGGGTACGGTTCCTTTGGGAACCGCCGCCGCCAGACGGCCGCCGCACAGAATACAGACCGTTTCCTGCGTGCCTTCCTCCACGGGCAGCACGCGCACGGTCTCGCCTTCCTCAAAGGCCGTGAACATCTCGTAGCGTTCAAAGGCAGCGTCCATCAGCCGCGCGGCCTCGTCAAACCACTCGGAGCAGCGCAGAACCACGCCGATCACTTCCAGCCCGTCCCGCTTTGCGCCGAATACCAGACATCTGCCTGCCGCCTTGGTGTAGCCGGTTTTAATGCCCGTCGCGCCCTCATAGGTCGAAAGCAGCTTGTTTTTGTTGTTCAGGATCCGCTGATAGCTGCGCCCCTCCCATGGAATGGAAGCACGCCTGGTGGACACGATTTCACGGAACAGATCGTGCTTCATGGCCTCCTGGGCAATCAAAGCCAGATCATACGCGGTCGTAAAATGCCCGTCCTTGGGCAGACCATGCGGGGTGAGAAACACTGTATCCGTACAGCCAAGCTGAGCCGCGCGTTCGGTCATCATGCGGCAGAAGGTTTCCACGTCTCCTCCGATATGCTCGGCAATGGCCATCGCCGCATCGTTGCCGCTGGCCAGCATCAGGCCGTAGAGCAGGTCGCGCAGGGTGATTTTTTCGCCAAGATTCAGATAGATGCTGGTACCCGGTACGCCGTAAGCATAGCGGCCAACTGTGACCACCTCATCCAGCCTGCCATATTCCAGCGTCATCAAAGCGGTCATCACTTTGGTAGTAGAGGCCATGGGCAACCTTTCGCGCTCGTTATGCGCAAGCAGTACCTTGCCCGTCTCCCGCTCCATCAGGATCGCCGAGCGTGCGCTGCTTTCAACCTGCTCGCTTTCCTCCGCCTTTGCCTGCGGCGCAAAGAACGCCATCACCGCGCAGCACAGAAGGGTGAACCAGCCTTTCAGATGTTTCACTCTTCAGCCTCCGAAGCCGTGTAATCAATGGTTTCGATTTCAGTTTTGTACACTTTTTTCCCCTTGGACTTGCCCTGCTTCTCCCCGTTTTGGGCAAACTCCTCCATAAGCTGGGGCAAAAGCTCCACCACACGTTCCATCGCACTGTTGGACTGGGCAGGGAGCACCTTCACACCGTCCTCTCCCACCACCAAAAACCCCACAGGCTGTACGGACACGCCCGCGCCGGTGCCTCCTGCAAAGGGATAGTTTTCGCTGGTAATGGCTGCACGGCTGCGGTGATCATCCACCAGATATTCGCCTCCGCCGGCTACAAAGCCGAAGCTGACTTTGGAAATGGGAATAATGGTGGTACCTTTGGAACCCGTGACCGGGGAGCCGATCACGGTGTTTACATCCACCATACTGCGGATGTGCTCCATGGTGGTCTGCATCATGGTATCAATGGGATGCTGCTGCATAGTTCTCCTCCTCTGACGAACGATTTGCCCGATAGGCGGCGGAGGCCACCCACAGACGCAGGGTTGCTGCCATTAGACTGCCCAATCGCGCGGTTGCTATCCATCGAAAGGAAATCTGCGTCCCCGCGCCCTGAAAATCCATTTCCACCCGTCCTCTCAAAGCCAGCGGGCGAATACAGGCCGCTGCTTGCAACACAGTCCGAACCACGCCATATACGATCGCCGTCTGTGCAGCATCCGCAAAGGAAATACGCACGCGAAGTTCTGCATCCTGCCATTCAAACAAGTTCAGCAGCCGGCTGAAATGCCCTTCACGCAGAAGAGATACAAACAACCCGTGATCCCAGCCGCGCATGCTTTTCATCACATCACCGGAATAAAGCGGTACATCAGGTTCTTCCTTCTTCTTTTTGCGCAGTACTGGTAAACCGGCCGCGCGAATCCGAATGCGGTAGTGTATGCCGCGATCGATCCGTATATGCCCTTGCACGCCAACGGGTGTCATGAACAGCGCACAAAATGAAAAAAGCCAGAAATACAGGTTCATACCGAACACCTCACCTGTATTCTGGCTCCATACGCGGTTGATTTATTCAATTTTCAAACGAATGTCCACACGCAAAACAATGGTTGTTGACAGCTTTATTTTTGGCGCCGCCTGCCGGACATACTTTGACAGCCTCCGGTAATTTTTTGGATGCGCCGCAACTTTGACAATTTACCTTTCCAACAGGATTACGGGCGCCGCATTTGCTGCAGCGCCAGCTTTGACGAATGCTGGAACCGGGCGGCGATGTGTGCATTTCCGTTTGTCCATCGGAGCGAAAAACAACGATCAACAGTCCTAATGCACCCAGCCAGCCCCCCACCAGAAACCATCCGGCTGATTGCGGTATTCGGCCACGCGCCGCGCTGCATAGCCAAACAAAAAGGCGTGAAGAAGATAGAGGATGATCGCCAAAAGCATGTTGTTCATCTCCTGATAAAATGATTATACCACGCTATACAAGATGATACAACGGAGCGCATTTTCTGATTGGATCAACGCTGAACAAAAAACGCACTCAAGCGAGCCGGAGGTCGTTGTTTGACCTCCGGCGTTCTTAGCAGCAACCCCAAACACCAAACGCAACCTTTGCGGCCATTTCATGGCCGCAATCCGGGGTGCAGGGGCGGTGCCCCTGCCTGTTTACGGTTTGTTCATATTTGGGTTATATATTCTACATGCGATTGTTGTATGATAAATGCTGGATTCTTTCATGAATCCCATTCAGGAGGGCATTTTTATGGGTAAGACCATTGGTATTGATTTGGGTACCACCAACTCTTGCGTTGCTTTTATGGAAAACGGCGACCCGACCGTGATCCCCAACGCGGAAGGCGGGCGTACTACCCCCTCAGTCGTGGCATTTACCAGGGACGGCGAGCGTCTGGTGGGCGCAGCGGCCAAACGACAGGCAGTCACCAACGCCAGCCGCACGGTGGCATCCATCAAGCGCGATATGGGTACGGATAACCGTGTGAAGGTGGATGGCAAGGCGTTTACGCCGCAGGAAATCAGTGCGATCATTCTGCAAAAGCTCAAGCAGGACGCCGAAGCCTATCTGGGCGAAGCAGTCACGGATGCCGTCATCACAGTGCCTGCTTACTTCAGTGACAGCCAGCGTCAGGCTACCAAAGATGCCGGCCGCATTGCCGGTC
>JAFYQB010000017.1 GCA_017547285.1 Clostridia bacterium
CGCAGAACAGGTCCATCACGTAGAGCTTCTTGTTGCTCAGCTCGTCGATGGCCAGCTTCTTGCACTCGGTCCAGGCTTCCTGGGAAGCGGGCTTGTTATCGTTGGCGAATTCCTTGCTGGTCCACCAAACGGTATCCTTGGAGGTGTCGTCCATCACGATGAACTTATCCTTGGGGGAACGGCCGGTGTAGATGCCGGTCATAACGTTCACAGCGCCCAGCTCAGTGACCTGACCCTTTTCAAAGCCTTCCAGCTCGGGCTTGGTCTCTTCCGCAAACAGAACTTCGAAAGAAGGATTGTGAATGATCTCAGTCGTGCCGGTAATACCATACTTAGTCAGATCGATGTTGGCCATGGGACTCAAACCTCTTTCTTATTGTACTTTAGAGTATCATACGAAGAAAAGAAATCCCTATTCCCCTCATGATACTGATATTATATTACACCACTTTATTTTTAAAATCAATAGGGAAAAGGGTAGAAAGAGAACAAACAAAATACAAAACCGTTATTTTTTTGGCAAATAACGCATGGTTCTGAAAATTAGTTATGCCCCTGTACACTGAAAAGGCACAGGGGCATGTGTTCTATTCTGTTAACCGATAACTTCATATCCCTGATCTTCGACGGCCTTTTTCAGAATTTCATCGGTCACAGGGGCATTCAGTGTCAGAACAGCGGTGCCGCTTTCGTGACTTACAACAGCTTCATCCACCTCAGGCAGAGCTTCCAATACTTTTTTTACACGACCGGAGCAGTGGGGGCACATCATACCATTGATCTTCATAGTCTTTTCCATGACTTTTTTCTCCTTTACAAATTTGATTTTTTTATCCTTTTTCGTGCTGTACAGATCGAAAAAATTCAGTCTGAGCGCGTTGGATACCACACAGAAGCTTGACAGACTCATGGCAGCGGCGCCAAACATCGGATTGAGTTGCCAGCCAAGGAGGGGAATGAATATTCCGGCGGCGAGCGGAATGCCGATTGCATTGTAGATGAACGCCCAGAAAAGATTTTCTCGAATGTTTTTCAGCGTTGTTCTGCTTAGACGAATTGCGGCGGGTACATCGGAAAGCTTGCTGTTCATCAAAACAACGTCTGCTGCATCAATTGCGATATCAGTTCCGGCACCAATGGCGATGCCGATATCCGCGCGGGTAAGAGCCGGGGCATCGTTGATACCATCGCCGACCATGGCTACGCGCCCTTTCCGTTTGAGGTTTCGGATGATTGCTTCCTTACCATCTGGCAGTACTCCGGCGAATATTTCATTTACACCGGCAAGCTTACCTATTGTGTTGGCGGTTTGTTCATTGTCGCCGGTTAACATGACCACATGGATTCCCATGCCTTGCAACTGTCGAATCGCTTCGGGGCTATCTTCTTTGATTGTATCAGCAGCAGCAATCAAACCAAGAATTTGGTTATTCTTCAGGAAAAACAAGGGCGTTTTTCCCTGGGATGAAAGCTCGACAGATTTTTTCTGAAGCAACTCAGGTATTTGCGTGAATTTTGCAGCGAAACTCATGTTTCCGCCAACGATCATTTCGTCGTTCAGTGTAGCGGTGAGACCGTTGCCAGGAAAGACTTTGAAATCAGAAACGATTTCACAGGAAAGCTCTCTCCGAAACGCTTCGGCTACAACAGCGCGGGCAAGAGGATGCTCGCTTTTGGCTTCCAGCGAGTATGCCACGGAAAGCAGTTCATTTTCTGTAACGTTCTCAGTCGGAAAAACATCCGTGACTCTGGGTTCTCCCGAGGTGATTGTGCCGGTTTTATCCAACGCAACGATACGGATTTTTCCTGTTTCTTCGAGTGAAACGGCCGTTTTAAACAGAAGACCATGTTTTGCGCCGATCCCGTTGCCAACCATAATGGCAACCGGAGTAGCCAATCCGAGCGCGCAGGGGCAGCTGATGACCAAAACAGAAATGCCTCGCGCAAGTGCAAAACCAAAAGTCTGTCCTGCAAAGAGCCAGCCAACAGTTGTGATGATCGCGATTGCAATCACAACAGGGACAAACACACCCGATACGCGATCGGCGACTTTGGCAATGGGTGCTTTGGTGGCTGCTGCATCGCTGACCATTTTGATGATCTGTGAAAGTGTGGTATCCTCGCCGACATGTGTTGCTTTACAGCGAAGAAAGCCACTCTGGTTCATTGTAGCAGCAGAAACGCGATCCCCTTTTATTTTATCCACAGGCAGACTTTCGCCGGTCAGCGCCGCTTCGTTTACGGCGCTGCTTCCGTCAAGCACTTCGCCGTCCACGGGTATGCTTTCACCTGGCCGTACAACAAACACATCTCCGGCTTTTACCGCTTCGACTGCTACGCTTGTCTCCTTGCCGTTTATCAAAAGGGTTGCGGTCTTCGGCGCAAGATTCATCAGGCTTTTCAGAGCGTTGGTTGTTTTGCCTTTCGAATGAGCTTCCAGCATTTTACCAACTGTGATAAGCGTTAAAATCATGGCGGCGGATTCGAAATAGAATTCGTGAATGAGATGCGCAGCTCCGTTGATATCGCCGTTTGCCTGCAGGCGGCTCATGGCGAAAAGTGCATAAGTGCTGTAGCAAAACGAAGCGGCAGATCCCATGGCGACCAGCGTATCCATATTGGGCGATCTGTTCCACAAGCTTTTAAGGCCACTGATAAAGAACTTCTGATTGATCACCATAATGATGGCGGAAAGCAAAAGCTGGCTAAGGCCAATAGAAACGGGACTATCTGCAAAATATGAAGGTACAGGCCAGTTTAACATTGTATGTCCCATGGAAACATACATCAGCATCACAAGAAATCCGAGCGAGGCGATCAAACGTTTGCGAAGCGCGGGCGTTTCGCGATCCTCCAGATCCTCCAATTTTGAATTTGAAGAATTCCCAGCCGCATGATTGCCTGACACGCAGGCGTTGTAGCCGGCTTTTTCAACGGCAGCAATAACCGCCTCATCCGCTGCGTTTCCTTCAATGCCCATGGAATGGGTGAGCAGGCTGACAGAACAGCTTGTAACGCCGTCCACCTGGTTGACCGCTTTTTCGATACGCGCTACGCAGGCGGCACAGCTCATGCCGGTTATGCGATATTGTTTCATTCGTTTCACCTCGGATTATTTCATGAGTTTTTGTAGGGTAACCAAAAGCTCCTCGATGGTTTCGTCTTTTCCGGCACGAATATCCTTTGCCACACAGGTGCGGATATGCTCGCTCAGCAGTTCGCGTGTGAAGGCATTAAGCGCAGCATTGGCCGCTGCGACCTGAATCAGTATATCAGTACAGTAGACGTTTTTTTCTACCATGCTGCGAATTCCGCGAACCTGACCTTCAATTCTGTTCAGGCGATGAATAAGCCGACGTGCTTCTTCCGGGGCGCGGTCTTTGTGTTTTTGGCAATCACCGCAATGCTGCGCACTCATAAGCATTCTCCTCGAAATGTTCATATACCCCTTATGGGTATATACTATTATACGTGGATGGGAGAGAACAGTCAATCAACAGTTATGGCCGATTTGTAACGAATATGATGTTTAATTGACTTGTAGAGAATGGTGCTCTATACTAAATATAGATAACGCTAACTTTCGTCTGAATTGGAGGAGCCGTTATGGCAGGTAATGCACTTGGAAAAAAGCTGCTTCGGGATATGAAACAGTCTTTTATGCAATTTCTGTCGATTGTTATTCTCTGTTCGCTTGGAACTTTGATTTTTGCCGGTTTGGATGGCTGTGCCAATCTTGCCCAGGGTACGATCGATGTGTATTTTGAAGAAAACAATCTTTCGGATTATTGGATCAGCCTGCCCTCGGCCGACCGAAACGCTCTTTTGAAGCTGCGCGGAATAGAAGGCGTTGGTGATGTGTGCGCAAGATTCAGCCTGGATCTGGATACCACGCTGCCTGCTGAGCCTACTATTAACGTAACCGGATATGATGGTCCCATGAATATTAACAGGCCGCTTGTTGCTGAAGGAGAAATACTGCAACAGACAGATCTTAGAGGCTGCCTTGTTCAGGCCGGGTTTGCTGAAGCTCACGGACTTGAAATCGGTGATCGGGTTACAGTCGAAATGCAGGGGGAGGAATTTGGTTTTGTAATTCGCGGCAAGATATTTAGCCCGGAGTTCATCTGCGTTACCCAGGGAACATACCCCAATCCGAAGGAATACGGCTATATTTTGATCAATGCGCAGGCAATGCCTTCTGTACCGCTTACTCAGATGGTTGTTACGCTTGAAGATGGAGCGGATTTGGATCTGGTAGAATCAGCAATCAATACGCTTCTTCCTGAGGCGCTTGTCCAGGACCGTCGTGCACATAAAAGTACGGCAAGTGCGATCAATAATGCGGAAATGTTCCGGGCACTTACGGTTGTTTTTCCGGTTTTTGCTTATGCAGTAGCCGCTCTGATTGTGCTTACGACACTTACGCGAATGGTGGACAATCAGCGTTTGCAGATCGGCACGCTCAAAGCGCTTGGATATCCCTCGCGAAGAATTCGGGATCATTATCTTTCCTATGCTGTCCTGCCATCGGCCCTTGGTTCGGTGCTGGGCGTTGCAATCGGGCATTGGGGACTTCCCACCATCATTTGGGCATTGCTGCTGGGACAGAACGAATATCCTTATCAGATTTATCCGGCGATTTCATGGCTGTCCTGGATGATGGCGCTGATCACAGTTCTGATGAGTATAGGCATATGTCTTTATACATACCAGAAATCTGCCAGAGAGACAACTGCGAACCTGCTTCGACCCAAACCGCCTCGAGCTGGCAAACGAATTTTTTTGGAACGAATCGGCGCACTTTGGAGGCGTTTAAGCTTTAATTCCAAAATGATCATTCGCAATCTGATGCGTAACCGTATGCGCACGATTATGTCGTTTGTCGGAATTTTGTGCTGCAATGCTCTGATTATCGCTTCGTTTGGTTTGCAGGATTCGATCAATTTGATTGCTGTTACGCATTATACCAAGGTTCTGAATTACGATGTCAGGGCTAATCTGACAAGTCAGGCTGGATCTGCTGAAAGTTATGATCGCCGTCTGGATGCTGAAAAGGTAGAAAGCATCATGGAAAAAGCCATAAGTGCACGATCAGCAGCGCAAAGCAGAACAACGATGCTTACGGTTGTTGAACCGAATCAGCAAATGCTGTGCCTTGGAGAAGCAGAGAACCATGTACCTATACTGCCTGGTGGTGTTGCGGTTACAGCAAAACTGGCGGATGCGTTAAGGGTCATTCAGGGCGATAAACTGACTTTGTATTTTGCGGCAGATGATGAACCTGTGACCGTTCCTGTCAGTCAGATTGTTTATAACAATATCCAGCAAGGCATGTATATGGAACAGCACACCTGGGAAAAGCTGCGCAAAACCAGTTTTGTACCTACCGCAGTGCTCCTGAAGTCGCCAACGCAAGAATGTCTTGCAGAATTGGCCGATATGTCGGAAGTTGATCGGCTGGAACGTCCGGTTGAGCAGAGCAGGGAACTGACGGAACTGATGAATATGCTTTCATCTATTTTTGTGATCCTGATGGGGATTGCGCTCGCTCTTGCATTTGTGATCTGCTATAATATGGGGCTTATGAATTTTGCGGAGCGTGTACGAGAGTATGCGACACTCAAAGTGCTTGGGTATCACCAGAAAGAAATACGCCGCTTGATAGTCGGTGAAAACATATTGATTACCCTTGCTGGCATTGCCTGCAGTATGCAGGCGGGAAAAGGGTTGACCAGCCTGGTTCTGCGGGTTTGTGCAAGCGAGTCTGTAACGTACCCCAGCCGGCCTGCTATCAGCTCCATCATCATTGCATGTGTGATTACTTTCAGCTTTTCGTTGTTTATTCAGCTGTTCCTGACACGCAAGGTTCGTTCGATTGATATGGTGGAAGCGCTTAAATCTGTGGAATAACCTTTCCCAATGTTTTACAATGAAAAGAGCAGCCGCTCCTTGGGAGATCGACTGCTCTTTTCTATGTTCAGAAAGATTTTGTATTGAGGGCCCGCATTGCATTGAGTATGGCGATCACAGATACGCCAACGTCTGCAAATACGGCCAGCCACATTCCTGCGGCACCCAGGGCAACCATGCCAAGTACGAGAAGTTTGACCGTTAGTGCAAACACAATATTCTGACGGACGATAGCAAGTGTTCGTCTGCTAATGTGAATGGCGAGTGCGAGCTTGAGCGGATTATCATCCATCAGTACAACGTCCGCGGCCTCCACGGCCGCGTCGCTGCCAAGTGCACCCATTGCCACTCCCACATCAGCTCTCGCAAGAACAGGTGCATCGTTGATACCGTCACCCACATAAATAAGCGTTTGCCTGTCCTGCTTATCGGCCAGCAGGCGTTCAACATGCATGACTTTGTCCTGCGGCAGAAGCTGAGCGTGAAGCTCGTTGATTGAAAGCTGGGAAGCGATTGCCTCAGCGGCGGTTTGCTGATCGCCAGTCAGCAGGACAGTTCGTTTTACACCGTTCCTGCGCAGTGCCGCAAGCGTTTCCTTTGCATCGGGTTTAAGCTCGTCGGAAACAGTCAGATAGCCAAGATAAGTGTTGTTTTCAGCAACGTGAACAGAAGTACCATTTAATGCGGGAGTAGAAATGCGGATTCCAAGCAACGCCATCAGACGTGCATTGCCGGCAGCAATGACTCTGTTATGATATTCCGCAACGATGCCGAGCCCGGGCTTTTCTTCTACATGAAGGCATTCGCCGGCGGAAAGCGTTGAAAGATCTACAGTTTCGTATACACAGCGGCTGATGGGATGGTTGGAATGCATCTCTGCCAAAGCAGCCGTATGAAGTAGTGTTTGTTTATCAACACCGACAGGCATTGCTTCCGTAACACGAAAACGCCCTTTCGTGAGGGTGCCGGTTTTGTCAAACACAACCGTGCTTGTTTGGGCAAGCTGTTCCAGGTGATTGCTTCCTTTTACCAGAATCCCGTGACGACTTGCTGCGCCGATGCCTCCGAAAAAGCTGAGGGGAACGGAAATAACCAGCGCACACGGACAACTGACCACCAGAAAGCTCAGGGCACGATAGCCCCATAAAGTCCATTGTCCCCAAATGAGTGAAGGAACCAGAAAAAGAAGTAACGCAAGGCAGCAAACAGTAGGAGTATAAATACGGGAAAAACGAGTGATAAAACTTTCGACTTTTGCTTTTTTGTCACTTGCATTTTCAACAAGTTCAAGAATTCGTGCAACTGTCGAGTCACTGTACACCTTAGTTGTCCGCAGACGCAGAAGACCGGTTTGGTTAATGCAGCCACTGATCACCTCGTCGCCTGCGGTTACATCACGAGGAAAACTCTCGCCTGTCAAAGCAGATGTGTCCAGCGAGGAAACGCCTGATACAACCACACTGTCCAGAGGAATGCGTTCACCGGCGCGGACCACAATGATTTCTCCGATGTTTACCTCCTCCGGATCGACGGTCTCAACGTTTTCGCCACGCTCTACTGTCGCAGTTTCCGGACGGATATCCATCAACTCTGCTATGGAAGCGCGGGATTTGCCTACGGCATAACGCTGAAACCATTCGCCGATCTGATAGAAAAGCATCACAGCTACAGCTTCGTGGTATTCGCCAATCAGCAGAGCACCGATGGTAGCAACAGCCATTAAAAAGTTTTCGTCAAACAGTTGACCGTTTCTTATACCGCTGAATGCTTCTGCCAATACATCCAGTCCAACAATCAGGTATGCTGTAAGCTGAAGAGCAAATGCCAAATAAGGTATAAACGATAAAGCTGAGAATATCCATGGAAGCACAATGCCTGAAAGAAACAAGAATGCGCCGCATCCGATTTTGTACAATTCTCTTTTCTGTTTCCGTGACATAATGACCTCCGATAGGCTCAACGAATGATCTTGCAATCTCTGTCTACTTTGGAAACTGCTTTCTGGGCCTCATCCAGAATGAATGCCAAATCAGCTTCTTCAGCTTCTATCGTCAGTTTCTGAGTCATAAAGTTCATAATAACCTTTTGAACGCCGGGAATTTTTGCAATAGCTGCTTCCATTTTAGCAGCACAGTTTGCGCAATCAAGATCCTGCATTTTGAATACTTTTTTCATGATTCATTCCTCCGTTCTTTATTCCTGAATATGTTCCATACCCTGATCAATGATAGCGCGGACGTGTCCGTCTGCTAACGCATAAAAAACAGTTTTTCCGCTTCGGCGGCTTTTGACAAGTTTGCTTTTTTTGAGCACGCTCAACTGATGCGAAATGGCGCTTTGGGTCATATTCAGCAGCGTAGCTATATCGCACACGCACATTTCACTTTCAAACAGGCAATACAGTATGCGTATGCGTGTGGAGTCGCCAAACACTTTAAACAGTTCACTCAAATCAAAAAGAGCATCCTCGTCAGGCATTTCTTTTGAAACACGATTGACGATTTCTTCATGAACATGAATTAATTCACAAATACTGCAAGGTGCGCTTCTTGACATAATCTTTCCTCCTTTTGATATATGAATAATTGCTCATATGTATAATACTACTTGCTAGACTATATGTCAATCCGTTCAGAATAAATTGACGTTGGAATCCCGGCGTGATAAGATATCCGTGTTTGAAAAATATAAGGAGGATAAGCGCTTGATTCGTTTGGTTGCAACGGATTTGGATGGAACATTGCTTGAAAAGGACGGAACACTTCCTGAGGATACCTTTGAAATAATCGAAAAGCTGTTTGAACGCGGCATTCTGTTTGCTGCTGCCAGCGGAAGACAGTATGGCAATTTGGTGCGTTTGTTTAAGCCTGTGGCAGAAAGAATGGCCTTTGTGTGTGAAAATGGCGCTTTTTGTATGGCTGCAGGGCGTGAGGCTGGCTCTATTGCCATTCCAACTGAAACCGCGCATGAAATCATTGCCGATATCGAAGCAAAGCATATGAACCTGTTGATCAGCGGAAAGCATACTTGCTACATGCTGGATCGGAATCGCAAATATACGGACGATATTACGTACCGTCTTCGTAACACAGTAACGATCATTTCCTCCGTTGATGATATCAACGAACCGATTCTGAAAATTTCTGGTCAGATTGATACGGGTGTAGCCGAAATTGCACCGGATTTCCTGGAAAAGTGGGGGAATAAACTGACGGCGACGGTTTCCGGACGAGACTGGTTTGATTTTACCGTTGCCAACAAAGGGAGCGGCATGGAGTGTCTGATGCAGCATATGGGCTTGCAAAAAGAAGAAGTTGCCGCTTTTGGCGACAACTTCAACGATGAATCCATGCTTGATTTGGTTGGATATCCTTTTATTATGGAAGCAGCACACCCAAAACTGCACAAGCCCCATTATACCGTTTGCAGAAACGTTATTCCTGTGATGCGTGCCATTGCACAGGCAAACGGCAGCTTTGAACAGGCGCTTCGCTTACTCAACGAATAAAATTGGTAGCTATGCCGGGTTCGCGTTCAGGCAGATCAATGCCGTTTGCCCTGCCACAGTCAATGCATTTAAGCAGCCATGCCATATTGCGTGCAAGCGTTCGCATGATCTGCAGGCCTTCTTCGTCTTTGCGAACGTCATCCGGCGTAAAACCATGCACCTGATTCCAATACTGCGAGGAAACAACGGGCATATTGTTAATTGTAAAATATTTGACAACGTCATCAAATGTAGCTGTGCATCCGCCGCGCCGGGCACTTACAACAGCAGCAGCCGGCTTGTAGGCAAGCTTTCGACTGTTGCTGAAGAAAAGTCGATCCAGAAACGACTTCAGTTGACCGGAAATGCCTGCATAGTACACTGGCGTACCGAAAATGATTCCGTCTGCTTCTGCCAGTTTTGGAGCAATCCTATTGACAGCATCATCAAACACACACTTGCCTGTTTTTCTGCACTGACCGCAGGCGATGCAGCCGTGAATCGCTTCTTTGCCGATATGCACTATTTCGCTTTCGATACCCTGACGCTTGAGTTCTTCTGCGACTTCTCTGAGCGCAGTATACGTGCACCCGTGCTCATGCGGACTGCTGTTGACCATTACAACTTTCATAATCTATCCCTCCTGTTTGAAAAAACCTATGCAGGAAAGCCGCCGGAACATGCGCTCCGGCGGCTTTGATTTGACAAAAATTATTTAACAGCAATCTGTTCGTAAAGCTTCACATATTCACCAGCGCTGTGAGTCCAGCTGTAATCGCCCTTCATACCGCGAATCCGCAGCTCGGTGATTACTTCGGGCTGATCCTTGTAGTAGCTCAGCGCACGCTTGATGACATGCAGCATGTCATGCGCGTTGTAATTGAGGAAGGTGAAGCCATTGCCTTCCTTGGTGTACTCGTTGTAGCTCAGCACGGTATCGCGCAGGCCGCCGGTCTCGCGAACGATGGGTACGGTGCCGTAACGCAGGCTCATCATCTGGCTCAAGCCGCAAGGCTCAAACTGAGAGGGCATGAGGAAGAAGTCGGCGCTCGCATACAGGCGGTGAGCCAGTTCGTGATCCATGGCGAAACGCGCAGCCATCTTACCGCGGTACTGCTGTTCGGCCCAGCTGAACAAATTGGTGTAACGGGCTTCGCCCATACCAAGAACGACCAGCTGAACATTTTCAGCCATGATATCGCCCAGCACGTGATCTACCAGATCCAGGCCCTTCTGATTGCTCAGACGGCCAACCATGGCGATCAGGGGAATGGCAGCATTCACTTCAAGGCCAAGAGCTTCCTGAATGGCCAGCTTGTTCTGCACCTTGTCCTCAATGGTTTCAACAGTGTAGTTCTTTACGATCATGGGATCCTTCTCAGGATCATAATCTACGATATCAATGCCGTTGAGCACGCCGAATACGCTTTCCCTGCGGGCGCGGATCAGACCATCAAGACGCTCGCCGTAGTAAGCAGTGGTAATTTCTTCAGCATAGCTGGGGCTTACGGTGGTGATAGCATCGGCATAGACAAGCGCGGCCTTCATGAAGTTGGCGCAGCCGTAGCATTCCAGCTTGTCGCTGGTCCACAGGCCATCGCCCAGACCCAGTACATCCTGCACTTCCTTGATACCGAAAATGCCCTGATACTGCAGGTTGTGGATGGTGTACATAGTGCGGATGTTGGCGTAGAAGGGCAGATGCGCATACTGAATCTTGAGCAGGGCAGGAATCATACCACTCTGCCAGTCATGGGCATGCAGAACGTCAGGCGCATAATTGATAAGGGGGAGCAGGTTAAGCGCTGCGCGGCAGAAGAAGCCATAACGCTCGTACTCATCGCCGCCCAGACCGTAAATGTAGGGACGACCGAAATAATACTTGTTATCCAGGAAATAGTAGGTCACGCCATCCTTCTTGAGGGTCTGCACGCCGCAATACTGACGGCGCCAGCCCAGCTGGACTTCGAAGTCCAGCAGATATTCCATCTTCTCCTGCCACTTCTGAGCAATGGCAGAGTAGAGGGGAAGGATCACGCGAACGTCATGTCCCTGACCGGCCAGTACGGGACCCAGAGCACCAACAACGTCAGCCAGACCGCCGGTCTTCACAAAAGGTACGCATTCGCTGGCTGTAAACAAAATCTTCATGGGAATATTCCTCCAAACTTCTTTTGCTGCGATCAGATAACCATGTTCTTGGAGATCACGATCGGGTAGGAGCTGGGGCCGATGAGATTGCCGTTGCGGCGGATAACAGCGCCCTTGTCCAGAATACAATTCTCCAGATGTACGCCTTCTTCAATGCGAACGTCCTGCATCAGGATGCAGTTCTTAACGCTGGCGCCAGCAGCGATCTTTACGCCGCGGAACAGAACACTGTGATCAACGGTGCCGTCAACGATGCAGCCGTCGGCGATCATGGAGTTAACGATCTTGGCGTTGCCGGTGTACTGGGCAGGCATCTCATCGCGAACCTTGGTGTACACAGGGCACTTTTCGCTAAACAGCTCATGACGGGTCTTGGTATCCAGAACGGCCATGTTGAACTTGAAGTAGCTCTGCACGCTGTCCAGACGGAAGCAAACATCCTTATATTCGTAGCCATGCACCTTGATGGCGGCATCGCGGGCCATGCGCTGCAGCACGTCGCGAACCAGCTCGTGATAGCCATGGGCAGCTCCGCGGTCGACCAGATCGATCAGCAGATCCTTACGCATGATCATTACTTCCATGCTGGTGTTCTCGTAACGGGGCTTGGTGGGATCGATTTCGATATCGGTCACAACGCCTTCCTCGTTTACATCCAGATAGGTGCCGTACTCGGGGCAGCGCATGTCAGGACGCTTGGTGTACATCATCATCACATCGCAGCCGGACTTCATGTACTGAGCAAACATATCCTTGAAGTTGGTGTTGTATACGATCAGGCTGTTGGTAACCAGCACATATTCCTGACGGCTGCGCTGCAGATAGTTCATGTTGGAATGCAGAGCATCCAGAGAACCATTGTAAACGCCCACGTTATCTCGGGTCAGGAAGGGCGGCAGAATGTAGAGACCATCGTTCTTGCCGTGGAGGTCCCATTCCTTGCCGCTGCCCAGATGGTCCATCAGGGAGTGGTAGTTCTTCTGCATGATAACGCCAACATTGCGCATGCCGGAGTTGACCATGCTGGAAACCATAAAGTCGATCACGCGGTAACGGCCGGCAACCGGAACGGCAGCGATGGCGCGCAGAAGCGTGAGTTCACGAAGGAAATTATCCTTCTCGCCAGTATAAATGACACCCATTACATTTTTCATGGTGTTTATCCTCTCTTCCTCAAC
>JAFYQB010000018.1 GCA_017547285.1 Clostridia bacterium
ATGCAGCGAAAGCTGAAATCCCTCACCCAGGAAGGGCTTGCAGAGATGGCTGATATTTCCGTATCTTTTGTAGGGCATTTGGAGCGGGGCGAAAAAATCCCTTCCATCGAAACGATCATAAAGATTGCTGAACGCCTGGATATGGAGTTGAACTATCTGCTGATAGGCAGGCTAAAATGCGAACAGAAGAATTGCCCCATTTACGAAAGAATCCGTAATATGATATAACAATAAGAAAAACCTGCCCATTGCGTACGGGCAGGTTTTTATTTTTCTAAAATTTCCTGCAATGCGCGAAGCGCGTTGCAAATGGGGATTCTTAAGGCAGAGCCCTGAGCGGGAGTCCAGAGGGCAGCGCCCTCTGGTGGGGTGCCGGGGCGAAGCCCCGGCCCGCCGGAGGCACCCTCGTTTACTCCATCAAAAACATCTGCATCATTTTGGGCTGAGCGCCGGTTACGGGATCCATTTCCAGCTCCAGCACATCTGCCATATACTCATTCCAGCGATCCACCACAGGGCTGCCGGCCTGTGCTTTCTCCGCATATTCAATGCCGTGCTCGCACTCGTAGTAGCCGAACAGCACATCTCCGTCCGACCAGATGGTGTAATTGCAGATTCCGGCATTTTTCAGCACTTCCACCATTTCCGGCCAGATCTCATCGTGACGGCGCTTGTATTCAGCCTGCATACCGGGCTTGATGCGTCCTTTCCATGCAAAGCGTTCCATTCAGGACACGCTCCTTTCGATTCACTTTTCATTAGAATAACGCATCTGAGGCCGGGTGTCAATGAATGACACTTGCAAAATGCCTGCAGACAGGGTACAATGTTACTATATCGGTTCCCTTTTCATTCATTATCATTCATTCGCACTCATTCCGGAGCTGTACGGCTCCAACGTCAAAAAGGAGGCTCTCTCATGAACCCTTACGTCTTCATGACTGATTCGGACTCCGACCTGCCCTTCTCCTATGTGGATGAACTGGATCTTTCCATGGTGTACATGCCTTACATCATCAACGGCAAGGAATTTATGGATGATCTGGGCCGCTCTGGCGGTCAGAAGGAGTACTTCGACAACATGCGCGCGGGCGCAGCCCCCAGCACATCGCTGCTGCCCATGGGCGCGTATCTGGACATCTTCGAGCCCATTCTGGCTGAAGGGAAGGACATCCTGTTCATCGCCTTTTCCAGCCAGCTGTCCGGCACCATGAACAATGCCCGCAATGCGGCGGAAGAACTGCTGGAAAAGTATCCTGAGCGTAAAATACTGATCGTGGATACGCTCAGCATTGCCGCTCCCCAGTCCATTCTGGTGCTCAAGGCATACGAGCTGTACCGCCAGGGCAAGTCTATGGAAGAGGTTGCCCAGTGGGTGGAGGACAACAAGATGCGCGCGCAAGCGTGGTTTACGGTGGATGATCTCAAGTATCTGCGCCGCGGCGGCCGCATCAGCGCTGTGGCGGCGGTGGCCGGTACCCTGCTGGACCTGAAGCCCATCATTACCGAAAACCGCGAAGGCAAGCTGGTCAGCACAGACAAGGTGCGCGGACGCAAGAGCGCACTGCGCCTGATTGCAGACAAAGCTGCCGAAAACATCGATGATCCCGCTAACGCCATGCCGGTGATCATGCATGCCGATGCGCCCGAAGACGCCCAGCGTTTGGAAAAGCTGCTGCGCGAGCGCGTGCCGGAACTGCCGGAGATCCAGATCTGGTATGTGGGTCCTGTGATTGGAGCACACTGCGGCCCCGGTACGGTTGCTGTGTGTTATTTCGGCAAGGAACGTCCTCACTGACCAATTGAAAAGCGCCTTCCATCTGGAAGGCGCTTTTTATGTGCTGAGACATGTAGTCCATTTATTGCTTCTTTCGGATTCTTGTTCGAAGTTGCGGTTTTGGTTACCATAACAGTAACCAAAAGAACAAGTTTGTGACGAAATGGATGGTAGCAACATGGACTATGTAGATCTGGGAAAGCGGGTTCGCGCACGCCGCATGGAGCTGAACTGGACGCAGGAACGTCTGGCACAGGAGATAGGCGTAAGCACTTCGTTTGTGGGCCATATTGAACGCGGCTCCCGCAAGGCGAGCATCGATACGCTGGTTCTGCTGGCCAATGCCATGGAAATCAGCACGGACGAATTGCTGGAGGGAAGCCTGATCGTATCGGATCAGCTGATCAAACCGGTCAGAAGGCTGACCAAAGGCCAGCGATATGTGATGAATCAGGTCATTTCCACGCTGCAGGAGCATGTTTCCCACTGGAATGACGACGAAGAATGATCAGCCCAGCATTTCGCGCACCACATCGCGCATGGAGTACAGGCCGGCGGGCTTGTCCAGCAGGTAGCGGGCGGCCTTAAGCGCGCCCTGTGCAAACAGCGCACGGTTTTCGGCGCGGTGGGTCAGGATGACCTGCTCGCCGCTCCCATAGAAGCCCACTTCATGTTCGCCGGTTACGGTACCCCCGCGCACGGCGTGAATGCCGATCTCACCGTTGGTGCGCTTTTCCGCACGGCCATAGCGGCCATAAACAGGCTCCGTTTGGGGGCCTTTTTCTTTTTGTGCTGCTTCGTAGAGCATCAGGGCAGTGCCGCTGGGACTGTCCGCCTTCATACGGTGGTGTTTTTCCACGATCTCGATATCGTAGCCTTCCAGCGTGCGGGCAGCCATGGCTACCAGCTCCTGCAGCACATTTACGCCAAGGCTCATGTTGGCGGAACGCAGGACAGGAATCTGCCTTGCGGCTTCTTCAATGCTCTTGAGTTCTACATCGGTATAGCCTGTGGCACACAGCACCACAGGCATTTTGTTTTCCACAGCCAGTTTCAGAAGCTCCGGAAGCGCATCCGGACGGGAAAAATCGATGATCACATCGGCCTTGCCGGTAAACTGTTCGTAGCCGTTGAACACAGGGTAATCGCAGGGCTGACCGTTGTAGGCTACATCCACGCCAAAGGCGATCTGACCATCCGCAGCAAGCGTAACCTCGCGGCCCATGCGGCCCAAAGCGCCGCCAAGAAGAATCTTCATCATTGGTCACCTCGTCTTGTTTCACAGCGCAGCGTCCATCAGGGCGCAGGTGCTTTCGCTTGCGGGAATCAGGGGCAGGCGCAGTTCGTTCTGGCACAGGCCCAGCTTTGCCATGGCATACTTGCAGGGGATGGGGCTGACTTCGCTGAAGAGCGCGCGGATCAGCGGCAGGCTGTCCAGCTGCAGTTCGCGGCTGCGGGCATGGTCGCCCTTGAAATAGCTGTCGACCAGCTCGCTCATCACGTTGGGCTTCACGTTGCTCAGCACGCTGATCACGCCCTCAAAGCCCAGAGCCAGGGAAACATACACCATATCGTCGTTGCCGCTGTAGAAGGCCAGGCGGCCGTCTGCCGCACGCATTTTTTCCATAATGCCGGGCAGATCGTAGCTGCTCTCCTTGAGGGCGATGAACTTTTCGCACTCGCAAAGGCGGGCGATGGTCTTTGCGCTCAGATCCAGATTGGTGCGTCCAGGCACGTTATACAGGATGATGGGCAGCTCGGTGTTCTCGGCAATGTGCATGAAGTGCGCATACAGGCCTTCCTGCGTGGTCTTGTTGTAATAGGGCGTAACCACCAGCTGGGCGGCGCAGCCCAGATCACGGTAGCGGCGCTCGTTTTCAATCACGGCGGCGGTGTTGTTGCTGCCGGTGCCGCAAATGACCGGAATACGGCCATTGACCGCCTTGACCGTCTCGCGGATCACCATTTCCCGCTCATCGGCGGTCATGGTGGCAGGCTCGCCGGTGGTGCCGCAGCTTACAAGGGCAGCGGTGCCGCCCTCGATCTGCATTTCCACCAGACGGCGCAGGGCGGACAAATCCACCCTGCCGTTTTCAAAAGAGGTGATCAGCGCAGTCGCGCTGCCACGGAACAGGGGCTGATTCATGAATGAACCTCCAAACGATCAGGCTTCCTTCTGAGGGATATAGCCCATCTTGCAAAGATACTCCGCGCTCAGCACGCCGCCGCCGGCAGCGCCGCGCAGGGTGTTGTGGCTGAGACAGACGAATTTGTAGCTCATGACGGGATCCTTGCGCAGACGGCCGATGGAAATGGCCATGCCGCCTTCCAGATCGCGGTCCAGACGGGTCTGGGGACGGGCGGGATCCTCAAAGTAGTTCAGGAACTTCTTGGGCGCGGAGGGCAGATCCAAATCGGCAATGGCGGTCTGGAAGCGATCCCACTTGATGCGGATATCCTCCTCGCTGGGCTGCTGGCTGAACTTGACGCTCACGGCAGCCATGTGGCCGTCGGAGGCAGGCACGCGCAGACACTGGGCGCTGATGACGGGGCCGTTGGCGTCTACGATCTCATCGTTTTCAATGTGACCGAAAATTTTGAGGGGCTCCTTCTCGCTCTTCTCGTCTTCGCCGCCGATGTAGGGGATCACGTTGTCGATCATCTCGGGCCAGGTGTCAAAGGTCTTGCCCGCGCCGCTGATGGCCTGATAGGTGCAGACCATCACCTTTTCCACACCGTAGCCCAGCAGCGGCCACAGGGCGGGTACATAGCTCTGGATGGAGCAGTTGGGCTTGACGGCGATAAAGCCTACCCTGGTGCCCAGACGCTTGCGCTGTGCCTCGATGATCTGGGCATGATCACCGTTCAGCTCGGGGATCAGCATGGGCACATCGGGGGTGTGGCGGTTGGCGCTGTTGTTGCTCACAACGGGGACTTCGGCCTTGGCATAGCGTTCCTCCAGCGCGCGGATCTCATCCTTCTTCATATCCACGGCGCAGAACACAAAGTCCACCTTTTCGGCCACGGCTTCCACATCGGAAGCGTCCATCACCACGAGATCAGCGATGTTGGCAGGCACGGGACGATCCTTGAACGCCCAGCGGCCTTCCACGGCCTCAGCGTAGGTCTTGCCTGCGCTGCGGGCGCTGGCGGCTACACAGGTGACATGGAACCAGGGGTGATTTTCCAGCAAAAGAGCAAAGCGCTGGCCAACCATGCCAGTCGCACCAATAATACCTACACGATAATTCATGATGGAATCCTCCATTTCATTGGTTCAAACAATTGTTCAAACAGGCCGCCGCTATATCCTATGCAAAGGGAGCCGGCCTGTGAAATCAAATGATACCATGCTTTTCAAGGGAATGTCAATCCGCCGCCCGAGAAGCGGGCGGCGGCTCCGGGATTCTTAAGGGGCAATGCCCCTTAAGCGGATGGGGCGCCGGGGAAGGCGGAGCCTTCCCTGGCCCGCCGGAGGCCCCCGTTACTTCTCCGGATACTGCGCTCTTGCGCCGCCAATATAGGGCAGGCGGGAATAGGCCATGACCACGTGGGCAGAGCCGACTTTGGTTTCGCCTTCGCCCATGCGCAGGGGAACGGCTACGGGGCGCAGGTGCATGCCGACAAGGGTGTCGCCCACATCAATGGCGGCATCTGCCTGAATGGCCACGGCCACGGCAGGCTGGGCAAAACGCTTGTAAGCCGCCGCGCCTACGCTGCCGCCCGCCTTGGGCACGGGCATGACATTGACCTGCGTCAGACGCAGCTGGTCAAGGGTGGACTGCTCCATCACCAGTGCGCGGTTCAGGTGCTCGCAGCACTGGAATACGGGCTGCAGGTTCAGCGCGCGGCAGGTGTCGATCATGGTTTTGGCCAGCGCATCGCCCAGTTCGGGCACGCTGTTGTGGCCGATATGGCCGCCCGCCACTTCGCTGGTGGAACAGCCCATCACCACCACCGCGCCGGAGCGCAGGCTGGCTGCATTCTTCAGATAGGTCAGACATTCGGCAAGCTGTTTGGTAATCTCTTCGTACATGATTCAAAAACTCCTTTAGTCGTTGGCGTGCACAAAGGCGTATGCGCCAATGCCCACGGCAATGGACAGGTTGAGGGAATCAATTTTGTCGTTGTGGGGAATGCGCACGGCCTGTCCCATTTCAGCAAATTCCGGCGGCAGACCGCTGCCTTCGTTGCCAAAGATCAGCGCATAAGGTTTTTGCACGTTGGCTACTGCTTCTTCCAGCATGATGGAGCCATCCAGCATAAAGGGATAGAGCGCATGACCCGGATGCTCCATGCGGTAGAGGCTGAAATCCTCGTAATACTTGACGCGCAGGCTGAACACCGCGCCCATGGTGGCGCGCACCACTTTGGGGTCAAATACGTCCGCAGCGGGGCGGATGACGGCAATATCCTCCACGCCAAGGCCCAGCAGCGTGCGCTGGATGGTGCCAAGGTTGCCTTCATCCATGGGGTGATGCAAAACCACATGCGGAGCGTCCTTTTTCAGATCGCTCTGCCATTTTTCAAACACGACGGCAGCAAAGCAGTTCTGCTTTCCGCTGATGCGGCTGAGCGCCTTGTCGGCCACTTCCTCGCGTACATGATACTGACGGCAGATCTCGCGCAGCTTATCGATGCCTTCGCCCTGCGCTTTTTCGCTCAGAAGCAGGCGCTGAGCGCGTTCAGGGCAGTTCTGCATCAGCTGCAAAGAGGGAAATACGCCCGGCGCGTAGCTGTAAGGCAGATCAGCCGAATAGGGTTTCAGAGGCGGCATAGGATTTCCTCCAGTCATTTGCCCTGTTTGCGGGCTTCGTATTCGCTTCGGAGCAGGCTGTAGCACACCAGATCGGCCACAGAGCCATCCGGCAGATCGTGCGCATAGCGCTGAACGCCTTCATAGGCAAAGCCCAGCTTTTTGATCACGCGCTTGCTTTTGTGGTTGAACGGAAAATGGCTGACAGCAAGCACCCTGCAATCCAGCTCCTCAAACGCGTGGCGGACGAGCTCACGGCAGGTTTCGGTGGCAAAGCCCTGTCCCCAGTATTCCTCGCCAAGGGTGTAGGCAAGCTTGCGGGCATGGCCCGTATAGCGGGTATGATCCGTATGCAGGCTGGCAAACCCGATCATGCGGCCGGAACGTTTTTCCACCACCGCCCACACTGCGCCGGACGTCATAAAGTCCTGCACCATTTTGCGGCTGTCTTCCAGCGATTTGTGCGGTGTAAAGCCGGCCATATGGGCAACGGTCTCGCTCTGGGCAAAAGCATACAGGGAAGCTGCGTCGTTGGGATCAAATGCGCGCAGAACCAGCCGCTCCGTGTGCAGAACAGGCAGCGCAGGCGCTGCTTTTTTTTGCCTGCGGTTGAAAAAGATCACTCGTCATCGCCTCCGTCGGCGTCTTCGTCTTCATCGATCATCACATCATCCGAGGAACCAAAACCGGCGGCGCGGATATCGCTGTCGCTGATTCCGGCCTGCTTCATGCGGCGGCGCATGTTGGCAAACAGATCGCCCATGCCGTCCGCGTCGCTCACGGCAAAGTAATAGGCGGCGCAGGAGGCGTTCACGTAGGTGTTGACCGCAAGGGTCATGAACTGTGCGGCTACCATCGTGAGCACTGCGCCGAGCATGCCGCTGATCAGGAACTGTGCAAAGGAAACGAGCAGGTTCCAGCCCACAAAGCTGATGAGCAGCATCAGATAACTCATCTTGCGGCCCTTGATCTTCATGGCTTCCTTGCTGCGGCGAATGGCTTCGCCTGCGGAGAGGGTGGGATCCTCAGCCATGAAGTAGGTGGCCATGCTGTAGCGCAGCGCGGCGATCACGCCGGGAATGAACAAAAGCAGGCTCCACAGAAAGACCTGAATAAAGATGCGGATGTTCAGCCACAGGGCTTTGGGCAGAATGCGCATGCGGCACAGAAGGCCGTCTTTGATGCCGATGTCCTCGCCGCGGGTGAGACGGATAAAGTAGTACTGGCAGCTCAGCGTGAGCGCGGGCGTAACCACCAGCGCCAGCAGATTCAGGCCGATCATCAGGTTCCAGGAACTTTGCGGAATGCTGCCGAGCGCTGCAAACAGCTTGCTGTACAATTCCGTTACCTGCTGCGCCTGCGTATTGGTGACCTCTGCGCCAATGGTACCCATCAGCACGGTCAGGCTGTTCATCACGCTCTGCACATCCTTGAGCGTTACGGACTGCACAAGCTGCGCAACAGTCAGAAATACGCCGCAGAAAAAACTGATGACCAGCGCATTCTGCCAGCGGCCCCTGAGCATTGCACGGGCCTTTTGCTTAAAGAGAAACGAACCCATCATCATGTATTTTTGCCTCCGTGGGGATATTATTCAAACAGCGCGTCCACAAATTCCTGCGCGTTGAAGCTCTGCAGGTCTTCGATGCCCTCGCCTACGCCCACATACATCACGGGAACGCCCAGCTCACGCACAATGGGGAAGGCGATGCCGCCCTTGGCAGTGCCGTCCAGCTTGGTGAGCACAATGCCGTTGATGCCCGCCGCTTCGCGGAAGGCCTTGGCCTGCACCAGACCGTTCTGGCCGGTGGTCGCGTCCACCACCAGCAGACAACGCATGGTGGCTTCGGGATATTCGCGGTCGATGACGCGGCGGATCTTCTCCATCTCTTCCATCAGATTCTTCTTGTTGTGCAGACGGCCGGCGGTATCCACGATCAGCAGGTCAGCCTTGTGGGCCTTGGCGGACTGGATGCCGTCAAACACCACGCCTGCGGGATCGGCGCCTTCCTTGTGGCGCACGATGGGGCAGCGGGCGCGCTCGGCCCAGATCTGCAGCTGATCCGCAGCGGCAGCACGGAAAGTATCCGCCGCGCACAGGATGATGGTGCGGCCCAGACCCTGGAAGCGCAGGGCCAGCTTGCCGATGGTGGTGGTCTTGCCCACGCCGTTTACGCCCACGACCAGCGTGATCATGGGCCAGTTGAGCACCATCTTGGGCACATCCAGCATTTCCACCAGAATCTGCTTCAGGATCTTCTTGCCCTCGGCAGCGTCTTTGATCTTCTGAGCGGTCACGCGCTCGCGCAGCTTTTCAATGGCTTCGTTTGCGCAGGCGGAACCCATGTCGCTCATAATGAGCGCATCCATCAGATCCTCATAAAAATCATCGTCAATGGGACGGCCGGGCTCTACTGCGGCTTCCATGGCCACGGCCATGTGCTCGCGGCTCTTGAACAGGCCGTCACGCAGGCGGCTGAACAAACTCTTTTTTTCAGACATAGGGGGATACCTCCTTGTAGATATTACGGCGGGCAGGGGCAGTGCCCCTGCACCCCAGATTGCGGCCATTTCATGGCCGCAAGGGTTGATTTTATGTGTTTGGGGTTGCAGCGAAGACCGCCGGAGCACGGAGGGTGCTCCGGCTCGCTTGCGCGCAATGGATTCCCCTTGAGGCGCTGGAAATTCGC
>JAFYQB010000019.1 GCA_017547285.1 Clostridia bacterium
GACGACATGTGCGTCAGCTTCGGAACAAAAGTCGGAGGGCTGCGGCCCTCCGACGCCTCTCAAGGGGTTTTATGTTATTGCACAGAAAACGGCTTGTTGGTCAGCTTCTGCGCCCGCTGTGCGAAAACCAGTACTTCTTCGCGGGAAAGAAAGGCTTCCGAACCGTAAGGCTGCCTGCGGGAAAGCCGTTTTGCTTTTTGCACGCCGAGCGGGTGATAGGGCTCGAACTGCACTTCCGTGACGCAGTCCATCCGTTGGGCAAGCGCTGCGATTTTTGCAAAATGCTCATCTGTCAGGTTGATATCCGGAATAATGGGGCAGCGCAGGATCACCGGCTGGTTCAGCCGGTCCAGCAGCTCCAGATTGCGCAGGATCTGTTCGTTGGATACGCCGGTATATTGACGGTGCAAATCCGGATCCAGCAGCTTGATATCATACAAAAACAAATCGGTCACGGCGGCCATTTTTTCCATGACGGCAGAGGAACACTCGCCGCAGGTTTCCACGCATACATGAATGCCCTGCTGCCTTGCAAGCTTTGCAATTTCCAGCGCAAAAGCGCTTTGCATCAGCGGTTCGCCGCCGGAAAGGGTCAGCCCTCCGTTATCGCGGTAAAACGCTTTGTCGCGCGCCGCCGCTTCCACCACTTCCTGTGCGGTCATGGTTCGGCCGCATAATTCCAGCGCATCCGAATAGCAGCGCTGAGCGCATCGGCCGCAGGCGATGCAGCCGGAGCAGCTGTAGCTGTGAATGCCTTCGGAAAATGAATGCCCGGAACAGATTTCTGCACACGCGCCGCAGCCAATGCACTTGTCCGCGTCATACAGCACTTCAGGGGCGGCGTGGTGGGACTCGGGATTGTGACACCACGCGCAGCGCAGCGGACAGCCTTTCAGGAAAACCGTCGTACGGATGCCGGGACCGTCCTGCACGCAGAAACGCTGAATATTCATGACCATGCCATTCATACTTACACCTCATGCGCGGTGCGTTCCAGAATTTCTGCCTGCATCTGCGGTGAAATGCGTACAAAATAATCGCTGTATCCGCCGATGCGCACCAGCAGGTCGCGGTACATTTCGGGATTCTGCTGTGCTGCCAGCAGCGTTTCGCGGTCTACTACATTGATCTGCAGTTCAAAGCCGCCGCGATCCAGATAGGTGTGGATCAGGCTGCGCATCTTGTCGCAGGATGCATCGCCGAACATCTTTTTGGAAAACTTCATGTTGACTGCCACGCCGCCGATCAGCTCCTGATGCGGCCATTTGGTACTGGACAGAATGGACGCAGTAGGACCGTTCTTTTCCCGGCCCTGACAGGGGCCGGAGCCATCGCCCAGCGGGAAACCTGCGTGCCTGCCGTCCGGCGATGCGCCGGTTTCGCTGCCGAGCTTTTCGTGCATCACCCAGCAGAAAACGCTGGGGATCAGCCTGGCATTCTGAAAAACGGGCTGATATTTGCGGCACTCTTCAATAATGTGTTCTACGATGCCTGTGAAAAGACTGTCCACTTCGTCTTCATCGTTGCCATACTTGGCAACGCCGTTGAGCAGCCTGCGGCGCAGCGCTTCACAGCCTTCAAAATCGGCATCTATGGCTTTTTTGAGCTCGGCGATGGACATCTCCTTCTGCTCAAAAACCAGCTTCTTCAGCACATAGAGCGAGTCCACCAGGTTGGCCATACCCACAAAGCTGGGCATGATCCAGTTGTAACGCGCGCCGCCGTGCTCAATATCTGTACCGTTTTCCAGACAGTCGCGAACAAAGCAGCTCAGAAGCGGATGAAAGCCCTTTACGCCTCTGCGCTTGCGGAATTCATTCTGTTCTTCAAAATTGCGCTGAATGGACAGATCCAGGTCCGCAAGAACCGTTTCCAGCAGTTCATCAAAGTCTGCATATTCCCGGTCCATGCGTTTGAGCAGGAAGGAAAGCATGTTGGTGTACGGGCTGGCGACCCATACATTGGAGGCGGCAGCCGGCGTGATTTCCACGCAGTTGCTGTGGATGTACTCATGTGCATCCGTTGCGGGAACACCATAGCCCATCAGGCCGCGGGTAATCACATCATCGTTGAAGATGGCCGGGTGAGAGCGACCGTGGGAAAGGATCTGACAGGAAAACGTCATCAGTTCTTCCGGCATGCCGTCCGTCCAGCAAAGACCCACGGCGGGATGCAGCAGACGGATATCTTCGATTACCTGCAGTCCCATGCGGGTCAGCGGATTGGCCACAATCCGTCCGCTCCGGTCGCGGCCGCCCACCATATAGCCGCTGGAAAGACCGCTTGGCACGCGGTGGTTGATCTGGATGGAGAGGCAGTCCAGCAGCAGCTGCGCGTCCTCCTGCGTAAGCGTACCTTTTGCCATATCGTTTTCATAATAGGGCAGCAGGAAACGGTCGGGATGTCCCAGCTGGAACTGCTGCATGCTGTCCGGCCTGAAAGGCGCGACGCTGAGGCAGAACGCGATGAAATGAACGCTCTGTACCGCTTCGTAAAAACTTTCGGCAGGATACTGAGGCACCCGTGCGCAAATCCGGGCAATGGTATGCAGCTCCTGCCGGCGTTTTTCGTCCGCACAGGCTTCAGCCAGCGCTTTCGCATGCTCGGCATAGCGATTGGCAAACGCGATTACACCCTGCAGGCAAAAGATGCAGGCTTCGTAAAACGCGCGCTGGGCAGGCGTACAGTTTTCCAGATAGCGCCCGATTCGGTCCAGAATGCCGCAAATGCCTTCGCGCAGCACGCTTTCGTAATCCACGGCCATGTGAGAATCCTGTCCGTAGGACGTTTCATAATCGCGAGCAATGCCGTTTCGCAGAGCCAGCCATTCCTGCTGACGGTCGCCGGTCAGTCTGCCGGATGCCTTGCCCACGATCAGCTCATCCTCGTCAATGACGGGAGTCATGTGTTCGAACGCATAGGCCCATGCCTGCCCGATCCGGTGCTCAAAGCAGCCCTCTGACTGCGAAAGACAGCGATAAAAATGCAGATAGAATTCATCGTAGCAGATGACGGGATCGATGGCGCGTTCCCGAAGTTTTTCAATTCGTGTACTGGCGAAAGCGTTCATATGGGCCCCCGTTTCCGTATTCCATTCCTTGTGTTGATCTGTGAGAAAAAGAAAGCGAATCTACGATTTGATTATATCACATTGCCGGTCAATCACAATGCTGTTTTTCGTGTAAATGAGGACGGGCAGCGCCCATCATTCCGGCCTACCGCACTGTATGGTTCTGGCAGAACTTAACGTTTCCTGCGTTACCCTGGGCAAGCGCACCCGCAAACTGCTGGAAATGCAGGTAAAGGAAAGAGCGGGAAAGCACCTCGCTGAAGAGAATATCCATACTGGAAAAACACAAACAAAGAGCTGCCGCAGCATTACACTGCGGCAGCTCCCAGCTTGTCGATAACCCCATTGGGAGGCGTCGGAGGGCCGCAGCCCTCCGACTCTTGTTCCGAAGCTGACGACATGTGCGTC
>JAFYQB010000002.1 GCA_017547285.1 Clostridia bacterium
AAAAAACCCGCCCCGCACGAAGTGCGGAACGGGGGTGCAGGGGCACTGCCCCTGCCTTAGGGTTTGACGCTTTCGATTCTTATGCTGCCTCATCGAAGGAGACTCGCACAAGAAAGCCGGAGGTCGTCGTTTGACCTCCGGCGGCCTTCGTCGCAACCCCAAACACAAAAAACCCGCCCCGCACGAAGTGCGGAACGGGGGTGCAGGGGCACTGCCCCTGCCTTAGGGTTTGACGCTTTCGCCAAGGAGGTTATCGATCAGTTCAATCGCTTTGGAGAGACGCTGGTTGTAGTCGCCGCCTACGATGGCGATCTTGTCGCCGAAGCCGTGATAGACGTACATATTCAGCAGGCGATCGTCGAGAAGCTTGCGCTTGTCCTCGTCGCCGTTCAGGCGCTGGCCGTCCGCCACCCATTTCACGTCCGGTTTCAGGTAAATGAGCAGATCGTAACGGTTGGCGTCGATGTACTTCTGCACCAGCTCGTTGCGGTGACCCATGTAGAGCTCACTGAAATAGTCGGTGTAGGTGGCGTCGGTGTCGAAGAAACAGACCTTGTTGGCAGCGCGCAGGGCGTGGTAGTCCTGCTCAAACTGCAGATGCGCGATTCGGTTAAAATCCTCGTCCGTATAAACCGTTTCGTCATTGCCCAGATAGTCGCGGGCATAGTAGCGGCCCACTTCCTCCGACCAGGAGGTATTGTACAGCTTGGCCAGACACTTGGTCAGCGTGGTCTTGCCGCAGCTTTCGGTGCCGGCGATCAGCACCTTCTTGGCAAAGAAGGGACGCGCTGCGCCAAGGATGTAGTGCCAGTTGCCCAGAATATCCCTGCGGATATCGGCTGCGGAAATGGGATAGCGCGTGCGCTTGGGATCAAACATCACCACTTCGGCTTCGGGAAAATATTCCGCCAGCGTTTCGCTGTACTCGGTATCGCCCACAAAGAACGCGTCAATGGGCTTGCCCACCACTTCGCGCATGCGCTGGCTCCACATTTCCCAGCCCTGCGGATACACGGGAATATCACTTTCATCCAGCACTTCTACGCTGATGTGGTCGATGTCCTGAATCTGCTGGCTGATCCACTGCTTGCGCAGGCGGTAGGAAACAACCGGCATGCCCGCTTCTTCGCAGATGTCGCGCGTCTGCTTCCAGTTATCGGAGATGACCACAACCAAATGCTCGCACTTGGTGGAGGCCTCGATCATCTGGTAGAGATGGCCGCGATGCGGCGGCAGGAAACGGCCGAAGTATACGCCTGTTTTGTACATGATGAAGTCCTCCCCTGGATTAATTCAGTCTGTTTGTTTCAATGCGTCCGTCTGCGTAGCGGATTTCCAGCGTGCCATCCGCCAGCAGGAATGCGTAATGATTGGGCGCAGCAGCGGCAGCCAGCACGGGCTGTTCAAAGGCAAAGCTCGCGTGGTTGTTTCGTCCGAACGCATGCGCCAGAACCATGCCGTCCTCCGTCAGGCCGATCACGGCGTTTTCGCCGGCGGTGAGACGTTTCACGCCCGACCACTGCGGAACAAGGGCTGTGGTGCTGAAGGTATTTCCATTTTCATCTGCGCCGATGGCATAGCCTCGTGAAACTGCATACCGTTCGCCATCCGCAGCCAAAGCAAGCCCGGGATGAGAGCTGCAAAGCCCCTCCGCGGTTTTGGCCAGCAGGCCGTAGCTGCCCGCCCAGATGGCCTGCACGTTCGTCAGCTCGTTCAGAAAATCATAGGTCAGATACCCTGTCGCCATCACCTGGCCGCTTTCCAGCAGCAGGAAGCTGGCGTAATCGCCCGCCGCAATGGCTTTGACGCCGTTATAGAAAGAAACATCTGACTGCAGATGGGTGTTGTCGCCGCAGGAAAGCACGCGCCCGTCGGCGGTCAGGCCGATGGTGTGGTAAGCACCGGCGGCTACATACACGATGTTCCGCCACTCCCCCACCTCCAGCTGGCCGCAGGTGTTATCGCCAAAGGCGCGCACAGTACCGTCTTCCATCAGCACAACAGTATGGGCAAAACCTGCTGCAATGCGGCCATCCGGCAGGAGGGACACAGCTTCCGGGGTGGGAACAGGCGCAGCTGCGGGCTGTTCCGTGGTTTCGGCGGCAGGCGCCGCAGTGGGCGCAGCCGTGGGCTCCGGCGTGGTCGCGGGGGTCGGAACAGGGGTGGGGACAGGCGTTGGCAGAGAGGCCTGATAGGCCGCCTGCGCCAGCTCGTAAAGGGACAGCGCAGGCTCATATGCCTTTACCTGGGCCGCCGTGCGCGCTGCGCGGGCATAATCGCCGGTTTCATACAGTTTCATGGCCTGATGATAGGTGTAAACAACGCCTTGTTCTTCCGCCTGTTTTTCATAAAAAGCAGGTACTTCCGCTTCGACTTCTCCAAATTGATGGAGCACTTCCAGCGCCAGTTGGGGATCACCGTTGTAATCGATCAGTTTGGTACAGTTCAGAAGGGTCTCGTAATACAGTTCAGGCTGTTCCAGCTCCTTCAGCGTATCCAGATAGGCCTGCATCGGCTCATAGTCAGCGGCAAAAGCCGCGTCCAGCGCAGCTTCCGCCGTCAGCACAGGCCTCTGCTGCACATATCCATAGATCCCCGCAGTCGCCAGGATCAGCAGGATCGCCGAAACCAGCACCGCGCCGATGACAAAACGCTTGTTGGAGGAAGGCTGATGTTCGTTCATCTTATTCATCCTCCTTACTTGGAAATGGTGCGTCCGAACGCAGTCAGGCTGTTGTAGGAGTTGACGCCGTTGGCAGTGGAGAGCACCACATACACATCATCGATCTCATGATAGCGGAGCAGCTCGGCAAAGGTGCCGCCTGCGTCCTTTTCATTGTAGTAGTCCTCGCGAAGGTCGGTCATGTGCACCTCATGGTAATAAGGCAGCAGATACGGCAGGAACACATTGCCGAACGAATCGCTGATGAGCAGCGCCTTGCGGTCATTGCCAAAGCCGCCCGTAAACCTGCGCCAGGGCAGGCGCGTATTGTTGATGTAGGCGATGTAGGTGGTGTACTTCCGGTTCATGAAGTCCAGCTCTTTGGCTTCGGTCAGGTTGGTCAGCACATAGCTGTGCGTGGGATTCAGCGGCTCCAAAAGATGCAGCCAGTCCTCACGGCCTGCCTTGTCGCGCCCCATCAGGTGGTCGTAGTATTCGTATTCTTCGTAGGGAAGGCCCGGATAGCCGCGGCTTTCCATAATGCTGTTCACCGCATACCATGCGCCCAGCGGCGTCCAGTGGTGATCGGTGTGGTAGAACACATCCTCCTTGTTGGCCAGCGCATCGTTGAGGATGGCAGGCGCATTGTGGATGTATACGCGCTCCTTCACCTGCGTCTGCAGCGCATCCTCCATGGTGCTCACCCAGCCGTTGTAGGTGACCAGATTGGTGCGCACACGGCGGCCAACGCCGGAAACCGGTACATGCAGGTAGTGGATCTCGCCGTCTTCGGGCAGCATGTCCGACAGCCGGTTGAGCACGCCGGCAAAGGTCATCAGGTTTTCGGCAGGATAATGATACACCAGCGTGTTTTTGCCATCAATGCCCGTCAGTTCCAGCGTGGTCTCCGTACCTGCCGCCAGCGGAACGATCACTTTGGGGGTAGCCGTGGGTTCAGGCGTTGCAGTCGGAGCAGGCGAGGGCGTCGGCGTTCTTTCCGCCGCGGGTTCAGCAGTTGGCGCAGCCGTTTGCGTGGGCGCGGCAGTCAGCACAGGTGTGGGAGACGGCGTGGCCGTGGGTTCGGCAGTCGGCGTCGGGGTGGGCTGAACGGTAGGAACAGGCGTGGGTTCAGCGGTGGGTTCCGGCTCAGACGGGTCTTCTCCGAGAGGCATTTCTTCGCCGCCCTGCGCGTCCAGTACCAGCAGGCGTTCGATCTCCGCCGCCTCCTGAATCTGGATCTGTTCCTCGGTGCGCTTGTCAAATACATCAATGACCGCATCCGTCCAGCCTACCACCTGATCGCGGCCAAAAAAGCCGTCGCTCAGGTAGTCTTCAATACCAGAGAAGAATTCGCCGCTTTGCAGCGTTTCAGCCGTCAGTTCGGGAAAACCTGCCAGCATGCGGTTTTCGCTTTGGGAAAGACGGCTCTCGCGCGGAGCCAGCAGGATCAGCAGCACGCCAAGGCACAAACTGCCCATCAGCCACCACAGCGCCGCCAGAAAAGAGCCTTTGCCATTTTTCTTCATATCGTCACCTGATCAAAAGCGGAAATAGATAAAGGGATTGTAGCTCTGACCCACGATCATCAAAACGCTCAGCACAAACACCAGGCACAGCCAGAGCGTGTACGCGCCGCTGAGGTGATCCAGCACATCCTGGCGCAAACCTTTCCACAGGGGAAACGCAGCCGCCAGCGCTGCCAGCGGGAACCAGGAATACTGGCAGACGACCATCCACAGTTCCGGCGTGAACAGCGGAACGCCGATACCGGCCAGCGACTTGAGATAAACCATCAGCTCCGCCGTATCAGTAAAATAGAAAATGATCCAGCCCACCAGCACCAGCGCGTAGGTGCCGATACCGCGCACCAGCGCGGGCAGCCTGTCCAAAAGCTTCCTGAACACAAAGCGTTCCAGCGCAATCAGCACAAAATAGTACAGACCCCAGATGACAAAATTGAGGCTTGCGCCGTGCCACAGTCCGGTCAGCCCCCACACCACCAGCAGGTTCCACAGCTGGCGGATGCGGCTGACGCGGTTGCCGCCCATGGGAATGTACACATACTCGCGGAAGAACGTGCCCAGCGAGATATGCCACCTGCGCCAAAACTCCGCGATGCTTTTGCTGAGATAGGGATAGTTGAAGTTCTCCGCATAACGGAAACCAAAGATGCGGCCCATACCGATGGCCATATCGGAATAAGCGGAGAAATCAAAGTAGATCTGCAAAGAATACAGAACTGCCATGTACCAGCCGCCCGCCACGCTCATGCCGTACAGCGCCTGATTGGCAATCACCGCATCCACGATCTTGCCGCAGATATTGGCCAGAATCACCTTTTTGCCAAGGCCGCAGGCAAAGCGCTTCATGCCGGCGGTAAAATCCTCCATGGTGGTCTGACGGCAGACCATCTGCTCCGCCACGTCCTGATAGCGCACAATGGGGCCGGCCACCAGCTGCGGGAAACAGCTGATGTATAAAAGCAGATCCAGCGGATTCTTCTGGTACAGTTCCCTGTTGCGGTACACATCCACCGCATAGGTAACGATCTGAAAGGTAAAGAACGAAATGCCCAGCGGCATCACCACTTCCGGCAGGCTGAGATGGATCAGCTTCAGCGCGGGATTAATCAGAAAACCGCCGTACTTGACCCATGCCAGCACCGCCATGGGGCTGACCACACCCAATGCCAGCGCTATGCGGCGCAGCCACGGGTTGTGCCACTTGGCTACGCCCGCAGAGCAAAGCCATACCAGCAGCGCAAGTCCCACAAGGACAAACACCCACATCGGTTCGCCCCAAGCGTAAAAGAGCACGGAAGCCATCAGCAGAATGGTGTTCTTCCACCGGATTCCCGGAATGGCAAAATACAAGCCTACTGTCACGGGCAGAAACAGCAGCAAAAATGTCAGGCTGGAAAAGACCAAAACGCTATCATCCCTTCAGGGTACAGATGGTTTTATTATAGTCGGCAGGACAGGGGTTGTCAAATGAAGGAAAGAGGAGAAATGGCGGAGTTCTTTGCGGCTTGACGCTCACCCACCTCATCACCCGCTTCGCGGGAGCTTCCCCTCAAGGGGAAGCGTGCGGAGGGGCTAAACTTCACATTTGTTCTTTTTCACTTGGGGAACCGTTACCCTTCTGTTTCGGTCCAATACAAGCACCATCCGAAGGGAGCCCCGCGCAAGCGAGCCGTGGCACCCTCCGTGCCACGGCGGCCTTCGCCGCAACCCCAAACAAAAAAGACCCGCCCCTGACCGCGCAAAGCGCGGTCAGTACACGGGTCAAGGGCGAAGCCCTTGTTACAGGAGCTTGCGGTAGAGGGCGGCGATCTCTTCCACGCTGGTGTCGCGGGGATTGCCGGGGCGGCAGGCGTCAGCGAAGGCGGATTCGGACAGGAACTGCACGTCTTCGTCCTTCACGATCTGCTTGAGGTCGGCGGGGATGCCAACATCAGCGCTCAGCTTGCGAACGGCTTCCACAGCGGCAGCGCGGTATTCGTCCTGAGACATGTTCTCGGTGCCTTCCACGCCCATGGCCTTGGCGATGTCGCGGTACTTTTCGCCGGTGCACTCAGCGTTGTATTCCATGATGGTGGGCAGCAGGATGGCGTTGGCCACGCCGTGAGGGGTGTCATACAGAGCGCCCAGACCATGAGCCATGGAGTGAACGATGCCCAGACCCACGTTGGAGAAGCCCATACCGGCCACATACTGGGCCAGAGCCATGCCTTCGCGGCCTTCGGGGGTGTTTTCCACAGCGCCGCGCAGGCTCTTGGCAATCAGCTCGATGGCCTTGAGATGGAACATATCGGTCATTTCCCAGGCGCCCTTGGTGATGTAGCCTTCGATGGCGTGGGTGAGCGCGTCCATGCCGGTGGCAGCGGTCAGGCCCTTGGGCATGGTGGACATCATGTCGGGGTCAACCACGGCGATCTCGGGGATGTCGTTGGTGTCCACACAAACGAACTTGCGCTTCTTTTCCACGTCGGTGATGACGTAGTTGATGGTCACCTCAGCGGCGGTACCGGCGGTGGTGGGTACGGCGATGGTGAACACAGCGTGATTCTTGGTGGGGGCAACGCCTTCCAGAGAACGCACGTCGGCGTATTCGGGGTTGTTGATGATGATGCCAACACCCTTGGCGGTATCCATGGCAGAACCGCCGCCGATGGCTACGATGCAGTCAGCCTCGGCAGCCTTGAAAGCAGCCACGCCAGCCTGTACGTTTTCGATGGTGGGATTGGCCTTGATCTCGGAGAACACATCATAGGCGACGCCGGCTTCATCCAGCAGAGCGGTCACCTTGGTGGAAACGCCGAACTTGATCAGGTCAGGATCGGTGCATACAAAAGCCTTCTGGAAGCCGTGGGCCTTGATGATGCCGGGAATTTCAGCAATGGCGCCCTTGCCATGATGGGAAATGGTATTGAGTACGATACGGTTGGACATGGGAATCGTTCCTCCTTATCAGTCAACAGAAACTCTATCAGAAAACCCAAAGGCCTTCTTTCACATATATACAATATCATATTGTGAAAGAATTGTCAATCATGTTTCATCAGGCTTCCTTTTTCTCAAACGTCTCAGCCACATCCTCCAAAAGCTTGCGGATGGGCAGATGCTGCGGGCAAATTTTTTCGCATTTGCCGCATTTGATGCAGTCGCTGGCCTTGCCGCCGCTGGAAAGCATCTGTTCGTAGTAGAAGGCGCTGTTCCAGTCGTTAAACAGCTTTTTGGCGTTCATGCAGGCAAACAGCGCGGGGATATCGATCTGTTTGGGGCAGTCGGCAGTACAGTAGCGGCAGGCGGTGCAGGGAATTGCGCCAATGGAGCGGAATATGGCACATACCTTCTCTACCGCTTCGGTTTCCTGTTCGGTCAAGGGATGAAAATCCTTCATATAGGAAATGTTGTCCTCAAGCATTTCCATGCTGCCCATGCCGGAAAGCGTCATCATTACGCCGGGCTGGCTGGCAGCAAAACGGATGGCGTAGCTGGCGCTGCTTGCATCACCCAAACTGTCAAACACCTTCTGCGCCTCCTCGGGCAGCTTGGCCAGCGAGCCGCCCTTCACCGGTTCCATCACGATGGCAGGCTTGCCGTGCTTGCGGCATACTCCCAGACACTTTGCGCTCTGTACAGCAGGATCGTTGAAATCCACATAATTGAGCTGAATCTGCACCACTTCTACCTGCGGATATTCGGTCAGGATGGTATCCAGCAAATCCGCCTGATCGTGAAAGGACAAACCAAAGTGGCGGATCTTTCCCTCCGCCTTCAGTTCAAGCGCGGTCTCGTAGGCGCGGCAGGCCTTGAACTTGGCGTAGATGTTTTTGTCCTGAGAATGCATCAGATAAAAATCAAAGTAATCCACACCGCAGGCTTCCAGCTGTTTTTCAAACAGAGGACGGATTTCCTCCTGCGTGTTGAAGTAGTTGGTAGTCAGCTTATCGGTCAGAATGTAGCTTTCGCGCGGATGTCGGCTGGTGAGGCACTCGCGCAGAGCGATCTCGCTCTTGCCGTCCAGATAGCCGTGGGCGGTATCAAAATAGTTGAAGCCCGCATTCAGAAACGCATCCACCATTCTGCAGGTTTCTGCACAGTCCACTTCCCCGCCGTTCATGGGCAGGCGCATGCAGCCAAAGCCCAGTCTGCCTTTGATGGTATCAAACATATGATCGTTCTCCTTTACCAGGTGGTTTTCTGTATTATATCAAGCGATTTTCGGGTATGCAACCTTGCATTCGCTCTTTTCCTTGCGGATATTCGGGTGTATAATGGAATCAACTTCCCCATTGCATTCTTGGAGGAACAACAATGAACATCGACAATCTGGTTGCCAAAATCCACCGCATTGTGGAACGTCACAAAATCGAAGAAGGCGTATACAGCCGCTGGCTGTGGCAGAACGAAAAGGGAGACCGTCAGCTTGGCAAAAACGAATACGGCTGTGCGGATGCCGCCAACATCCTTTACACCATCGGCCAGTTTGAACGCGATCCCCAAAAGCGCGCCTGCTGGGTAAAAGCGCTGCAGGAAATGCAGAACCCCGAAACCGGCCTGTTCACCGAAGCCACGCACCATACCATTCACACCACGGCGCACTGCATTGCCGCGCTGGAGCTGTTTGATGCACAGCCCCTGTATCCGCTGACGGGTCTGATGCACCTGCTGGACAAGGAAAAGCTCTATGATTTCCTCGAAAACCTGAACTGGGCAGGCGTGCCGTGGTCACAGAGCCATCAGGGCGCGGGCCTGTTTGCCTCCATGGCCATCACCCGTACCTGTGATTTGCAGTGGCAGCGCGATTATTTCCAGTGGCTGCGTGAACACTGCGATCCGGACATGGGCATGAGCTACCGCGGCCGTTTCGGGCAGGATATTCCCGCCCACCACATGTACGGCTGGTTCCACTATCTGTTCAACCATGAATACGCCCGCCAGCCCATTCCCTATGCCGACAAGCTGATCGACAGCTGCATCGACATGTACGTGAACAAAACCATGGACAAAAAATTTGGTCACATGGTCGGCTTCATGGAGATCGACTGGGTGTTCTGCATGAACCGCGCCAGCCGCCAGACGCCCCACCGTTTTGAGGAAGTCAAGGCGCTTCTGTGGGATTTCGCTCAGCATTTCATTCCGTGGCTGGACGCGCTGGACGAGGAAACCGACGACGGCCTGAACGACCTGCACATGCTCTTCGGCGCAGTTTGCGCGATTGCAGAGCTGCAGCTGGCGCTGCCCGGCAAGATCGAAACCACGGTGCCGCTCAAGAACGTGCTGGACAGAAGACCCTTCATCTGACCTTCATATCAAAAGGAGCTGTTCCTTTTGGGGACGGCTCCTTTTGATTTGTACTTTTATTCCTGCCGGAAAGCCTTCACCCATTCGCGGGCGATCAGTTCATGTCCCATCGCCGTGGGATGCACGCCGTCGCGCAGCCAGTACGCAGGTTCGGCCAGTTTGCAGGCCTCGTCAAACAAATGCTGAAGCGGCACAAAGGTCGCGCCATGCTTTTCAGCCACGCGCCTGGCCGCGGCGGCACGAAGCGGCGTTTCATCGCGGAAATATTCCCAGCGGGTAGGATGCTCCGGCGTGTTTTCCGTGGCCGAGCCGTGCAGCACGAACGGTTCCAGAATGACGAGGCGAATACCCGGAAGCGCTTCCTGCACCTCATCCAGCAGCATATCATAGATGCGCTCAAACTTGGCTGCATCCACGCCGTTTTTGATTTCTTCCTCATGCCACACATCGTTTACGCCAATCAGAATGCTCAGAACATCGGGCTTGAGGTTAATGAGATCAATCTTGATGCGCGCATACAGATCCACCACGCGGTTGCCGCTGATGCCGCGGTTGAGGAAGGTATACTTGCCCGGTTCCTCAAAACCCAGCCGTGCAGAAACCAGCGTGGGATAACCGTTGCCCAGAAAAAACTCATGATCACGGCTGCGCAGCGCATCCGTAATGGAATCGCCCTGAAAAAGGATCCTCTGGCTCATACCGTTTCCTCCTCACTGAAACAGCTGATTCTTAAAATCAAACACCGGCATGCCATCCTTCCATTCCACTTTCAGAATATAGCAATGGCGGTTTGGATCGTACAGCGAATCCCCCACAATTTCGTCATAGGGGCGGGCGTGGTAGGCCATGCACCAGTCGCCGTTATCATCTGTAAAGAAGGAATTGTGTCCGGGACCAAACAGGCCCTTCTGTTCATCCGTGACCAGCACGGGACGGTTCACCTTGTGCCAGCAGGAAATATCCATCAGATCAGCGTCCGCATCCGCCCACATCAGGCCAATGCAGTAGGCTGGGCCGGTGCTGGAAGAGGAAAACGCCATAAAAATTTTGCCCTCGTGCTCCATGAAGGCAGGGCCTTCATCCACCCAAAAACCCACGCGTTCCCAGTCGTAGGTAGGGCTTACCAAAAGCATCTGCGGCGTTTTCAGCTTCATGGCGCCGTCCGTTTCGGCAATGTACAGGTTGGAGATCATCTTGCCCACGCTTACCTTTTCCGCCCACACGTTAACGCGGCGGCCAGCCTTGGCAAAGGTGGTCATATCCAGCGAGAAGCCCTGAAAACTGAATTCATCTGCCGCTTCCAGCTGCCCCATTTCCCGCCACGCATTCGTCATGGGATCGCCTTCGCAGCACAGCGCCCAGGGACGGATCTTCCAGATCTCCGGGTTTTCTCCGGCAGCAAAATACACATACCATTTGCCGTCGATGAAGTGAATCTCCGGCGCCCAGATGTGGCGCGCCATCACACCGGTTTCATGTGCCTGCCAGATCACCTTTTCCTCGGCTGTGCGCAGGCCTTCCAGCGTGGGCGAGCAGCGCAGGATGATGCGGTTGTACTCCGGCACGCTGGCGGTAAAGTAATACCGGTTTTCATGATGCAGAATGTAGGGATCGGCGCGCTGAGCGATAAACGGCGTATTCCACGCAGTTTTCACATAGTTGTCCTTCGTCATGGCTTACATCCTTTCAAACACAGGCATGCGCTCGATGGGCGCGTCCACGGTAACAGTCTGTCCGCCATCATAAACCGCGCCGGTATCCACGTCCTGCCAACGGCCTTCCGGCAGATAGACGCTGCGGCTGCGTGCGCCGGGCTGCATGACAGGCGCGACCAGGTATCTGCCGCCGAACATGTACTGGTCCTTGAGAAGCGCACAGGCAGGATCCTCCGGGAATTCATAGAACATGGCGCGCATAAGAGGCGTGCCTTTTTCGTGGGCTTCCTGCATCAGGCCGCGCACATAGGGACGCAGGGCTTCGCGGCGCTGCATGTACTTGACCAGAATGGGTTCATTCTCCTCGCCGAAGCTCCACACCTCGTTGTCATAGCCGGAATCCAGCACCTGCGTGCCGTCCTTCCGGAAAATGCGTTCATGCGGCTGGCGGTCGCCGTGCAGGCGCATCACAGGGCAGTAGCAGCCCCACTGGAACCAGCGCACCAGCAATTCACGGAACTCGGGCTTTTCCGTCCATCCGCCGTGGAAGCCGCCAATATCGGTGGTCCACCACGGAATGCCCGCGCAGCCCATGTTCAGGCCTGCGCATACCTGTCGGCGGAAATCCTCCCAGCGGCACATGATATCGCCGCTCCACACCAGCGCGCCGTAGCGCTGGCTTCCGGCCCACGCGCAGCGCAGCAGATTGACGGGCTTATCCATGCCCTCCTGCTTCATGCCCTCATAGAACAGGCGCGCATACTGCTGCGGATAAATATTGCCGATCTGCAGGTTGCTGCCCATGTGGTAACGATAGTTCTTGAAATCGTAGGTGCCGTACTCCGGTTCAGCCTCATCCAGCCAGAAAATGCGGATGCCGTGATCAAAGTAGTTTTGCTTGACTTTTTTCCACACATAGTCGCGGGCGCGGGGATTGGTGGCATCGAAGAACATATTGTCCTCCACAAATCGCATGCCGATCTGCTCGCCGTACTCTGCGCGAACCAGCAGGCCTTGCTGCAGCATTTCCTCGTAGTTTTCGCTGGTGAGCGATATCTGAGGCCAAACGCTGACCATCAGTTCAATGCCCATCTCGTTCAGTTCCTTCACCATTGCCGCAGGGTCCGGGAAGAACTCGGGATCAAAGCGGTAATCGCCCATTTTGGGCCAGTGGAAGAAATCGCACACGATCACATCAATTTTGAGGCCGCGGCGCTTGTACTCCCGCGCCACATTGAGCAGCTGCTCCTGATTCCAGTAGCGCAGCTTGCACTGCCAGAAGCCCAGACCGTACTCCGGCATTTCCGGCGCAAAGCCCGTGGCTTTGGCATAGGCGTGGCTGATCCCGGCAGGCGTATCCCCTGCGGTGATCCAGTAATCCAGCTGCTTGGTGCTTTCGGCATGCCAGGTGGTGCGGTTCACGCCGAAGCTGACGCTGCCGATCGCCGGATTGTGCCACAGGAAACCGTAGCCCCGACTGGACAGATAGAACGGAACACTGGCCTGAGAGTTGCGGTGCGCCAGTTCCAGCGTGCAGCCCTTCCAGTCCAGAATTTCCTCCTGATACTGACCCATGCCGTAAATGTGTTCGCCGTCCTGCCCTTCAAAGGTAGCCGTCAGGGCAAAATCACCGCCCAGATGCGGCTCAAACTTGCGGGAGCGCAGCATGAGCGCATTGGCTGGCGCCGTCTCGCGCAGAAGCACCTCGCCCTTCTGGTTGAGGAAGGTAATCACCGCCAGGCGATGCCAGTCATCCACCGCAACATCCGCTTTGATTTTGCCATTGCGGATGCAGGCGTGCATGTCCTCGATCTCGATTTCCACTTCAGCCTGTTCGGGCTCCAGCAGCGCAAAGCGTGTGTCCTGCACCTCCCCCTGCAGGGTGGAGCGGACACGCAGGCTGTTTTCGCCCCATGGGCTGATGATGAGCGTTTCGCCCTTGTTGCGCCAGATGAGTTCGTTTCCGTGCTGTTCAAAGTAACGCATGGGTAGACTCCTTTCTTACGGGGGCCTCCGGCGGCCAGGGGCGCCGCCCCTGAACCCCGCCTAAGGGCTTCGCCCTTAGGAATCCCGTGTACGAGGCCGCTTGGCGGCCTCGGGGTGTTCAGTTGTTCGTTGGGTTTATTTTATCATTCATGCGGGGTTTGGGCAACTGTTTTGTTTGCTTGCGGCAGGTTTGGACGAAGAACTGGGCCACCTCATCAGTCACCCTTCGGGTGACAGCTTCCCCTCAAGGGGAAGCTGGAGAGGCTGGTCGCTTATCATACATTCGTTTTCTATGGAATTGGCCGTTGCGGGCGAACAATGGTCGCCCCTACGATTTTCCGGGGCAAAAAGCAAGCCGAGGGTCGTTGTTTGACCCTCGGCGGCCTTTATGCAATTGTTTCATCGAAGGAAACTCACTCAAGCGAGCCGGAGGCCGTTGTTTGGCCTCCGGCGGTCTTCGATGCAGTACCAAACGTGAAATTCATCCCCCGCGCCCGTAAAACGGGCGCGGTATGGGGTGCAGGGGCACTGCCCCTGCCCGCCGGAGGCCCCCGTATTACCCCTGCGTAATCCCACACTCCGCCTTCAGGCCAGTGCGGGTGTAGGCGCGAAGGGTGATTTCGTCCGCCATGCGGCCAGCGCGCAGATAGACCAGGGCGCGGCCGTGGTAGGTGGAACGGAAGGTTTCGGCATAGGGCGTGAGATCGTCCGGCTTGCCGTTTTCGATGCCCAGAATCTCAGCGTCGCCCTGCACCTGATAGAAGACGCACTCGTTGTGCGTATCGGCGATGCGGCCTTCAGCATCGTAGAGCGTTACTTCGATCTGAGCGATGGACTGACCGTCGGCTTTCAGTTCGGTCACGTCGGGATTCAGGCACAGCTTTTCCGCCTTGCCGGTGGTGCAGAGCACATCCTCCGCGCCGTCGATGACTGCGCGCAGTTCGCCGGCCTGATAGGGAACCTCCCAGCTGGCCACGCATCCGTCATGATCGCCGATTTCTTTTACGCCAAGGGACTGCCCGTTCAGGAACAGCTCGACCTTTGCGGCGTTGGTGTAGCAGTTGACTTCCATCAGCTTGCCTTCCTCGCCAGCCCACACGAACTGCTGCGCCCAGCGGCGGTATTCGGTACCGGCTTCGCACACAGCGATACGCACGGTGGGCTCGGTGGTCCACAGCGCCTTGCGCAGGGCAAAGAGGGGCTTCTCATAGCCGCACAGATCCAGCATACCGGCCTGGGAGATGCGAACGGGCCAGCCGCGGCATTCGCCCAGGAAATCAATGCCGGTCCACAGGAACTGACCGCAGATGTAGTCGTTATCCTTTACATAGTACCAGGCGTCGGCGGAATGGCTGTTTTCGCTGCCGTAGATCACGCGATCCGGGAAGCGGACATGATCTTCCGCGTAGAACTGCTCCTTGTAGTTATAACCGGAGGCGTCCAGCACGTCGGCATAGCCGGTTCGGGTGGACAGCTCGGGGAAGGACAAGGCACTCGTCACGGGACGGGTGGTATCCAGCGCATGAACGATGTCCGTCAGTTCTTTGGCGACCACTGCCAGACGGCCCGCGTCGGGCTTGCGCACATCGTACATGCGCTCGGCAGCGGGCTTGTTGGCGTCGTTGTTGCCCAGCACTTCGTTGAACAGCGGGGTGACATAGGGATCGTTGGGATAGTCGATCTCGTTGCCGATGGACCAGAAAATGATGCTGGGATGATTGCGGTCACGCTTGACCATGCCCTCCAGGTCGGCCTTGTGCCACTGCGGGAAATCCTCGGCGTAGCCGAAGCGCTTGGGCGGATACACGTTGTGGCCCTGCCACCACTTATTCTTGGCGCCTTCCCACTCGTCGAAAGCCTCATCCATGACGAGCAGGCCCAGTTCGTCACACAGATCCAGCAGATGGCTGTCCGGCGGATTGTGGGCAGTGCGCAGCGCGTTGCAGCCGGCAGCCTTGAACGCCTTCAGGCGGCGCGCCCACACGGCCTTGGGCACGGCAGCGCCGAGTGCGCCCGCGTCATGATGCACGCAAACGCCCTTGAGCTTCATGTTCACACCATTCAGGAAGAAGCCTTCATTGCAGTCAAAGCGGATGGTGCGGATACCGAAGGGAATCACATTCTCATCGGTCACTTCGCCGCCCTTGACAGCCTGCGCCACCAGCTTGTACAGATAAGGATCATCCGGCCCCCACAGGCGGGCTTCCGGCACAGTCAGGTATGCTTCGCCCTTTTCGCCGCAGGCTTCGGCTTCCGCTGCGATGCAGCCGCAGGGCTTCTTCAATACAAACTTTGCGCCGTCCGCGCCCAGCGTTTCATACTGCACTTTAATGGCAGCCGTGCCGTTTTCCACCTTTTCGGTCGCGGCAAAAACGCCGTCCGTTTCAAAAGCGCACAAATCCGTCACTTCCAGCGTAACGTCGCGGTAGATGCCGCTGCCGGTGAACCAGCGGGAATCGGCCACTTCGTTGTGCTCTACGCGCACGCAGATCACATTTTCGCCGGGGCGTACAAAGGAAGTCACATCGTGGGTGAAGGTGGCGTAGCCAAAGGCACGCTGGCCCAGATAGTTGCTGTTGACCCACACGCGGGCGTGCTTGTACACGCCGCCAAAGGTAATGCGCACGCGCTTGCCCGCTGCGTCATCGGGCAGGATAAAATGCTTGCGGTACCACGCGGTGCCGCCGGGCAGATAGCCAGTGCCGCTGGCATGGACCTTGTCAAAGGGATGCTCCACGGACCAGTCATGCGGCAGTGTGACCACACGCCACGCGCTGTCATCCCAGCCCATGAAGTCCGCGCCCACCTCATCGCCAAGGTGGAAACGCCAGTCAAGGTTCAGGTTCATCTTGGTGCTCATTACTGCCTCCGTATTTGCATAAATGAGGGGCTGCCGGGGGAATTGGATTCCCGCTGGCAGCCCCCGTATTATTCTACTTTAGAGAACGGAAGAAATCAGATTACAGGCCGTAAGCGGCGTTGATCTGGTTCTGGATCTCCTGCATGCAGATGTCGATGCCGGCGGCCTTCAGCTGCTGACGGAACTCGGCAACGAAAGCGGCGGGATCATCCACCATGCCGAACACGATGCGCGGCATATAGGTATTGTACACGTTGGACAGGTTGTCCAGGTACATCTGGATGTTGCTCAGGTCGAACACAACGCGGCCGTAGGGATAGTTGATCTTGACTTCCTCGTACTTGGCGTACAGAGCGTCGATGGCTTCCCAGTCACGATCGGCGGAACGCAGTTCCAGCTCGTCGCGGCGGCCCCACCACCAGTTCAGGCTGACGCCGTCGGTGGAATCGTTGAAGCCTTCGGGACGAACGATGTAGCCGTTCTCATCCAGGGAGTACATTTCGCCCTCGATGCCGTACTGCATCAGGCGGTAGATTTCGGGATCGTTGCGCAGCAGGTCATAAACCATCAGAGCGCGCTCGGGGTTGGGAGAGGTCATGGCAACGGCCATGGCGCCGTGGGTGATGTTCAGACCCACAACGTTGCCCATTTCTTCGCCGAACCAGAAGAAGCCCACGTCAGCGCCGGGCTGCTTCTTTTCCAGGCTGGTGCGCTGGCCGGTCCAGGTCTGGGTGTGGTGCTGGTGAGCGCCGGTCAGGCCCTCTTCCATCTCAGCCACAACGTCGCCGGTGTAGTTCAGAACGTCGGTGCGCCAGTAGCCAGCGTCGGCCCACTTCTTCATCTCGGTGGCGAAGTTTACAAGCTCGTCGCCCTCGATGTAGTAGTTGGACAGGGTGTAGGGAGCATCCTTGGACTCGCCGTAGAACAGGTCAACGCCGATGCCTTCGATGTAGACGTTGGGGGTGTGAGAGGTCTGCCAGCCGCCGGCCATCTGGGGAGCGTAAGAGCTGCCGTTGCCGTTGGCGTCCCACGGAATAACGCCTTCCTTGTTGTCCTTGATGTACTGGAAGTACACAGCCAGGTCAGCCCAGGAATGCACGCCGTTTTCCAGGCCAGCTTCCTTGGCCCAGTCGCCGCGGTACAGGAAGCCATGGTTGGTCCACTGAGCATACTCGTCTTCGGGGATCAGATAGATCTCGCCGTTGTAGGAGCACAGTTCCCAGTTTTCGGCAGGCACGTTCGCCCAGGTCTGGGGAGCGTAGGTCTGCAGCATTTCTTCAGACAGGGGCAGGAAAGCGCCCTTCTGGATGTTGGGCCAGGCGTTCAGCCAGTCGGTAGCGGTACCGATCAGGTCGATTTCGCCGCTCTGGGTAGCCAGAGCCAGGTTGTACTTGGTGGTCCAGTCGGTCCACTCGATCCAGTGCACAGCCAGTTCAGCGTTGACCTTTTCGGTCAGCTTTTCGTTGATCTTGGCCAGCACTTCATCAGTGCGGTTAGCGGGGATGTCGCCGGTTACGAGGTAGGTGATGACAACATGCTCAGAAGTGTCAACTTCGGCCAGAGCGGGAACGCAGCCGAGAACCATGAGCATCGCCATCAGCAGGGCAACAAGCTTCTTCATGTGGGGTCCTCCTTAAGTTATTTATTTTCAGCGGCACCAGCCGCCGAGAATCAGTTTTAACCCTTCACGGAGCCTACGGTCAGACCGGCAACAAAGTACTTCTGCACGAAGGGGTAGAGCAGAATGATGGGGCCGGTAGCGATGGTGGCGGTAGCCATTTTGAGGGTTTCGCCGGGCAGATCCTCAACGACAACCTTGGAACCCGCGATGGAGTTCTTGAGGCTGGCCACCTTGTTGATGACGTTGTACAGATGATACTGCAGGGGGCGGTAGGGCACCTTGGAGGAAAGGAACAGGCTGGAGTAGTACCACTCGTTCCAGTAAGCCAGCGCCAGGAACAGGCCGATGGTGGCCAGAGCGGGCTTCATGCTGGGCAGGATCAGGTTCCAGAAGATGCGGAAGTCGCCAGCGCCGTCGATCTTGCCGGATTCGGTGATCTCGTGCGGGATCGCCTTGACGAAGTTCTTCATCAGCACGATCAGCCACGGGCTCATCAGCAGGGGCAAAAGGATGGCCCAGTAGGTGTCGGCAAGGTTCAGGGTCTGCTTGATCAGCAGATAGAAGGGAACCAGACCGGCAGAGAACAGAGAGGTGAAGTAGATGTAGAACATGATGTGGTTGCGGAAGGGGAAGTCCTTGCGCTGGAGGGCGTAGCCGGTCATGGAGATCACGAACAGGCCGATCAGCGTACCCACAACCGCCAGACCAATGGTCACTACATACGCGCCGATCATCTGATCGGGGGAGCGAAACAGCAGCTCATAGGAGAACAGGGAAAAATCCGAGGGCCACAGGGTAAAACCGGTGCGGCGGATCGCTTCCTCCGAAGAGAAGGAAGAGGCGATAACCATCCAGAACGGAATGATGCAGGCGATGGAAAACAGGGTGACGAGCACATAGGTAAAGCCGCGGATAATACGGTCGGACATATCCAGCTTGATCTTCTTGGGCTGGTTGAGGATGACCGGGGCCTGATTGTTGGTGTTGGACATAACAGCTTCTCCTTTCTCTCAGAAATCAGAACAGGGCGTAATCGGGATCCAGCTTCTTGGCAAAGGCGTTGGCGCCGATGACGATGAAGAAGCCCACCACGCTCTGGAACAGGCCGACCGCGCTGGACTGCGCGAAGTTGAAGCTGTTCATCATGGAGCGGTACACATAGGTCTCGATGATATCCGTGGTCTTGAAGAGCATGGAGTTGTTGCCGACCAGGTTGTAGAACAGGCCGAAGTTGCCCTTGAGGATGCCGCCGACGGCGAACAGGAACAGGATGACGACCGTGGGCTTAAGCGTGGGCAGGGTGATGTAGCGGATGCGCTGGAAGCCGTTGGCGCCGTCGATCTGGGCGGCTTCCATCATGGAAGTATCCATGCCGGTGATGGCGGCAAAGTACACGACCGTGCCGTAGCCGGTGCCCTTCCACAGGTTGACCAGCACGATGATGATGGGCCATGCATTGGGCATCTGGTACACCTTGGCCATCTCGCTGCCCATGTTGCGCACCAGGTTGGAGATGAAGCCGTAGTCGTAGTTGAGCAGGTTATAAACCAGCAGGCTGACCAGAACGTCAGAAATGAAGTAGGGCAGGAACATCATGGACTGGGTGGTCTTCTTGAACCACTTGCTTGCCACTTCGTTGAGCAGGATGGCAAACATCAGCTGCAGCAGGTTGCCGATCAGAATGAAGGCGATGTTGTACAGCACCGTATTCTTGAGCAGCAGCGTCAGCTGGCCGCTCATGAACAGGAACTTGAAGTTCTGCAGGCCAATGAAGGGGCTGTTAAAGATGCCCTTGTTGTACTGGAAGTTGGTAAAGGCAATGTAGGCACCCGGCATGGGCATGTATGAGAACACGAAGAAGAAGATGATTGCCGGAGTACACATCAGGATGAGCGTTTTGTTCTGAACCAGCAGCTGCCAGAAACTTGGCTTTTTGTAGCTCAGCTGGTCGTTCACAACGGGTTTGGATTTGGCCAAGGTTTTCCGCCCCTTTCATTTTGGTCCGCTCTTCCGATCAAAACGGGAGATGCGCAGGTAAGTTTTGAAACCGGTTTCAATTTCCCTTAAAACGGAAAATTTGCTGTTTTAACAGCAAATCAGCGATTCCAAAACGGAATCAAACTATACAAAACCCATTTCGTATGGTCAATATATCACACCCCCCCTCAAAAAGTCAAGCAGAATGCACAAACTTTCTAAAATATGGTTGTTGTTTTGCCAAATAGCAAAAAACGCCCGGAGCGCAGCGTGGCGCTCCGGGCTGTCAGCTTGTCGCTAACCCCATCAGGAGGCGTCGGAGGGCCGCAGCCCTCCGACGTTTGTTCCGAAGCTGACGACATGCGCGTCAGCTTCGGAAGCCATGCGCAGCAAGGCTTTCCGTACAACGTTTGCCGCCCGGCGAGCCGTCAGGCGAGTAGGCAAACGGTGCATCCTTCGGCGGAAAAGATCGCCTCAGGCGAGCTTTTTCGACGACCTGACCGCCCGGAGCGCAGCGTGGCGCTCCGGGCGCTCCGGGCGGCATCGGGGATCAGTTATTCATTTCCTGTTCGATCAGTTTGCTCAAAACAAACACGTCATGATCAATCTCGCGCTGATCCGGGCCTTCGATCATCACGCGAACGCGCGGTTCCGTACCGCTGGCACGGATCACAAGGCGGCCCCGGTCCTTGTATCTGGCTTCCAGCTCGGCAATCTTGGCGGCGATCTTTTCATTCTTGGCGTAGTCGTATTTTTTGCTGTCCGGCACGTTGGCTGCGTACAGGCTCTGGGGCATCATCTGCATCACGGCAGCCAGGCGGCTGAGGGGCTGCTTGGCGTTGACCATGGCGCTGATCACCTGCACGGCCGTCACCAGGCCGTCGCCGGTGGTGTTGTAATCCAGCAGGATCACATGACCGCTCTGCTCGCCGCCCAGATTGTAGCCGTCGGCAAGCATTTTTTCCAGCACATAGCGGTCGCCCACTTTGGTTTTTTCCATCTTGATATTGTGCTTTTTCATGGCGATGTCCAGACCCATGTTGCTCATCACGGTTGCCACAAGGGTGTTCTGGCGCAGGCGGCCCTGCTCCTTCAGGTACACCGCCAGCATGGCCATCACCTGGTCGCCGTTGATCAGGCGGCCGCGTTCATCCACTGCCATCAGGCGGTCAGCGTCGCCGTCAAAGGCAAAGCCCACGTCTGCGCCCAATTCGCGCACCAGTTCGCACAGGCGTTCCGGGTGGGTGGAGCCGCAGTGATCGTTGATATTGGTGCCGTCCGGCTCGTGGTAGTAGCAGCTTACCTGCGCGCCCAGTTCCTTGAACACCATGGGCGCCACCTCATAGCTGGCGCCCTGAGCGCAGTCCAGCACCACGTGCAGACCATCCAGGCGCACGTTGGTGGTTTCCTTCACAAAATCCACATAGCGGCGGGTAGCGTTGCGCTGGCGCACAGGACGGCCCACGCTGCCGCCCACGGGCATTTCATAATCTGCGGGCATGCCGCTCAGCACCAGTTCTTCAATTTTGTCCTCCACTGCGTCCGGCAGCTTGTAGCCGTTCTTGTCGAAGAATTTGATGCCGTTATACTCTACCGTGTTGTGGCTGGCGGAAATCACCACGCCCGCATCCGCCTCGTAGTAGCGGGTCAGATAGGCAATGGCCGGCGTAGGCAGCACATCCACCAGCACGGCGCGCGCGCCTACGGAACAGATGCCCGATACCAGCGCGCTTTCCAGCATTTCACCGCTGATGCGCGTATCGCGTCCCACAAGGATGGTGGGGCGGTGCACATCGCTGGCCAGCACATACGCGCTGGCCTGACCCAGCCGGTAGGCCAGATCGCAGGTCAGGTCCCGGTTGGCAATGCCGCGCACGCCGTCCGTACCAAACATTCGAGCCATAAAAGTACCTCCTAAAGGGGAATATGTCGTTTTATATCGTTCTATTCCCGGAAAATGGAACGGAGGACGACCCCGCCGGGCCGTCCCCCGCTAACATGTTTTATGCCCAGAATACGTCGGTATTCTTTGCGTCGAAGATCAGAACTTCCTTGAGGAAGCTGATGGCCTTCTGCAGGCCTTCGGTGGGAGTCATCAGGCTGTCCTCATGCTCAATGGACAGCACATCGTCATAGCCCACCAGACGCAGGTTGCTCACAATATCCTTCCACACGGTGTAGTCATGGCCGTAGCCAACGCTGCGGAAGATCCAGCTGCGGTGGATTTCATCGGTGAAGTTCTTGGTATCCAGCACGCCGTTGACGGGGCAGTTGATGGGATCGATCTTGGTGTCCTTGGCGTGGAAGAAGTAGATGGCGTCGCCCAGATAGCGGATGGCGGCTACGGGATCGATGCCCTGCCAGAACAGGTGGCTGGGATCGAAGTTCGCGCCGATCAGGGGACCAACGGCCTTGCGCAGCTTCATGAGGGTCTCGGGGTTGTACACGCAGAAGCCGGGGTGCATTTCGAAAGCGATCTTCTCAATGCCGTGGGCAGCGGCGAAAGCGCTGGTCTCGCGCCAGTAGGGAATGAGCACCTCGTTCCACTGGTAGTCCAGAATCTTGCCAAAATCATCCGGCCAGGCGCAGGTGACCCAGTTGGGGGTCTTGTCCTCGGGAGAGCCGCCGGGGCAGCCGGAGAAGGTGATGATGCGCTTTACGCCCAGCTTTTCCGCCAGCAGCACAGCGCCCACAAAATCATCGTGGAACTGCTTGGCAATGGCAGGATCGGGATGCACGGCGTTGCCGTGGGTGGATAGGGCGGAAATTTCCAGATGATTCTTTCCAGAACCGCCTTGAACTTTTCCAGTTCCGCTTCATCATTGAGCAGCACGGCGGGGTCGCAGTGCGCCTTGCCGGGGAAGCCGCCGCAGCCGATTTCCACCGCCTGCACGCCGCTGTCGGCCAGGTACTTCATGGCATCTTCAAAGCTCATACCAGCCAGAATGGGATTAAACACGCCTAGTTTCATACAAAAACATCCTCCTTATGCAAATGGATGATATGGATCGGGTTTGATTGCACTCAGTATACCCTGTTTGAGAAGAAAATGCAAGATTGGCGTTTTTCCTCATTTCTGCGGCACATACAGGTCGCCGAAATAATGCACCATTTCTTCTTCGCTCATGCGGAATGCATACCGCGCGTTGCGCACCATGGTTGCTACGCGGTCGTTTTTCTCGCTTTTCACAAAGTCGCGCAGGAACTGCACATGATCCAGCCAGCCCTCGTAGGTGCCGGACCAGATCTCATAATTGTACCTGAGGTCGTTGGCCACCTCCGCCGCCAGCTTGTCGATATGCGCAATCACGCGCTCCGGCGCATAGGTATTGCGCAGGTGCCACGCCAGGCGGGTGATCATCTGGTCGCGGAAATCCGCGTTCTGCAAAAGCGCATTAATGATGACCGTGTTGATGGAGGGACCGTCCTTCACGGTGCCGATCATATCGCTGAGCGCCGCCGGCGACGTGCCGAAGCCCCAGTCGATATCAAAGTTGATGATATGCCACAGCCCGTCTCCCCCGCGGCTGCGCACATGGCGGATGTTGGGATAATCGCGGTCGCCGGTATAGGCGCGCGCGATGTAGTAATCCATAAATCCTTCCAGCGATACCTGCGAAGCCACATGCTCGTAGTTTTCCTGTCTGGTCATGTTGTGGTTGCGGCAGAAGCGCAGAAGAGCCATAAAATCATCCCGGCTGCCGTGCTCCTGCCCGCTCCAGCCCTTGACCATGTCGATGTCGCTTCTTTCGCCGCCCAGATGCGCCGCAGCAAAATCATCCGTTGCTCTTTCGCGGATGTAGTACACGCCGAAATATTCGCCGTCCACAAACAGGTTAACCGGTCTGTGCCGCTGATACAGCACCTCCGGCATGGTTTCGGCGGTAAGAGAGGTCAGAAATTCATCGCGGAAGAAGGCGCGGTTGGCGTCCTCCGATCCGCAGCGCAGCACCAGCGCATTGAACGAGGCGACGTCCGAATCCTCAAACAGTTTGTATTCCAGTTCCCCGCAGCCGTACTCCGCACGGAAGCGCACCTGAAAGCTCTTCTTTTTGAGCTGGCGGCTGCCCTGACCGTGAATTTTGAGGCCGCAGTCCACGCTGAAGCGCTCCTGCCCGTCCTCCAAAAGCGTCAGGTTGACCACTGCTTCCAGCGACTTTTTTTCAAACTGGGTATAAATGCCCTTGGGCCCGTTGATCGCGCCGGGCTCTCCGCTGATGCAAAGCAGCGGCAGCTCGTATTTTTCGGTATCAAACAGATAGGTGTAGGTTCGGGTCGGCGACCACAGCTTGTTGTGCGCAAGGCCGCGCACCCGCAGCACCGTGCTGGCCGTTACCGCAATGGGCGTGCCGTCATAGAGCGCGCTGCGTTCATCCGGCGTGCTGCCGTCCAGCGTATAGTAGATATTCCCTTCTCCGTTTAGAAAGACAGAGGCCGCTTGTGCAAGCGGCCCACTGTTTTTGCTGGCTTGAGGGGTGAGGGTGATCCCCAGATACCCGTCCGGGTTGGGTTCCCCCATCGTCGGCTGATCGTAATAGCGCAGTTCATCGCCATAGCGTCCAAAAGAGGTATCCGGCGTGAGCGCAGGCACATACAGCGCCTCCAGGCATTCGCCGTCCATATCGTTCAGGTACAGCGCCTCGCCAGTGGCGGACACCTTGAAGGGCGCAGTGCCGTCCAGTTCGTCCCCAGAGGCATGCACCACATAGCATTCGCCGGGGGCAAGCTCTTTTTCGGGCATCTGCCACAGATAGGGATTGTTCTTTTTATCCGACAGATAGTAATCGCTCAGGCGAACGGATTCATTGCTGATATTCTGCAGTTCGATCAGATCGTAATATTCATCGTTCACGGGCAGCAGCCTGCTGTTGGAGGAAATGACCTCGCTGATGACCAGCTTCTGGTTAAAGGACGCGCGGTAGGCCGCCGCGCCTTCCTGGGTATTGGCATAGCCCGGCGAAGGCAGCATGGTCAGCCCGTGCTCCGCCTGCCATACATTGTTTTCCATGGCGGGCAGTTCAACGCCGTCGCAAAGGCCGCCGTCGCGGTGATGCAGGTAGAGATCGCAGCCTTCTTTGGGCAGGCGCAGACCCAGCAGATCCACATCGCACACCAGCAGAACCACTTCGCCGGGCGCCAGCTCCTTCGAAGGCAGATGGCAGGCAAAGGGATCTTTGGCATCACGGGACAGGAAATAATGGGACAGCTTGACCGTCTGACTGCCGCGGTTGCCGATCTCGATATAGTCGTGGAAACCCAGCGCCCAGTCTGTATCGTTGTTGCTCTGCGCCTCGCTGATATACAAATCGTAGCTGACAAGCTCCTCCGCCGCAGCAAAGCTGCATACGGTCAGCAGCACGGCAATTATCAAAAGCAGGTTTCGGATGGAAGCACGAATGGGATGGTTCATGCCATTTTCCTCCAGAAAAGATTTGCTTTATTATATCGTACCCTTTGACGGGGTGTCAATACGGCAAAACCGGCCATGCAAAACGCATGACCGGTTTTCATTCAGGCGCTCAGCGTTTCCTGCTGGGCAGGCCTGGGCACAAAGGCGTCGGCAGGCTTTTCCACATGGAACTCCGCGCCCTCGTTGTAAAACACCTTTTCGGGCGCTGTTTCCAGCGACTCGGGGTGCAGGAAGCACTGCTTCATCACAGCAAAGAACTTGGCATAGGTCGCGCCTGCGCACACGCGCTCGTCCACGGTAATGCCAATGGGCAGCTGGCACTTGCGCACCACATTGCCCTTGCCGTCCACGGTGTTGAACCGCTTGGGAACACCCATGCCGAAGAATACGCTGGTATTGCCAAAGTTGTAGATGTGGTGATACACGCGCATGAGGCCGATGGAGGCGTTGTTGGTAATGAACATGCTGGTGTGGAAGGGCAGAATGTCCAAAAGCGCCTTGGGGCACAGGCCGTAGCGGTCCAACAGTTTGACCAGACCTACCACCAGATTGGGCAGACCCGGCACCTTCAGGAGCATGTTGGCAAGCTTGAGCAGGAAGGTGGAGGTTTCTTCATGGCGGTTGGCTTCCACAACCTTCTTGATTCGGGCGGATACATCAAAGATGGTATCCGAAGGATCAAAGAAGATCTTGACGGCGTTTTCCTTGATGCTGCCGTCCTCGGTGTCCAAAAGCAGGGTGAAGCTGACGGTCAGCTCCTTGCGGTTGAAGAACTGCTTGTTCATAATAAAACGGTTGATCTCGGGTACCTGGGATACAGCGCGCACGAACGCGGCGATCACGATCTCCATGAAGGTGATCTTGCAGCCTTCGCGGCTTTTCTGGGCGATGAAGCGCATCAGGGGATCATAGTCCACATCGTAGTCCAGAAACACCTGTGCGTCGCAGCGCATGGGCATGATGTAGGGCATCATCTTTACAATGGGATCCATTTCCTTCACGCGGCGGCCTTCGGGGCGGAATCCAAACATGGCGTTCCTTCCTTTCGTATCGGATTGTTGGATATCCTTCGCTCCCGGATGAATGATGGCTGAATAATGAAGAAGAATCGGGCGGTCGGATCTCCTTCTTTATTGTAGTGCAAGAAGCAAACGTTCGTCAAGTGTCTGGAAATATGCTATAATAGACATCAGCAAACAAAGGAGGCCTGCCGTATGGGAATGAGAGAATGTCTGGAAACACACTCCGTCATCCTGATGGAAGGCGCGTTGGGCGAACGGCTGAAAAGAGAATACAGGCTTGCCATGAACCGCTATATCACCATGGGTGATTTTTACCGCACCAAAACGGAAGCCACCGCCCTTAAGGCTCTCTGGAACCAGTATATTGATGTGGCCCGCCGGTACGGCTTCCCCTTTCTGGCCGCAACGCCCACCCGCCGCACCAACCGTGAAACGCTCGAACAGGCAGGCCGCACCGGGGAGGTCATTGCCGGAAACGTATCTCTCCTGCGCAGCGTTCAGCAATCAAGCGGCATTGAAATGTATGTAGGCGGGCAGATGGGCAATCGGGGAAACGCCTATTCTGCAGATGGGGCGCTGGGCGAACAGGACGCCTATGATTTTCACAGCTGGACGGTGGAGCATTTCCATCAGGCAGGCGTGGATTTTCTCTATCCTTCGCTGATTCCATCATTGACCGAAGCGGCGGGCATCGCCCGCGCCATCGATCCCACCGGTTTGCCCTACCTGCTCAGTTTTACCATTCAGGGCGTCGGCAGGCTGCTGGACGGCACGTCCATTCACGATGCTATCGGCTATATCGACAGCATCACCCGAAACAAACCCGTCCGTTACATGACCAACTGTGTGCATCCGCGCTTTGTCTACGCCGCGCTCACCCAGCCGCTTAATCAGACGAAACAGGTGCGCAGCCGCTTCGCAGGCATTCAGGCCAATGCCGCTCCGCTCACCTATGCCGAGCTGGATGCTTCCCCCGTGCTGCTCACCTCCTCGCCCGAAGAACTGGCGGCGGATATGATGAAGCTGACAGAACTGGACTGCATCCGCATCTGGGGCGGCTGCTGCGGCACGGATAACCGGCATCTGGAATCCATCGCCAAAGCGCTTTGGGAACATTGTCAAGCATCCAACGCCATGATATAATAACAAAAACCTCCGGAGGGAAATTATGAATCTGCACGAAGTATTCAACAACGCTATCTGGCTGACTTCTACGGATGATGCGCAGGACGCTTTTATCCTGCGCGGCCATTTTACGGTTCACAACGTCCAGAAGGCCATGATCCGCGTGGTGGGTCTGGGCTTTTTTCACTGCTATATCAACGGCCAGCGCGTGGGCCAGGATCTGTTTCAGCCGCTCAACAGCGAATATGAACCCCGTGCCAACTATCCGGTGGATGAAAAGCTGACCAGCCACCATCTCTATGTGCCGGAATACGATATCACCCCCCTGCTTTGCAATGGCGACAACGTGATCGCCGTTCATTTTGGTTCCGGCTGGTACTGCCGCACGCCCGACGTGGCCTATGGCCGTGCCAAGGCCATCTGGCGCATCTGGGGCGAGGACGAAAATGGCGCGTTTGATTTTGCTTCCGGCACAAACGACCGCATCCTGCCCAGCTATGTGCAGAAATCCAATCTGGTCAAGCGCGAGGTGCACGATTATGCCAACGGCGGAACCGAATGGTTCGCTGCCGGCGCGGATGATTCCGCATGGCCGCAGGCCGTGCCCGCCCGCGCGCCGGAAACGGAATATGCTTTTACCGACTGCCCCTATGACCGCGTGATCCGCACCCTGCCTGCCATTAAGCTCTACACGGAGGACGGCGTGACCGTGTACGACTGCGGTCTGAACACCACCGGTTATCCCGTTTTCAAGCTGCACGCCGCCAGGGGCGAGCGCGTGGAAGTCATTTTCTCCGAAGAACTCACCAAAGACGGCAAGTTCGATCCGAACTTTACGCACAACCAGTATTTCCACTTCGTATCAGACGGCGCGGAACGCCTGGTGGAGCCTGCGTTCACATGGTTCGGTTACCGTTATTTTGCCATAAAGGGCGATGCGGAACCCGTGCATGTGCAGGTCATCCACACGAATGTGGAACGGGCTTCCGGTTTTGCCTGCGATAACGATCTGCTCAACTGGCTGCATGATACGTTCCTGAACACCCAGCTGACCAATATGCACGCGGGCATCCCCTCCGACTGCCCCCACAACGAACGCCGCGGCTACACCGGCGATGGTCAGCTCATCTGCCACACCGCCATGAGCATGCTGAATGCGGAAAGCTTCTACCGCAAATGGATGCAGGATATTGCCGACTCGCAGGATGTGCACACCGGCCACATCCAGTACACCGCGCCGTATGTGCGCTCCGGCGGCGGCCCCGGCGGCTGGGGATGCGCCATTGTGGAAGTGCCGTGGCAGCATTACAGCCACTACGGCGATGCCAGCGTACTGGCCAAGTACTACCCCGCCATGAAGCGCTACTTTGATTATCTGGAATCCCGTTCCCGCAACGATCTTGTTATTACCGACAAGGAAGGCGAGTGGTGTCTGGGCGACTGGTGCCCGCCGGTTTCCGTGGTGCTGCCCGCGCCGTTTGTGAACAATTACTTCTACATCAAGTCCATGGAACGCTGCATCGCCATCTGCCATCTGATTGGCAGCGAACAGGATATCCCCCTGTATGAAGAACGAATTGCCAAGCGCAAGCAGGCTTTGATGGACTGCTACTTCAACAAGTGGGACGACAACTTCCTTGGCAATGTACAGGGCTCCAACGCCTTTATGCTGGATATCGGCCTTGGCAGCGAGCGCACCTATCAGAATATGGTGGATCACTACCGCAAGCTGGGCCGCTTTGATACCGGCATTTTCGGCACGGATATCGTTACCCGCATTCTGTTTGAGCGCGGCGACGGTCAGCTGGCGGTGGAGCTGCTGCTGTCCGAAGACTACACGTCCTTTGACGGCATGCGCAAGCAGGGCGCGACCACGCTGTATGAATACTGGCCGGGTTCGCTGAGCGACCGTTCCCACAACCATCCCATGTTCGGCGCGGTGGTGGCGTACCTGTACGATTACCTGCTGGGCATCCGCGCCAAGGACGGCTGCGCCGCCTATAGCCGGATCGTGATCGCACCCGTGGCGGTGGATCAGCTCAACAAAGCGAGCGGCTGGCGCATGCTGCCTGCCGGCAAGGTGAACGTATCCTGGGAAAAGACCGAAGCAGGCGTGTCCTTCGTGATCGAAGTACCCGAAAACCAGCCCGCCGCCTTCGTATACGGCGGCAGGGAATATGAACTCACCGCAGGCGAAAACCGTTTTCTGCTGTAAACATCGCAACGAAAAGAGGAACAAAACGATGGATCCCAAATATCAGGATTTTCTGCGTCTGGTCATTTATCAGGTTTACCCCCGCAGCTTTCAGGACACCAACGGAGATGGCATCGGCGACCTGCGCGGCGTAACGCAGCGTCTGGATTATCTGAAGGAGCTGGGCGTGAACGCCATCTGGTTCTCCCCCTGTTTCAAGAGCCCCAACGATGACAACGGCTATGATGTGGCTGATTACTGCGACATCATGGATGAATTCGGCACCATGGAGGATATGAAGGAACTGATCGCTCAGATGCATGCGCGCGATATGAAGGTCATTCTGGATCTGGTGCCCAACCACACCTCCACCGCCCACAAGTGGTTCCAGGAATCCCGCAAGGGCAAGGATAATCCCTACAGCGATTTCTACTACTGGTATGATGAACCCGTCAACGACTGGAAGAGTTCCTTCCGCGGCAGCGCCTGGGAATATGATGAAATGCGCGGCCAGTACTACCTGCACTCCTATGCCATCACCCAGGCCGACCTCAACTGGAACAATCCGGCGGTGGTCAAGGCCATGCAGGACGTAGTGGATTTCTGGGTGGATATGGGCGCGGACGGTTTCCGCATCGACGTGATCGACCAGATCTCCAAGGATATGGACGGCAGCATCTATCCCGGCGGACGCAACTGCTTCGGCCCCAGGCTGCACGAGTTCATTCAGGCGCTGTTCGGCCGTGAAAAGACAAAGCACCTGTTCACCGTGGGCGAATGCTGGGCGGAGGACATTGACGAGATCAACCGTCACTGCGCTCCGGAACGCAACGAGCTGAGCACGCTGTTCCAGTTCAACCACGTAAAGGTAGGCCGCAAGGACAAATTCACCCGCGATCCCCAGAGCATGCGCGTGGTGCGCGATATCCTGATCCGCTGGCAGGAACAGACTGCGCAGTACGGTCTTCTGCACTCCCTGTTTACCGATAACCACGATAACATCGAGTTCATTTCCCGCATGATGAACGATCAGGACAAGCGTTATGAATCCGCTACCTGCGCCGCCGCCATGTTCTACCTGCTCAAGGGCGTGCCGTTCATCTATCAGGGTCAGGAGTTCGGCACCACGGTCGCTCATTACGATACCATTGAGCAGTTTGATGACATCGAAAGCAAGAACGCCTACAAGGAATTCATTCAGACCATGAGCGCCGAAGAGGCGATTGAAAAGATCAACTTCGGCAGCCGCGACAACGCGCGTCACCCCATGGCGTGGAACAGCCAGCCCGGCGGCGGTTTCAGCGCCTCCGACAAGCCGTGGATCGCCTACCACAGCCGTCAGAAGGAAGTCAATCTGGAAAATGATCTGGCTTCCGAACGTTCCATCTTCCGCTTCTATCAGGCGCTGCTCAAACTGCGCGCCCAGACTTCCGCCATGCTGGACGGCGATTTTGAGGTCGTCTCCAGGCCGGAGGATGAGTTCTTCATCTACACCCGCACGCTGGACGGCGAGCGCTATGCAGTGATCTGCAACTTTGCACAGGAGCAGACCATTGCGCTGCCCTTCGAGTGCGATGCGCCGCTGCTTGCCAACCTGAACCGCGAAACGGCAGACGGAAGCTATCAGCCGTATGAGTGCGCGGTATGCAAAGTAAATGGCTGACCATTGTCTCCCCCCTTCAAACCGCATATCAAAAAAGCCTGCTGCCTTTCCCGGCAGCAGGCTTTTTGCTTTATTTGCTTTGACATGCGCACCCGTTTCCCTGGGCAGCGCACTTTTTGGCATGCGGACAGCCAATGCATTTTTGTCCGCTCTTTTTTGCCTTGTACACATATCCTGCCGCTGCGCCAACGATCAGCAGCAGCACAAGAATGGCGATTGCATTAACCATGTACTTTCTCCTTTGCAACAGAAGCATCCGATTTGCGGATAAGGGATACCACCACGCCGACCATGGCCGCCACCGCGATCAGACCGCCCGCAAAACCAGCGCCGAAAGAACCGGTGGTAATCAGCGTGCCGATCTGGTACACCAGATAACCAATGGTAAAGCCCGTGCCCAGCTGCAGTCCGATGCCGCCCCACAGCCATTTGCGGTCGCGGAGTTCGGCATTCATCGCGCCGATGGCTGCAAAGCACGGCGGGGTGAAAAGGTTGAACATGAGGTAGGCGAGCGCGGCTACTTTGGTGATGGCAAACACGGTGGCCACTTCCGCACCAGCGCCCTCCATCAGAGCCAGTTCTTCGGTATCGATCAGGTTCTCAAGGCCTACAAAGCACACGGCCAGCGTACCGACCACGTTTTCCTTGGCGATAAAGCCTGTCACAGCGGCGGCAGCCAGCTGCCAGCTCAAAACGCCTACCACCGGCACCAGCACATAGGCGAAGGGATGCGCGATGGAAGCCAGAATGGACTGTTCGGCCGTTTCCGCCATTTTGAGCGACCAGGTAAAGGTCTGCATGATCTGCACGGCGGTGTTGCACAGCAGGATGACCGTGGCGGCCTTCACAATGTAACTCCAGCCTCGGCTGCACATGGACAGGAACGCACGCTTGAGGCTGGGGATTTTATACTCCGGCAGTTCCATGATAAAGAAGCTCTTGCGGTTCTTGCTGCCGGTGATGCGGTTGACCAGCAGCGCGCCCAGGAAGATGAGCAGAATGCCCACAAAGTACATCAGCGTACCCACCCAGGAGGCGTCCTCAAAGAACGCGCCGGCAAACAGGGCGATGACCGGCAGCTTTGCGCCGCAGGGCATCCACGGGGCAAGCATGGCCGTAGCCTTGCGCTCGCGTTCATCGCGGATGGTGCGGCAGGCCATGACGCCGGGGATGGCGCAGCCGGTGCCAATGACAAAGGGAATCACGGATTTGCCGGAAAGACCGACCTTCTTGAACGTGGGATCCAGCACCACGGAGACGCGCGCCATGTAGCCGCAATCCTCCAAAAGTGCGATCAGGAAGTACATCACCATCACCAGCGGCAGGAAACCGACCACCGCGCCCACGCCGCCGATCATACCATCCACCAGCAGGGCGTACAGCAGCGGATTCGCATTTTCCATCAGACCGCCCACCCATTCCTGGAAGGTTTCGATCCACGCCACCAGCGTATCCGCAATCCACGGGCCGAGCGTGGACTGGGAGATATCAAACACCAGGAACATGACCACCGCAAAAATCACAAGGCCGAAAACCGGGTTGGTGATCACTGCGTCAAATTTGTCCTGCGAGTTGCGGTCTCTGGTAAACACGCTGCGTTTTTCCACCTGCGCAACAATGCCGTTGACAAAGCGGAAGCGTTCGCGGTCGGCAGCGGCAACAGCTTCCCGGCTGGTCAGATCCACATCGCCCTGATCATAGGGCGCGCGCTGCACATGATGGCGCTGCGCCATAGCAGCGGCGATCACCTTGTCCAGTCCCTCGCCGGTATCCGCCACGGTGGCGACCACGGGACAGCCCAGCTTTTCGCTCAGCGCCGCCACATCGATGGCGGTTTTCTTTTTGGTGTTGATGTCCGCTTTGTTGAGCGCCACCACCACCGGGATGCCCAGTTCCAACAGCTGTGTGGTAAAGAACAGGCTGCGGCTCAGGTTGGTGCCGTCCACGATGTTAATGATCACATCGGGGTTTTCATTCTTCACATAGCTGCTGGTCACGCTCTCCTCGCTGGTAAACGGAGACATGGAATAAGCGCCGGGAAGGTCAACGGCCACGATTTCTTCGCTGCCATTGCAGAAGATCTTTTTGACGGGATGCTCCTTCTTGTCCACGGTCACGCCTGCCCAGTTGCCCACGCGCTCGCTGCGGCCTGTCAGCGCGTTGAACATGGTGGTTTTGCCGCTGTTGGGGTTACCCGTAAGTGCGATTTTCATTCCAGTTGTTCCTCCCGGTTTATGCTTATGCATCCCATTGATCAAATTTGCGGTTAAACTAGACTAACTCGTTTGCCAAAAAACGCGCAGCATTGCTTTGCTGCGTTCATGGCTCAGTGTACGACGATGGATTCCGCCAGCTGAGAATCGATATTGTAGCGGGCGTCTTTCACGGCGATCACGCAGCTGCGCCTCATGCGGGAAATCACCGTTACCGGCTCGCCGCTGTAACAGCCCAGAGAAAACAGGAAAGCATCCATTTCGTGATCGTTGGTCGCAATATTCTGGATCATATACTGCTTGCCGGTCTCTACCTTCATCAGATTCATGAAAGCAACTCCCTTCTTTTTGTTAGTTAATCTTAACTAACCTCAGATACTATACCATTCCTGCCATGGTTTGTCAAGCCCTTTCTACCGTTTTTCATCAAAAAACAGGCTCCTTACATGCTATGCAAAGAGCCTGTTTTCCATTAACCAATCGGTTTGATGTCCGACGGCGCATCCCAGCCGCCGCGAGGGCTGAGGCTGACCGGGCCCACCTGCGGACCGTCCGGCGCACAGCTGCGCTTGAACTGCTGGGTGTAGAAACGCCAGATGAACGTTTTGAGCTGCGAAGCGATCTTTTCGGGTTCGTACACGCCGCGGAAGGCATGCTCGGCCAGCATCTGCAGCTTTTCGCGGTCTGCGCCGCTTTCCATGTAGTGATACAGGAAGAAATCATGCAGCGCGTAATCGCCCAGAATGTCCTCGGTACGCTGGTTGAGTTCGCCCTCGGTCACGGGCAGCAATTCGGGGCTGACCGGCGTATCCACCACGTCCTGACAGATGGCCGCTACTTCCGCATCAAAGCTGTGTGCGCTCAGATAACAGGTCAGGCTGCGCAGACAGGTCTTGGTCACGGTACAGTTGACGTTGTACATGCTCATGTGGTCGCCGTTATAGGTGCAGAAGCCCAGGGCTTCCTCGCTCAGGTCGCCGGTGCCCAGCACAATGCCGTTGACCTTGTTGGCATAATCCATGAGGATCTGGGTGCGTTCGCGCGCCTGGGAGTTTTCATAGGTCACATCGTGCTTGCCTTCCGGCTGGCCGATATCGGCAAAGTGCTGTTTGACCGCCGGGCCGATCGGAATTTCGCTGGCGGATACGCCCAGCGCCTCCATCAGGCGGTCTGCGTTGGTCTTGGTGCGCGCGCCGGTACCCATGCCGGGCATGGTGATGGCATGGATGCCCTTGCGGCTGATGCCCAGCAGATCAAACGTACGGGCAGCCACCAGCAGCGCCAGCGTGGAATCCAGACCGCCGGATACGCCGATGACCAGATTTTCGCAGCGGATGGCCCTGAGACGGCTGGCCAGACCCATGCACTGGATCTGCGCGATCTCTTCCAGGCCTTCCTCGGTTTTGGGCACAAAGGGCAGCGGATCATAGCTGCGCAGAAGCGGCAGCGGCGCTTCAAAGGGATAGAAACCCTGATTCACGCGCATCTCATTGCCGGGCGCAGCATGGAACGCAGCGTCCTTCTGACGCTGGAAACGCAGCAGTTCCAGATCCACATCCGCAACAGCCATGCCGCCGGTCAGGCAGTAGCGTTCACCTTCGGCCAGCACAGCGCCGTTTTCGGCCACCAGCGTGCAGCCGTCATACACATGATCGCCGGTGCTTTCGCCAAAACCGGGGCAGGCAAAGGCATAGCCCGCATGCAAACGCGCGGTGTGCGCCTGAATCATGGTTTTGCGGCGGTCCTGACGGCCCACGCGCGCGCTGGCGGAAGCAGGATTCAGGATCAGCTCCGCGCCTTCCAGCGCCAGCTTCGTGCTGCGGCCGTTGGCTGCGCACAGATTTGCGCCCACCTCCACGCCAAACACAAAGCGGCCGGTATCAAACAGCTGGTCCGCCGAAAGAACCGTTTTGCCGTTTCGGGTCTGCAGCTCCTCATACACATCCGCGCCGTCGGCAAACCAGCGGCTCTGCTCCGGAGCCGCCTGCGGCACCAGGCCGTCCACGCAGCCGTCCTGCAAAACAGCAGCGCAGTTGTACAGCCTGCCGCGCACGCTGACCGGCAGGCCCACGACCACCGCCATGGAGCCGGAGTGCTCCGCCAGTTCCATCAGCGCATCCCATGCGGCTTTCTGCACCTCCCGTCGCAGCACCAGATCGCCCAGAGTCGCGCCGGTCAGGCACAGTTCCGGGAACACCGCCGCCTGTACGCCCTTCTTTTCAAGCGCGTCCATGGCAGCCAGAATCTCCTTCAAATTGGCCTGCACATCGCCCAGATGAACAGGCAGGCTAACAGCAGCAACGCGGGCAAATCCTTCCGGCATGGGAATACCTCCTTTATGATACGAACGGGGCCAAGGGCTCTGCCCTTGGATCCCGCTTAAGGGGCAAAGCCCCTTAAGAATCCTTGGGTTGCGCACTTCGTGCGCAAGGCGGGGACCGACACTGGCTTCCCCTTGAGGGGAAGCTGTCACCGAAGGTGACTGATGAGGTGAATGCGTTGCTCATACATTCTGCGTTCCAAACGCTTTCACCACATCCGTCAGGCCTGCGGCCTGACACCTTCTCCTCAAGGAGAAGGCATTCGCAGGGAACGAAGCCCTTCCGCACGCTTCCCCTCAAGGGGAAGCTGTCACCCGAAGGGTGACTGATGAGGTGGCTCACCGCCAACTCACTTCGTTTCCTTACGACACTTTAATCAGCATATTCTTCTGCTCATCCATCTCGACAGTGATCAGCTTGTCTTTTTCCATGGCTTTGAGCAGATCGCTGAACCGCTTGAAGCCCAGCGATTTTTCCGTAAAGTTCGGGTAGCTGGCCTGCAGATCCGCTTTGAGGATGGAAGGATTGATGCGCTCAAATCCATCCTCCTTGTAGCGTGCAAGCTGCTCGCCTACAAGGGCTTTCCAGTTATCGCGGGTCATTTGGGCCGTTTCGGATTCCTTGGCGGTAACGGCTGTGGAAACCATCACGTTAAAGTTATCCGACCGGATATGCAGTGCGCCGAACTGTTTGCTCAGCTTATCCAAAAGCTTGCCGAAGGTGGCGCAGCCAAACGCTTTTTCATTGAAATCCGGCCGCAGACGAAGCAGAATGCCTTTGAGCTCGCTGGCGTAGAGTTCGTCGCGGTCGTTCTGCTCTTCCAGAATGCCCACAAGGATTTTGTTCAGTTCCTGATCATCCAGCGGCTCCTTATCGGCGGCAGCCTTCTTTTTGCCGGTGGGTTTGCGGGTTCTCGCTCCCACGTTTTCAAGAAACTGGAATTCGTTGCAGGCGTTGATGAAAATATTGCTGGCTGCCTCGGAACGGCTGATGCCCAGCACAAACTTGCCCATGCTCTTCAGCCTGCCCACCAGCGGCGTATAGTCGCTGTCGCCGGATACGATGCAGAAGCTGTCAATGAGCGGGTTGGTGTAGGCCACTTCCAGCGCATCGATTACCAGAAGGATATCGGCGTTGTTCTTCTGGCTGATGCCGTAGCGCAGGCTGGGCACCACGGTAAAGGTATTGCTGAGCAGCACTTCCTTCAGATCGGAGTACTTGTCGGTGTAGCCGTACACCTTGCCCAGCAGAATATCGCCGCGGATCTTGACCTTTTCCAGCACCGAAAGCAGGGTCTCCACCTTCGCGCCGCAGTTTTCCAGATCCACAAACAGGGCGAATTTTGCCATAAAATCACCTTAGATTCGGAATGTGTACTTGTCGCCGCGGATCCACTGGCGGCTCAGGTGCAGGGGTTCGCCGTGCTGGTCAAGAACCGTTTCATCCAGCAGAAGCAGCGCATCGCCCGGCTGGCAGCCCAGCTGGCGCGCCGCCATAGGCGTGGCGTGTCCCAGCGAAATATCATGCACGGCTGAGGAGGGAATCAGCCCCTGCTTCATCAGCTCCTCATACAGCGAACCGTCCGCCGGCATATCCAGCAGAAACGCATATTTGGCGGGGAAACGGTTCACTTCCAGCATGACGGGTTCGCCGTCGCACAAGCGCTGGCGGATGATCTCCACCACAAGGCTGTCCGCCGGCAGGCCCAGTTTTTCAGCGTCCTCAGCAGCGGCGTTCACCATTTCGGCGCTGATCAGACGCGCGCCGGCGGTATGGCCGTTCTGACGGCACGCCTGCGAAAAGCTGGTGATTTGCTGCAGGTCGCGCTGAATACGCTCCTGCGCTACAAAGGTGCCCTTGCCCTGACGGCGCACCAGCAGGCCTTCCTGCACCAGATCCTGCATGGCCTTTCGCACGGTCACGCGGCTTACGGCATAGGTATCGCACAGCAGCTGCTCGCTGGGAATGCGGGCGCCGGGCGCATAGATCCCTGCTTTGATATCGTTTTTCAGTCGGCTCATCAGCTGCTGGTACAGCGGGCTCTGGCTTTTCTTTTCCAAAGGCTTGTCTTGCATGTCTCCTCCATCATTCAATGCCCATAAAGGCCAGAATGCCGGTTTCATCCATATAAGCGATCGCATCGCTCAGCACGCCGGCAGGCACTTCAAGCGCAACGGGCGCGGCGGCCAGCACAAGCGCGGGCAGGAAGCGTTCCTTGTATTCTTCAATGAAACTTTCGTTCAGGTGGAAGAAATCCTCCTGATCGTCATAGGGTCGTTCCACCAGCGCGGTATAGGGCAATTCCTCCACGGCAGCCGTGTAGGCAACGCCCAGACAGGGTTTTTGCGTTTCGTTGTTGATGAGGCTGATGCTCATGCTCATATCATAGGGCAGCGCATCCGCCGTGCGGCTGTAATCAAACTGCACATGAATGGGGGCGATCTCCTCATACAGCGCACTTCCGGAAAATTCCGCCCGCACATTGCCCTGTGCAGTCAGCTGGCCTTCTTCAGGCAGTCCGTCCGCTCCGGCGGAAATGCGGAAATACTCCTCGCCGTCCAGAAGGATCAGCATTTCGGCTGTAACCTCCGAAGCGGTCCGGCGGAGCTCAACACTGAATTCGTAGCCGTCAGGATCGGGCAGGTACAGCCTGCAGGTGGTTTCATCCGCCGCGGCGTTCTTTTCATAAATGACAGTCTCCCCTACCGTCCATGTTTCAGCATGCTCGGTTTGGGCGATCGTCATGCCTTTCTGCTCCGGATCCAGATATTCCAGAAGCAGATCCCACGCGGCCAGCTTGTCCGACGCCGTCCAGTCCATGCCCAGATCCGTCAGCAGGCAGGTGATGAAGTAATACGCCTTGCTGTAATCATCCACAAGAATGATATCGTTGAGCTGCTGCGAAAGCGCCGTCAGCGCGTCATGGCTGATCACGCGGTCGCCCTCGCCCGCCGCAGCGGCGGAAATGGGCTGCGCGTACTTCTGCCACATTTCGATCCACGCTTCGGGATACAGCGCCAGCGCGATGTACTGCGTGGGCATGTACATGTAATAGTAGGGTTTGAGCATGAACTGGAAGAAGTTGAACATCTGGAAATGCACGCTCGCGCCGCCCAGCGCAGGAGAGCGCAGGTAGCGGAAGCTGGAATATCCGTCATACTCAAAGGGGATGGTCAGCTTGTCGTTCAGATACATTCCGCCGTCAAAATACACGCGGTCAAAAACAGCGGGAAAGCTCTGCGAATCCATGCTGCCGCGCAGACTGAGCTTGTTCAGGAACGTTTCCCAGTCCTGATAATGCAGCTTGCCGTCATCGGGCCAGCCGTCTGCGTACAGGCGGAAAGACAGTTCAAAATCGGAGTGTGTGACGGGGGTGCCGTCGTTAATGTCCTCAAAGCGCGTTTCCGCAAAAGCGTATACCGGCAAAAGGCAGATGCAAAGGAGCAGGGCCAGAATACGCATAAAAGTCGATTTCATGGTTGGAAGGAACCTCCTTTCCGGGGTGGGGACGAATGAGAGAAAATAAAGGGAGTTGCGTGGGAGACACCTCTTCACCTGCTTCGCGGGAGCTTCTCCTCATGGGGAAGCTGGAGGGGAAGGGCGTTCATCCAGCTTGTGTGATCCAAGAAGAGGCTGCTGGCGGATGCAGCTGAAGAGGCTTGCAGCGGGAAGCACCTCATCAGTCACCCTTCGGGTGACAGCTTCCCCTGGAAGGGGAAGCGTGCGCGGCTTGGCGCTTTCCATGATGGATGAGGTGCTCACGCTGCTCGCTACGCCAGCCGCAGCCGAAGGGAAACGCGCACAAGCGAGCCGGAGGCACTGTATTGTCTCCGGCGGCCTTCGCTGCCGCCACAAACACAAAGCACCCGCCCTGCTGCCCCTGTAAAGGGGCAGCAGTCCGGGGTGCAGGGTCACTGACCCTGCTTGGCGCGGAAGGCCATGCGGGCACGGAGCTCGTGATTCAGCTCGCGCTTGCGCATGCGCAGGGACTTGGGGGTGATTTCAAGGAGCTCGTCATCATCGATGAACTCCAGACATTCTTCCAGGGTGAGGGGCTTGATGGAAACCAGACGCAGGCTGTCCTCGGAAGCGGCAGCGTTGCGCATGTTGGTTACATGCTTCTGACGGCAGACGTTGACAACCAGATCATCCGGACGGGCATTCTGACCGCAGATCATGCCCTTGTACACAGGGGTCTGCGGCCCGATGAACAGGGTGCCGCGCTCCTGCGCATAGAACAGACCGTAGCTGTTGGCCTCGCCGTCTTCATGGCAGACAAGCGCGCCCACGGAACGATGGGGAATATCGCCCTTCACAGGCTCATAGCGCTCAAAAACGCTGCTCATGATGCCTTCGCCGCGGGTATCGGTCATGAATTCGGAGCGGTAGCCGAACAGGCCGCGGGAGGGTACCAGGAACTCAAGGCGCACACGGTCAAAGCCGCTCATGTTTTCCAGAATACCGCGGCGGCGGCCGATCTTTTCAATGACTGCGCCGGCGTAGGGCTGGGGCACGTCGGCCACCATGCGCTCCACGGGCTCGCATTTCACGCCGTCGATCTCTTTGTACAGCACCTGGGGCTTGGACACCTGGAACTCATAGCCCTGACGGCGCATGTTTTCAATCAGGATGGACAGGTGCAGCTCGCCGCGGCCGCGCACCTCAAAGGCGTCGGGGCTTTCGGTCTCGTTCACGCGGAGGGAAACGTCCGTCTGCAGTTCGCGCATCAGGCGGGCGCGCAGGTGACGGCTGGTCACAAAATCGCCCTCGCGGCCGGCAAAGGGGCTGTTGTTGACGGAGAAGGTCATGGTCACCGTGGGCTCGGTGATGGCCACAAAAGGCAGCGCCTCGGGACATTCAGGATGGCAGACGGTATCGCCGATGCCGATATCCTCAATGCCGGAGATGGCCACGATGTCGCCCATGGACGCTTCCTTGGCAGGAACGCGCTTGAGGCCGTCAAAGGTATACAGAGCGGAAAGACGCAGGGGCTGGCTGGTCTTTTCGGTATCGATGTTGGTGGTAACGACCTGCATGCCCTCGGTGAGGGTACCGCGGTTGATGCGGCCAATGCCGATGCGGCCCACGTACTCGTTGTAGTCGATGGTGGAGATCAGCACCTGAGCAGGGCCCTCCATTTCGCCTTCGGGAGCGGGCACGTGCTCGAGGATGACGTCGAAGAGGGGCTTCAGGTTCTCGGCAGGCTCGTTCAGATCCAGCGTGGCAATACCCTGACGGGCGCTGGCATACACGATGGGACGGTCCAGCGCGGTCTCGTCCGCGCCCAGTTCAATGAACAGATCCAGCACTTCGTCCACCACTTCATCGCAGCGGGCGTCGGGACGGTCCATCTTGTTGATGACCACGATCACGGGCAGCTTCAGATCCAGCGCCTTGCGCAGCACAAAGCGGGTCTGGGGCATGGGGCCTTCAAAGCTGTCCACCAGCAGCAGCACGCCGTCCACCATCTTGAGCACGCGCTCCACCTCGCCGCCGAAGTCAGCGTGGCCGGGGGTGTCAACGATGTTGATCTTGGTATCGCCGTAGAAGACAGCGGTGTTCTTGGCCAGAATGGTAATGCCGCGCTCACGCTCGATGTCGTTGGAGTCCATCACGCGGTCGGCCACCTGCTGGTTTTCGCGGAATACGCCGCCCTGCTTGAGCAGTTCGTCCACCAGTGTGGTCTTGCCGTGGTCAACGTGAGCAATAATGGCAATGTTGCGGATATCTTGACGCTGCATAAAGAAAATTTCCTTCTTTCTTCTATCTGAAATGTTGGCGTGGTTTTCCACCTCATCAGTCACCTTCGGTGACAGCTTCCCCTCAAGGGGAAGCCGGAGGAGGGGGCTGCGTGCCTGGCTAGCGCGTTCTATGTAGGGGCGACCATCGGTCGCCCGCCATGCTGCGGGTTCAGCAAAGCAGCAACGGAGGCACACCTGCCAACGGAAGAATCAAACATTCAGTCATACTTCACTCATCTTCGATCCACTGCAGCAAGCGAGCCTGAGCACCCTCCGTGCTCAGGCGGTCTTCGCCGCAGCAACAAACACAAATCATCAACCCCTGAGGCCGCACAGCGGCCTCAGTATGGGGTCCAAGGGCTCAGCCCCTGGTGGGATTCCTAAGGGCGAAGCCCTTAGGCGGGTGCAGGGCAGCGCCCTGCATCACTCGTAAACGGTTCTGATCGCCGTCTCTGCCAGCTCGAGGCCCTTGTTGTTTTCCTCGGCCAGACGGATGGACCATTCGTTTTCAAAGAGCAGCACTTCGCGCTCTTCGCTGTCCCAGCCGCGGCCGGAGGTGGAGGTAAGCTTGAGCTCCTCCATGGGCTTGGGCGAGGAGGTGATCCAGCGCACATAGCGGAAGGGCAGGCGGTCCATGAGCATGTTCACGCCGTACTCCGTTTTGAGGCGGTGCTCCAGAACTTCAAACTGCAGAACGCCGACCACGCCAACGATGAATTCCTCACGGCCGGTCTCGGTGCGGCGGAAGGTCTGAATGGCGCCTTCCTCGGCCAGCTGCATGATGCCCTTGAGGAACTGCTTGCGCTTCATGCTGTCCTCGGGGCGCACGCGGGCAAAGTGCTCGGGCGCGAAAACGGGGATGGAGGAGAAACGCAGCTTGGGGCCGCCGCTCAGAGCGTCGCCCAGGTGGAAGACGCCAGGATCGAACAGGCCGATGATATCGCCCGCGTAGGCGCTTTCCACGGCTTCGCGCTCGTCCGCCATGAACTGCTGGGGCTGCTTGAGCTGAATCTGCTTGTCCGTGCCGGAGTGATAAACCGTCATGCCCTTCTTGAACTCGCCGCTCACGATGCGCACAAAAGCCAGACGGTCGCGGTGGGCGGGGTTCATGTTGGCCTGAATCTTGAAAATGAAACCGCTGAAATAGGGATTGGTGGGCTCGATCTCACCGATATCCGCCATGCGGGAAAGCGGCGGCGGAGTGATATTCAGGAACGCTTCGAGGAATGGTTCCACGCCGAAGTTGGTTACGGCGGACCCGAAGAACAGCGGGGTCAGGCGGCCTTCCAGCACGGCCTTCTTGTCGAAGGGATCGCCCGCTTCATCCAGCAGCTCGATCTCCTCGTTCAGACGGTCGATGTAGTGCTTCTCCAGCATGCCGGCGGCCTCGGGGCTGTTGGGATCCACCACCAGCGTATCCGCCTTGCTCATGCCGTGGTTGCCGCCGGAATAGAGCAGCACCTTGCCGATATCGCGCTGATACACGCCCTGGAAATCGCCGTCCACGCCAATGGGCCAGTTCATGGGGCAGGAGCGGATGCCCAGCACGTTTTCCAGCTCTTCCATCAGTTCAAAGGGATCCTTGGCCGCGCGGTCCATCTTGTTCACGAACGTGAAGATGGGAATATTGCGCATGCGGCAGACCTTGAACAGCTTGATGGTCTGAGCCTCCACACCCTTGGCCGCGTCGATGAGCATGACAGCAGCATCAGCGGCTACCAGCACGCGGTACGTATCCTCGGAGAAGTCCTGGTGGCCCGGGGTGTCCAGAATGTTGATGCGGCAGCCGTCATACTCAAACTGCATGGCAGAAGAGGTAACGGAAATACCGCGCTGCTTCTCAATTTCCATCCAGTCGGAAGTGGCATGGCGCTCGGCCTTGCGCGCCTTGACGCTGCCTGCCTGACGAATGGCACCGCCGTACAAAAGCAGCTTTTCGGTCATGGTGGTTTTACCAGCGTCGGGGTGGCTGATAATGGCAAACGTGCGGCGCTTTTCAATCTGCTCCAGCGCCTGGGCGCTTAACGTGGTCTCGCTCATAAGGGAGGTTTCCTCGCTTCCTCAAATCGGGTTCATGACATAGTACAACATCTTATTTTACTACGGATATGGGCTTTGCGTCAAGGGGAATACGGGGGCGCTCCTGCGGCGGGCTGCTGTAAAGCAAAGCAAAAAGGATCCTGCATTTGCAGGATCCCCGGCTTGCTGAAAAACCATGCGGAAGGCGTCGAAAAAGATCGCT
>JAFYQB010000020.1 GCA_017547285.1 Clostridia bacterium
GCTTCCGAAGCTGACGCACATGTCGTCAGCTTCGGAACAAGAGTCGGAGGGCTGCGGCCCTCCGACACCTCCTAATGGGTTTATCGACAAGCTGAGCCGAAGCTTACCGCTTCGGCTGTTTTTTTGTACGCATACTTCGCGCCTCGTTGGGACATCCTTCCTCCTGGAGGTGATCGAAATGAGTCCCAAAGAACTCATGTACATTGAGGACGCCCTCAGCCACGAACAATTCCTTGCCGCCCAGTGCCAGCAGGCCGCGCAGAGCCTGCAGAATCCGCAGCTGCGCCAGTATGTGACCGAACTGGCCAACAAACATCATCAGCTGTTCAAGCAGCTGTATCAGCTGGTGTGACAGGGGAGGATGACGGTATGAACGACCAGAAGATCATGGAAAACCTGCTGCTGACCACCAAGGGCGCATGTGATCTGTACCTGCACGGCGCGATTGAATCCGCCACGCAGAATGTGAACGCTGCCTTTGATCAGGCTCTGGACCAGAGCCTGTGCATGCAGGACGGTATCTATCAGCAAATGGCGCAGCAGGGCTGGTATCCCAGTGAGCAGGCCACTCAGCAGCAGCTGGACAAGGTAAAAAACAAATTTGCCTCTCAACAGTAAAGCGAAGCCGGAACAGGAATACAGCCTGTTCCGGTTTTCAAACCGGCGGAAAAGCTCCCTGCGGGATCTTTTCCGCCGAAACAGGTTTCTCCTGTTCGCTTCGCTCCCGGGCGGAGAAACCTGCAAGGAAGCCTTGCTGGGCAAGGCGTCCGAAGCTGACGCGCATGTCGTCAGCTTCGGAATAAGAGTAGGAGGGTTGCGACCCTCCTACACCTCCTGATCGGTTTATCGGCAAGCTGGAAGCCGGAACAGGAATACAGCCTGTTCCGGCTTTGATATTCAAAAGCATCTTTTTGAGGGCGCGAACGACAAAAAACACGCCAAATGATTTACATTTGGCGATAATGGGAGTATAATAAAAGATACTCCGCCAATTTGACGATGCGCGTGCAGCCATCGCAAATCCTACGGCGAAGTCATGGCTGCCGCGCTGCAACGGCTGCTGTGTCCGCCGCCGCTGGCAGGCAGTAACCATTGCAGAATTTGAGGAATACCATGCTTCGCAAACTCTGGAATTTGATTTCTACGCTGATGGTCACTGCGGTGGTGATCATTGCTTTTCTGCTGGTGGGCGTTCGTTTGATCGGCCTTACGCCGTATGCAGTCCTTTCCGGCTCCATGGAACCTACCTATCATGTGGGCTCTCTGATTTATGTTCGGCAGGCAGAACCCTACGAGGTAAAGGTGGGCGATCCCATCACCTTTGTGGTCAACAAGGATCTGCTGGTTGCCACGCACCGCGTGGTCAATATCGATATTCAGACCACAAAGATGGAAACCGTTACCAACGAGGCAGGCCAGTCCTATACCCACGAAGTGCCGCTGGATGAATTTGCCTATTACTTTTATACCAAGGGCGACGCCAATGACGTTGCGGACGGCGCTCCGGTGTATTACAAGAACCTGGTTGGTATTCCTGTTTTCACCATTCCTTATCTGGGTTATCTGTCCAGCTGGCTGCAGACGCGCAAGGGCGCAATTCTGGGCGTTACATTTGGTATTGTGCTGATTATGCTCATCTTCATGCCGGATATTCTGCGTTCGGTGGATGACGATGCGGCCAAAAAGAAGAAGAAAAAGAAAAAACACCGCAAGGCTTGATGTTTCAACCCTTTGATTTATTGAAAACGGACTGCGTACGCAGTCCGTTTTTTTACATGCTTCCCCTTGTTTGAAAAGGCGGAGTACGGTATACTGGCATGGGGGAGGAATGTGATCATGTGGAAACGTTTGCTGGCTTTGATGCTGGCTTTGCTGATCTGCTCGGCTGCTTCTGCAGAGGGAACGACGGAAGAAGAACGGTTTGAGACTGCTCAAACCGTAATGGAGAGCCTGTTTGAAGCAGTAGCAGGTACAAACTACGAAATGGAACGCGCAGCCAAAAAAGGACTGCGGAGCGAAGAAAAGAAACTTATCAACGAGCAGAACGCCGCTTACCGTGAACAGACGGTGCTTTGGCTGAAGGAAGCGCTCACGCCTTTGGAGGAGGAACAAATCATTCCGGAGCCAACGCCTGTGCCAACAGAAACGCCTGCGCCCGAAAGCTCCCCGGAGCCTGCGCTGTGTCCTGAGACCGTATATGGAATGATGCTTGCTACGGCGCCCGGACAGGCGTATATTGAAATGATGGCCGCCATGGGCTATGAAGGCGCCGAAGCCTGTCTGGAAGGCACCAAAGAATGGTATGCGTGGTGGCGCAGCACCATCGACGTGGAAAAACTGCGCGAAATCAACGCCGATTATGCAGCGTGGATCTATCTGCCGGGTACCATGCTGGATTATCCCGTGGTCCAGTGCGATGACAATGATTATTATCTGAAACGCATGTTCAATGGGGAATCCAATTCCTGCGGAACCATTTTTATTGATGCAAGAAATCTGCCGGAGTTTGCGGACAGCAACACGCTTCTGTACGGGCATCACATGCGCAACGGCAGCATGTTTAAGGCCATCAGCTATTACGATGAGCAGGAGTACTTTGACGCGCATCCGTACATGCTGATTCTGACGCCGGAAGCGCATTATCTGGTGGAACTGATCGCGGGGTACACAACGGATTCCAGCGACCACTGCTACGATATTGCCCTGAGTGATTTCCGGGATATGAACTATTATCTGACCAAAGCCAGACAGAAAAGCGACTTTGACAGCGCCGTAACGGTGATTGAAGGAGACAGGCTTGTAACGCTTTCCACCTGTGCTTATGCGTTTGAAAATGCCAGATACATTGCGATCGGTAAACTGACGCAGCTTTGGGAGTATGTGGAACCGGTGGCAGCGCCTGCTCCGCAGTAAAAGAAGAGAGAGGTTTTTCCTCTCTCTTGGGCCGGCGAAAAAGCTCGCTGACGCGATCTTTTCCGCCGAAGAATGCACCGTTTGCCTACTCGCCTGACGGCTCGCCGGGCGGCAAACGGTGTAAGGAAAGCCTTGCTGCGCAAGGCTTCCGAAGCTGAC
>JAFYQB010000021.1 GCA_017547285.1 Clostridia bacterium
AACAGGCTGAGCACGCAAGCTCCACCAAAAAGAATAGGGCAAGCCCCGCCGGAGTTTGCAACAGGCTGAGCACGCAAGCCACACCAAAGAGAACAGCGCAAGCTCCGGCAGTGCTTGCATCAAACTGAGCACGCAAGCTCCACCCAAAAGAACAGGGGCAAGCCCCGCCGGCGCTTGCGACAGACTGAGCGAACAGGCTCCGTCAAAGTCTCCCGCGCACGCTCGGGCATTGCGCACAACAAGCTCCAAACAAAATAAAGGAAAACAGCTGCAGACCCTTCCGCAGCTGCTTTTCTTTTATTCCGCCAGAATCAGCGTCAGCGCTTCTTCCAGTGTTTTCACCGCATAGGTGGCCTTGTGCCCTTCCGGGATCTCCTTCCCGTTGGTAAACAGAATGGAATCGATCCCGGCATTGTTGGCGGCGGCAATGTCGCTGGTCAGACTGTCGCCCAGCATGACGGCGCGGCTCAGATCATCCGCCGCAGCCTGCGCCAGCGCTTCATAGATCATTTTGGGATTGGGTTTGCTTGCACCCACTTCCTCACTGATGATCAGGCCGGTCACGTAGGGCTTGATTTCGCTGCGGCTCAGACGGTCGCGCTGAATGCGGGCAATGCCGTTGGTCACCAGATAGACCGGCATTTTTTCACTGACCCTACGGATCAGCTCCGTAGAAAACGGCAGAGGCCAGCACTGCTGCCCCAACTGTTCCATGTAATCATCACACAGCGCCTGTGCATCGCCTTCCAACCCTGCCAGCGCAAGGAAGCCGGAAAAACGGTCCACACGCAGCTTTTCGCTGATGGTTTCGCCGCGCTCCAGCTTTTTCCACTGTTCGGTATTGGCGGTGTGATAAGCGCTCAGATTTTCCGGCGTTGTGGGAATGCCGAAACGGCGGAATGTGTTTTCCAGCGCGATGGCCTCGCCCTTGTGGAAATCAAAGAGGGTATCGTCCAGATCGCACAAAAGGATATCGTACTTCATTTTTTCTTCCCCTTTCCAAATCCGCGGCGTTCCAGCGCCCTGGGCGAGGCCACCGAGTAGCCGAAAAAGCCCAGCGGTTCGCTGACCGCGTGGTATTTGCCGTGAACAAAGCTGATCAGGTTCATGGCTTCTTCGTTGATGGAACCGTCCGGCCGGAAATAGCGGTCGGCCACGCTCACCTGCTGCACTGCGCCGATGAACAGATCATGGCTGCCCAGCTCGATGATCTGATGAACTTTGCAGCTCAGAAAGGCAGGCGCTTCGCCTACGCCCACGGCGTGTTCCAGCCCCGGCGCGGCCACGGGTGTGAGCCCCAAATGGGCGAATTTGTCCACATCGCGCCCGCTCTTCACGCCGCAGAAGTCCATGGCCTTGAGCAGGTGCTTGCCCACCAGGTTTACGGTAAACTCACCCGTCCGACTGATGATGGCATGGCTGTAGCGTTCCTTGCGTATGCTGACGGAGACCATGGGCGGTCTGGTGCACACCACGCCCGCCCATGCCACGGTGATGAGATTGGGCCTGATACCGTTTTCCGGATCTGCGCAGCCCACCAGCACAGAGGGGATGGGGCTCAGATAGGTCGTCGGGCCGATGGTGCGGAAGGAATTGGTTTCCAGCATGAGGATGGTTCCCCCTTGTCAATCGCTTGGGCTAAGTGTACAATGATTGAGCGAATCTGTCAAATCCCGACGAAGGAGGCGTTTTTTTGCCCAGAGCCAGATATGAATACAAGCACCGCCTGCCCCAGCGCAGAAGAATCAAGGTGCATCTGATCCTGATTGCGCTGGTGGTTCTTTTGCTGCTTGCCTATCCCTTTGTGGAAACGCGCATGCTCAGCACCCAGACCCACACCCTGCAGGTCGCCAACCTGCCCGCGAACCTCAAAAATGTCAAAATCGTTTATGCCAGCGATTTTCATCAGTCCGGCTGGTTCGGCCAGAAGCAGGTGAACGAGGTGATCCACCGACTCAACAACCTGAGCGCGGATATCATCATTCTTGGCGGCGACTACGCCATGGACAGTGACGGCGCGATCGCCTTTTTTGAAAAGATGCCCAGCCTGCACGCCCGCCTTGGCGTATACGGCGTTTTGGGCAACCACGACCGCACCCTGCCTGAAAGCAACCTGCAGCTGTTGATGGACGCCATGAAGAACAAGGGTGTGACGCCGCTGGTCAACAGCGTCAGCCGCGTGAAGGTGGGCCAGAGCTACCTGTACATCGCCGGTGTGGACGACTTTTATAATGGCACGCCGGATGTGAAGGGCGTGGCCGCGCAGGTGCGGGAAGAGGATTTTGTGATCTTCGCCGGCCATACGCCCGATTTGATCCCTGACGCGCAGAAGGCGAAGGATATGACCGGCGATGGTCACTGGTTTGACCTGGCGCTGTTCGGCCATACCCACGGCGGACAGATCAACCTGTTCGGCTGGACGCCTTTCCGCAACGTGAGCGAGGAACTCAGTGCGCGCTATATCAGCGGCTGGCGTGAGGAAAACCGCGCCGCCATGCTCATTTCCAACGGCGTTGGCACATCGGTGTTCCCGGCGCGCCTGTTTGCGCCGCCGCAGGTGCATCTGATCACTTTGAAAACCAGATAAAACCAGGCCGCTGTTCGCATGCAAACGAACGGCGGCCTGGTTTTGATCATTTTTCAGCCTTTGCCATCAGCACGGTCATCACAGCAGCCAGCGCAAAGGCGGCAAAGCCGAAGACAAAGGGCGTCTTGGGGCTCCATTCATACAAAAATCCCGCCAGCGCAGAGCCGAAAATGCTGCCAAAGGATTTGACGGCATTCACCGACCCCATCACCAGATTGCTTTGGGGACCTGCGCCAAGCACGGCGGCGCGGTTTTGCATCAGCGGGGTGGAAATAAAGTAGAAGGCAAAGAACAGAACGTTCACAACCACAAAGGGGATCAGACCGTTGGTGAAAACCACGCCCAGCATGGCTGCCGTACATATGCCCATAACGGCTGCGATCCAAGGCGACACATGCCTGCGGCGCAGGATCCACATGCAAAGCGTGCTGTTGGCGATCATGGCAATCACGCCCAGCGCAGCTTTGATGATGCCGTTGTAGCCGGAAGTCAGGTTGAACTGATCGCGCAGGCAAAAGTTGAAGCACTGCTCAAAGGCAATGTAGCCCAGATTGCTCAGACCGAAGGCCAGCAGCAGGTAGAGCAGCGCGGGCGTTATAAAGTGGCGGCACTGCGCAATGGCGGAAAAGGGATTGCATTCCCGGATCAGCTGACGGCCTGTCCAGCGCGGCATTTTGCCCTGCTGATCGCTGCGGCAGCCAAGGAAGATGAGGATGGAGGTGGAAGCCAGCGTAGCCGCCTGCAGCCATACAGGATAAAAAATGTTCAGTTCTCCTACCATGCCGCCCACAAAGTAGCCGAACGCGCCGGATACGGAAGAAAGCGTAGCGTTGATGGCCAGGTTGCGGCCGCGCGTTTCTTCGGATGAACAGTTCACCGTGTAGGTGAGGAACGCCACATAGCATCCGCCCACGAAGATACCGGCAAACATGCGCGCCAGCAAAAACTGGATCTCGGTTCGGGCAATGCCGAAGAACAGCTGGCCGACGGCATAGCCGATGCCGCTGACAAGGATCACCTTTTTGCTGGACAGGAAGCCTGCCACCTTGCCCCACAGCGGCGAAAACAGGAAGTTGAAAGCCATCATGGCGGCCAGCGCAAGGCCGAACATGTAGTCGTTCAGCTCAAGCTCCACAATAATGGCCGGGGTAACCGGATGCACAAAATTGGCCGCCATATTGAACACGAACATGACGGCGAAAAAGAAAGGCAGACGACCGTTATCTTTTTTCATAGGTGGCAGCTCCCGTGCAATTTTGATTGATAAACGAATTTTGCTACAAGCGAGCCGGAGGCCGTTGTTTGGCCTCCGGCGGTCTTAGAAGCAGTTACAAACACAAAGCACAACCCTTGACCGCGCTGGCGCGGTCAAAATGGGGTCCAGGGGCTCAGCCCCTGGTGGGGAGCCAGGCGGCAATGGTGGTCTCCCAATCCTTGCCGGCGGAGGCGTAATCCACCAGCGTGTAGGCTTCGCCGTTTTCGGGGGTGAAGGCAACCTTCACGATGGCGGGCATGCCTTCTTCGGTCGGCTCGGCGCTGTAGGTGGGCACGAACGCGCTGTCCGCTGCCTTGCCCATGCGGCCGTCGGCGGCCAGGGTGAGGGGGCCGCGGGTGTAGGCAACGTAGTTGTCCTCTTCGGGCTTGTGCGCCACTTCCATGGGGCCGGCGCAGTTCACGTAGCCGGGGACTTTCTGTTTTCCGTCGATGTATACCACATCGTTATCCCAGTGCTCGGGCTGGTGCATGAGCACGGGCATGTCGAACTTCACTTCCAGGTGGTCATTGTACCACTTGCGGGTGAAATACATGTAGCCGCCCTTGGCCCAGCCGGGGTTGCGCACCTTGATGGTAAAATCGTTGGGGCGCTGGGACATGACATGCAGGCGGATGGCGCCGTCCGCGGGATAGTTGGTTTCCATCCAGATGGAAACGCGCCGCGGGCCGACCCATGCGTGGAACACGCCGGTTTCAAAGAAGTTGATGGTAACGGTATCGCCCTCCACGGTCACGGCGTTCTGCAGGAACACGCCCGCACCGGCAGCGCCGATGCACGCGCAGCAGCCATAGTAGCTGCCGTCCTTGAGGGTCTGCTCGCCGCCTACCTGCACGCCGCGCTTGCCGGGGGTGAGGGGGCTGTAGCTGTCAAAGGGCATAAAGGTGGAAACCATGCCGGTATCCGCCAGCTTTTTGCGGATCTTGTCGGCTTCCAGATGGTTCACGTTCAGCGCGCCCAGATAGGCGTTGTAGAAGGATTTTTCCATTTCATCCGCCCATACGCTGTCACCGGTCAGCTGGAGCAGGCGGGAACAGAACTTCATCCACGTTACGGTCACGCAGGTTTCCTGCATTACGCCGTCGTAGCGCACGGTCTGACGGGTGCGGGTGTGGTCGAACAGCTCGTGGGTCACGCCACAGCTGCCGATGATGGAAATTTCGGACTGGCGCACGGCGTTGGCAAAGTTGATCACGGCGGTCCTGTAATGCTCGTCGCCGGTCACCAGCGCGTATTCCAGCAGGCCTTCGAAGCAGCTCATCATCTCATACGCCTTGGAAACGCCGTACTGATAGGGGTACAGCTGGTTTTCCCAGGCCAGTTCAAAAATGTTGATGCCGTTTGCACCGCCGGCCTTGACGATGTACGTGGCAAAATCCAGATAGCGCTCCTCGCCGGTCAGCTTGTAGAGCCTGACCACCGGCTCCAGAATGGAGGAGGAGTTCACGCCGTACCAGCTGCGGCTGGCCTGGTTGATGTCCTTCTTGTCCGGGCCGATGTGGGCGATAATGTAATCCAGACAGCGGCACAGGAAGGCGGTCAGCTCCTTTTTGAGCTCCTCATCCTTGCAGATGTCCAGATAGTATTCGCTGCCCAAAAGCACATACTTGCGGCACCACAGATCCCAGCTGTCAAACTCGCCTTCGCGCGCATAGCTGGACACGCGGCCGTCTTTTTCGGCCACGGTCATCATGTCGCGGATGGTGCCGGTCAGCACATTGTACAGTTCTTCATCCTGCGTATAGGCATAGATCAGCGCGCCGCCGCGCATCATCTTGCCCCAGTATTCGCCGCGCCAGCCCTGATTCTCAGCGTCGGGCTGATAACGGTATACATCCACAAACTTGGCCCACTGCTCGGCATTGGTCAGCTGTTCTTTCTGCAGCCAGCGTGCCGCCTGATCGGCCAGACCTTCAAAACGGATCATTACAGTCACCTCATCAATTGATTGAGTTGGGTTGAAAGACTGCAGACAGTATACCACGAACAGGCCGGAAACACAATGCACAGCAGGATTTATGCAGGAAACAGGCCGCCCGATGACGAAAACAGAATATGCGTTTTGATGCGCAATTTTGGACTGTATCTGAGGAAGGGAATCCTTTTATGTACGAAATCATCGTCATCGGCGCGGGTCACGCGGGCTGCGAGGCTGCGCTGGCATCTGCGCGGATGGGACTTTCCACTTTGCTTATGACTCTGGATATTGGCAGCGTGGCGCTCATGCCGTGCAACCCGGCCATCGGCGGCACGGGCAAGGGCCATCTGGTGCGCGAGGTGGACGCGCTGGGCGGCGAGATGGGTCTGGCCATCGACCGCAACTTTTTGCAGTCCCGCATGTTAAACCGCGGCAAAGGCCCTGCCGTGCACAGCCTGCGTGCGCAGGCGGACAAGCAGCGCTACCATGAGGATATGCTGAATGTGCTGTTTTCCACGCCCAATCTGACCGTCCGTCAGGGCGAGGTGATGGAGATCCTGACCAAAAACGGACAGGTGAGCGGCGTAAAGACCATGACCGGCGAAGTGATCCCCTGCAAAAGCGCCATCGTGTGCGGCGGCGTGTATCTGAAGAGCCGCATCATCATCGGCGATTACAGCAAGCAGAGCGGACCGCAGGGACTGCTTCGTGCAGAAGGCCTGAGCCAGTCGCTGATCGACCTTGGCTTTGAACTGCGCCGTTTCAAAACCGGCACGCCGGCCCGCATCGACGTGCGTTCCATCGATTTTGACAAGATGGAGCCCCAGCCCGGCGACGATCCCATCGTGCCGTTCAGCTTCCTTACTGTCGCGCAGCAGGAAGACATCGGCGTAAAATACCCGCTCAAAAACCAGTGTATGTGCTACCTCACCTATACCAACGAGGAAACGCACCGCATCATTCGCGAAAACCTGCACCTGTCGCCCATGTTCCGGGGCGATATCAAGGGCACCGGCGCGCGCTACTGTCCCTCCATTGAGGATAAGGTCAACCGCTTTGCCGATAAGGACCGCCACCAGCTGTTCCTGGAGCCGGAGGGGCTTAACAGCCCTGAATGGTATGTGCAGGGCATGAGTTCCAGCCTGCCCGAGCATGTGCAGTGGGCCATGTACCGCACGGTGCCGGGTCTGGAACGCGCGGTGCTGGTGCGATTGGCCTACGCCATTGAATATGACTGCATCGACCCCACCGAGCTCAAGCTCACGCTGGAAAGCCGCCGCGTGCCGGGACTCTTCTTTGCCGGACAGGTGAACGGCACCTCCGGCTATGAGGAAGCCGCCGCGCAGGGCATTCTGGCGGGCATCAACGCTGCCTGCCGCCTGCAGGAGAAGGAGCCTCTCATTATCACCCGCGATATGGGCTACATCGGCGTGATGGTGGATGACCTGTGCACCAAGGGAACCGACGAGCCCTACCGCATGATGACCAGCCGCAGCGAATACCGCCTGCTTTTGCGTCAGGACAATGCCGACCTGCGTTTGACCGAGCTGAGCTATCAGCGCGGCCTTGCCAGCGAGACCCGCATGCGCCTGATGGCGGCCAAGCGCGACGGCGCGGAAAACCTGCGCAGCGCGCTTCGCGCCTGCAGGCTGCCCGTGTCCCCCGAACGCGATGAATGGCTTGAAAAGCACAATCAGCCCTTCACCCGCGATACCATCACGGCGGAGGATTTGCTGCGCCGCCCGGATATCGATTTGGAAAGCCTTGCGCCCCTTTGCCCGGACATCCACGATTATGCCGATGACGTGCGCGTGCAGACCGAACTGGGCGTGAAGTACGAAGGCTATCTGCAAAAGCAGCGCGCGCAGGTGGCCCGCGCCCGCGCCATGGAGGACTGGCTGATCCCTGAGGACGTGGATTACAGCCAGATCGAAAGCCTGCGCATCGAAGCCCGCCAGAAGCTGAATGCCAAGCGCCCGCAGAGCTTGAGCCAGGCGGGGCGCATTCCCGGCGTGAATCCGGCGGATGTGGCCGTTTTGATGGTGTGGCTCAAGCGACTGAAGGAAGAACAGGCACGAAAGGAAAAGAACCAATGAAGCTCAAAAAAATCCCGCCCATGGTGCTGGTCATTTTCGCTGTGTGCATGGTCAGCTATTCCGGCCCCATGATCAAGGGCGCGCTGAACGCAGGCGCGGCACCGGCCTCCGTGGCGTTTGTGCGCATGTTGGCTTCGGCTATTCTGCTCAGCCCCATCGAATTCGCGCAGATGCGCAAACACAACATCCCCCTGCGCATAAACAGGCGCGAAGGGATTCTGGCGGTCGTTTCTGCCCTGTTCCTTGCCGGGCATTATCTGACGTGGATCACGTCCCTTACCGGCACCAGCACCTTCGCCTCTGTGGCGCTGGTATGCACCCAGCCCCTGTTTGTGGCGTTTTTCAGCTGGCTTTTGTTCCATGAAGCCACGCCCCGCCGCGCCCTTCCCGGCGCAGGCCTTGCGCTGCTGGGCGCTGTGACCATCGCCCTTGCGGGCATGATCGGCTCGCAGGCTTCGGCGTCCTCCGGCGAGGAACTCAAGAGCAATCTGCTCGCGCTGGCCGGCGCGGTGCTGATGGCCGGTCACTGGCTCACCAACCGCGAAATCCGCCGCACCCTTGCAGCAGAGATCTACACGCCCATCCTGTACTTCCTGACGGCTGGCGTGCTGCTGTTTGCCCTGCCCATGGACGGCGGCTTTGCCATGCCGCTTGCCGCCCTGCCATGGATGGCGGGCCTGATCATCGGCTCCACGCTGCTGGGTCACACCATTTTCACCTATGCGCTGGACGGCGTATCCGCCAACGTGGTCAGCTTTGCCCTGCTGGGCGAGCCCGTGGGCGCGATGATCTTTTCCATGATCTTCTTCGGCGAGATTCCTACGCCCCTCGTGGCGTTCGGCGGTCTGCTGACCATTGCCGGTCTGGCCTATTATCTGGCCAGAAGCGGAGAAAAGTCCTGACCCCGAGCGTACGTTTTTGCCAAGGAGGCTTCCTGCATGCCCTTTACCCATTTGCACATGCACACAGAATACAGCCTGCTGGACGGCGCGAACCGCATCAAGCCTCTGGCAAAGCGGCTGAGCGAACTGGGCTTTACCCATGCCGCCATCACCGATCACGGCGTCATGTACGGCGCGATCGAGTTTTATCAGGCCTGCAGGGCGGAAGGCATCCAGCCCATCATCGGGTGCGAGATCTACATCTGCCCAAACCGCTTTGAAAAACACGGCGCGGCCAGAGAATACAGCCACCTTGTTTTGCTGTGCGAAAATTTCACGGGTTATCAGAACCTGATGCAGCTGGTCAGCCTTGGCTTTACCGAAGGCTTTTATTACCGTCCGCGCATCGACTACAAACTTTTGCGCGAACACGCCGAGGGTCTGATCTGCCTGTCCGGCTGCCTCAGCGGCGACCTGCCCAAAATGCTTTTGCAGGGCCGCATGCAGGACGCCAAGGACTATGTGTATGAAATGCAGTCCATCTTCGGCAAGGACCGCTTCTACATCGAAATCATGGATCATGGCCTGCCCGATGAAAAAATGGCGCTTAACCGTCTCAAACAGCTCAGCCGCGAAACAGGCGTGCCGCTGGCCGCTACCAACGACTGCCACTACCTCTACCGTGAGGACGCGCAGGCGCAGGAAGTGCTCATGTGCATTCAGACCGGCAAAACCCTGCAGGATGAAACGCGCATGCGCATGGAAACCGAAGAGATGTACGTCAAGAGCGAAAACGAGATGCGCATTCTCTTTCAGGACTGCCCGGAGGCGCTGGACAACACGCAGAAAATTGCGGAAAGGTGCTGCGTGGAATTTGATTTCAGCCAGCTCCATCTGCCGCATTTTCCCATTGAGACCGGCGAAACAGCTTTGGAAATGCTCACCCGTCTTTGTATGGACGGCCTGCGCAAGCGTTATCCGGATCAGGCGGAGGATCCCGCCAGCGAGCCCCGAACCCGCCTTGATTACGAGCTTTCCATGATCCACCAGATGGGCTATGTGGATTACTTCCTCATCGTGTGGGATTTCATCCACTACGCCAAGAAAAACGGCATCATGGTCGGCCCCGGCCGCGGCAGCGGCGCAGGCAGCATCGTGGCCTATACGCTGGATATCACGATGCTGGATCCCCTCAAATACAACCTGCTGTTTGAACGCTTTCTGAACCCCGAGCGCATGTCCATGCCCGACCTGGATATCGACTTCTGCTATGAGCGCCGTCAGGAAGTCATCGACTACGTCGCCCGCAAGTACGGGCATGACCACGTGAGCCAGATCATCACCTTTGGTACCATGAAGGCCAAGGCCGTGGTGCGCGATGTAGGCCGCGTGATGGGCCTGCCCTACGCGCAGGTGGATCAGGTGGCCAAGGCCATTCCGTTTTCCCTGGATATGACGCTGGAAAAAGCCTTCCGCACCAGCTCCGCTTTGCACGATCTGGTGGTGGGCGATCCCCAGATCCAGAAGCTCTACGATACAAGCCGCGCGCTGGAAGGCATGCCCCGCCACGCCAGCACCCACGCGGCGGGCGTTTTGATCACCGCCAGGCCCGCCATGGAATATGTGCCCTTGCAGACCAACGATGAGGTCATCACCACCCAGTATCCCATGGGCACGCTGGAAAAGCTCGGCCTGCTCAAAATGGACTTTCTCGGCCTGCGCACGCTGACGGTCATCCGCGACACGCTTTCGGAAATCGAAAAGAGCGGCGTACATATCAAACCTGAGGACATCCCCATGGATGATCCCGCAGTGTATCAAATGATCTCTTCCGGCGATACGGACGGCGTGTTCCAGCTGGAATCCGGCGGCATGCGCAATTTCCTGCAGAGCATGAAGCCTGCCTGCTTTGAGGATATCATTGCCGCCATTTCGCTCTACCGCCCCGGCCCCATGGAATCCATCCCCCGCTATATCCGCGGCAAGGAGGATCCCTCCACGGTCAAGTACATCACCCCCGAGCTCAAACCCATTCTGGACGTCACCTACGGCTGCATGGTGTATCAGGAGCAGGTGATGCAGATCGTGCGCGATCTGGCCGGCTATTCGCTGGGCCGCAGCGATCTCATGCGCCGTGCCATGGCCAAGAAAAAGCACGATGTGATGGCGCAGGAACGCGAATATTTCATCAACGGAATGGTGGATGAAAATGGCGCAGTGGTCATCGACGGCTGCCTGCGCCGCGGCATCAGCGAGGAAGCTGCCGGAAAGATCTACGATGAAATGAGCGCGTTTGCATCCTACGCCTTCAACAAGAGCCATGCGGCCGCCTATGCCATGGTCGCCGTGCAGACGGCGTGGCTCAAGCGCCATTACCCCGTGCCCTTTATGGCCGCGCTCATGAACAGCATGCTGGATAACACGCCCAAGATCGCCGTGTACATCCAGTACTGCCGGCAGAACGGTATTCCCATTCTGCCGCCGGATGTGAATAAATCCATCTGGCCCTTCAGTGTGGATACGGATGCAAACGGCGTGACCGGCATTCGTTTCGGCCTGGGCGGCATCAAGAACGTGGGCCACGGCGCGGTGCGGCTGATCGAAAAAGAACGCGCGCAGGGCGCGTTTGAAAACATCTTTGATTTTGCAGAGCGCTGCGCGGGCGATACGCTCAACAAGCGTACCGTGGAAAGCCTGATCAAAGCGGGCGCGTTTGATTCCACGCCCCACCACCGCGCCCAGCTGATCGAGATTTTTGAAACCATCATGGACGATGCGGCCAACAAGCGCCGCTCCAATGTGGCCGGGCAGATGAGCCTGTTTGATATGGGCTTTGCGCCTGCTGCCGAGACCTTCAGCCTCTACAATGTGCCCGAGGTGCCGCCGTATCCGCTCAAATACCGCCTGAGCATCGAGCGTGAAATGACGGGCGTGTACATCAGCGGCCATCCGCTGGATGAGGTGGCGGATCTTCTGCGCAACGGCTTTACCACCGTTTCGGACGTGCAGGAGATGGCCTCGCAGGACGACGGTCTGGCCTATGACGGCATTCAGGTAAGCATGGGCGGCATTCTGACCGCCGCGCGCGGCAAAACCACCCGCAAGGGGCAGATGATGGGCGTTTTTGAGCTGGAGGATCTGACCGGCCAGATCGAGGGCCTTGTGTTCCCCAAGCTCTACGAACGCTATGCCTTCATGCTGGAAACCGATACCATGGTCATCGTTGAAGGGCGGCTCAACTTCCGCGAGGAGGAAGATCCCAAGCTGATCGTGGAAAGCATCCGCCCACTTGACCGCCAGAATGCGCAGACCCGAACCAAGCCCCCCAAGGAGGCCATGGCGGAGGCACGCGGACAGAATCAGCTGGCCCAGCGTGTGCGCGAGGAGCGCCAGAAGGCGGCGGAAGCAGCCAAACAGCCGCGCATGACCGACGCCCAGCTGGCAAAGCAATCACCGCACAAAATTTATGTGCTGCTGCCTACCCGCGGCGAAATGGAACAGGTGAAGGCGATTGCCGACCGTTACCCCGGCGCGATCCCTGTTTATATGAAAATCCAGTCCGAGGGCATCGCCCTGCTGCTGAGCCGCGACCACTGGTGCGATGGGGAAGAAGAGGCGCTGGATGAGCTTCGCAGCCTGTTCGGCAGCGACGGCGTTGTGGTGCGGTGAACAAACGCCGGTGGGCAGAAAAAAGATTTCCAGCATTTTTTCTGAAAAATGCGGAACAAAAGAACCTGTCCGCTCGTTTGTTCATAACGTAAGCCCCCTGCGAAAGCGTTTGAAGAGGGCAAATACCACACGAGGAGGACCCCGAACATGAAAAAGATTCTGGCTGTACTGATGACGATCGCCATGCTGGCCGCGCTGCCTTTTGCCGCCATGGCGGAAGAAACGGATACCCTTCTGGAAGGCCTGGTAACGGAAATTGTGGACGGCGGCTTTGTGATCGAAGACGCCGAACAGGGCAAAGTGATGCTCAACACCAGCGACGCCACCGTGTTTGACGGCATCCTGCTGGACAGTGAACTGACCGAGGGCCAGTATGTATTTGTGGAATATGACGGCCGCATGACCTTCAGCCTGCCCCCGCAGGCCCATGCCGACCGCGTGGCGTGCCATGCGCTGACCGGCAGCGTGACGGAAGTGCTGGAGGACGGCTCCATTCTGATGATGGATGACACCTTTGGCGAAACCATCGTTCATCTGGGCGAAGGCATGAACCATGTGTACGCCGGTATGCCCATTACCGTGTACTACGACGGCGTGATGACCCTCAGCCTGCCCGGCGAAGCCAATGCCAGCCATATCGTGCTGCCCCAGCTGACCGGCACTGTGAGCAATCAGACTGAGGAAGACTTTACCCTCACGGATGCAGACGGTATCGAGTACGAAGTCAAGTTTGACGAAAACACCCTGATCAGCGAGGAAGTCCTGCCCGTGGAGGAAGAGGAAATCATTGCTGAAGAAGAAGTGACCGAAGAAAGCGAAGAATCCGCCGAGACGGTAACCGAGGAAGCTTCCGAAGAGGCCAAAACCGCTGATGAAACCACCGAAACCGTTTCCGAAGAGGAAGCCGTTCTGGAAGATACCGAGCTGACCGAGGAGATCATCCTTCCTGCCGCCGAACTGCTGAGCGAATCCGCCATCGAATGGGCGGACGGCGATACCGTGACCGTTTATTATAACGGCATGATGACCCGCAGCATTCCCGCGCAGGTGACCGCGATGGAGATCGTGGTGATCCGATAAACACCAAAAAGCCAGAGCTGAAAACGCTCTGGCTTTTTCGATGCGAATCCATGCGCATCCACAACACCAATATACCTTCGAAGCGCACAACAAAGCCGTGACCCCCTTCCGGGTCACGGCGACCGATACGCAAAAGCCGACGCACCTGTATGTGCGTCGGCGTATTTTGTGCCTGATTCAAGCAAGGCCTGCAGCCTTTCCTGAGGCCCCGTTACGGGGCCTCAGGTCCGGAATCGAAAACTCAGTTTTCGCTGAGGGTCTTGTACTTCAGGTAACGGTTCTTGGCGTCCACTTCGTTCTTGGCGAACAGATCACCGGCAACTTCGGGGAACATCTTGGCCAGAGAAGCGTAACGGTTCTCGGACTTGATGAACTCCTGGTAATCGCCGCTGGGCTCCTTGCTGTCCAGAGTGAAGGGATTCTTGCCCTGCTCGGCCAGGTCGGGGTTGAAGCGGTACAGGTTCCAGTAGCCGCACTCCACAGCCTTCTTGATTTCAGCCTGGGCATGGCCCATGTTGATACCATGGTTGATGCAGGGAGCGTAGCAGATGATGAGGGAGGGACCATGATAGGCCTCGGCCTCGGTCATCGCCTTGATCAGCTGAGCGGGGTTGGCGCCCATAGCAACCTGAGCAACGTAAACGTAGCCATAGCTCATGGCCATCATGCCCAGATCCTTCTTCTTGGTGCGCTTGCCGGCAGCAGCGAACTTGGCCACGGAGCCGGTGGGGGTGGACTTGGAGGACTGGCCGCCGGTGTTGGAGTACACTTCGGTATCCAGAACCAGGATGTTAACGTCCTCGTTCTGAGCCAGCACGTGGTCAACGCCGCCGTAGCCGATGTCGTAGGCCCAGCCGTCGCCGCCGAAGATCCAGATGGACTTCTTGGTCAGCAGGTCCTTATCAGCAATGATCGCCTTGCACAGGTCGCAATCCTTGCCTTCGATCAGAGCCAGCAGTTCCTGACCAGCGATCTTGGAGGCCTTGCCCTCTTCCTTCACTTCCAGCCACTTGTTGCAGGCAGCCTTGACTTCGTCGCAGCAGGCCTTCTCAGCCAGAGCGGCAACGTTGTCGGCCAGCTTGGCGCGACGCTGGTTGATGGCCAGGTTCATGCCGAAGCCGAACTCAGCGTTGTCCTCGAACAGGCTGTTGGCCCAAGCGGGACCATGGCCGTCTTCGTTGGTGGTGTAGGGGCAGGTGGGAGCGGAGCCGCCGTAGATGGAGGAGCAGCCGGTGGCGTTGGCAACGATCATGCGATCGCCGAACAGCTGGGTAACGAGCTTCACGTAGGGAGTCTCGCCGCAGCCAGCGCAAGCGCCGGAGAACTCAAACAGGGGCTTGAGGGCCTGGCTGTTCTTGATGGTGGCAACGTTGTCCAGGTTCTTGATTTCGGGCACGGTCATAGCGAAGTCCCAGTTGGCCTCTTCAACCTTCTGAGAATCCAGGGGCTTCATGATCAGAGCCTTTTCCTTGGCGGGGCAGACTTCAACGCAGTTGCCGCAGCCGGTGCAGTCCATGGGGCTGACCTGCATACGATACTGCATGCCGGCGAATTCCTTGCCGGTAGCGGCCTTGGTGGCGTAGGTGGCGGGAGCCTTTTCCATAACCTCAGCGGAGGCATAGATGGGACGGATGCAGGCATGCGGGCAGACCAGAGAGCACTGACCGCACTGGATGCACTTGTCCAGCTGCCACTCGGGAACGGTCACGGCGATGCCGCGCTTCTCGAACTTGGTGGTGCCGGTGGGCACGAAGCCGTTGGCGCTCAGAGCGCTTACGGGCAGCTTGTCGCCTTCCTGAGCCAGGCAGGGAGCAACGAACTCGTTGAAGTACTCGGTGGCGGGTACCTTTACGGGCTCAGCGCCGGTGGTGCAATCAGCCCACTCAGCGGGAACGGGGATCTCGACCAGGCCAGAGATGGCGATGTCGATGGCGTCCCAGTTCTTCTGAACAACAGCGTCACCCTTCTTGCCGTAAGCCTTCTTGGCATAGGCCTTCATGTACTCGTCGGCCTGCTCGTAGGGGATTACGTCAGCCAGCTTGAAGAAAGCGGCCTGCATGATGGTGTTGATGCGGTTGCCCATGCCAACCTGCAGGGCCAGCTTGGTAGCGTCAACGTTGAAGAACTTGGCGTTCTTCTTGGCCAGCTGCTGCTTCATCTTGGCGGGCAGACGGTCGTTCATTTCCTCAGCAGTCCAGGGGCTGTTGAGCAGGAACACGCCGCCTTCCTTCAGCTTGGAGGCCATGTCGTACTGAGTGACGTAGCTGGACTTGTGGCAGGCCACGAAGTCGGCAGCGTCGATCAGGTAGGTGGACTGGATGGGGGTCTTACCGAAGCGCAGGTGGCTTACGGTGATACCGCCGGACTTCTTGGAGTCGTAGGAGAAGTAGCCCTGAGCGTACAGGTCGGTGTGGTCACCGATGATCTTGATGGAGTTCTTGTTGGCGCCAACGGTGCCGTCGGAACCCAGACCATAGAACATGCAGCTCACGGTGCCTTCGGGAGCAGCGATAACCTGCTCGCCCAGCTCCAGGCTGGTGAAGGTCACGTCATCGTTGATACCAACGGTGAAATGGTTCTTCATCTTGCAGTCGCACAGGTTGTCGTAAACAGCCTTGACCATGGTGGGGTTGAACTCCTTGGAGCCCAGGCCGTAACGGCCGCCCACAACCTTGATATCGCTGCGGCCTTCCTCGATGAGGGCGGTGCAGACGTCGGCGTACAGAGGCTCGCCCAGAGAGCCGGGCTCCTTGGTGCGGTCCAGAACGGCGATCTTCTTACAGGTGGCGGGGATAGCAGCCATCAGGTGCTTGGTGGAGAAGGGACGGTACAGGTGAACCTTCACCAGACCCAGCTTCTCGCCCTTGGCGTTGAGGTAGTTGATGGTCTCTTCGATGGTCTCGCAGCCGGAGCCCATGGCGATGATGACCTTCTCGGCATCGGGAGCGCCAACGTAGTTGAACAGCTTGTACTCGCGGCCGGTCAGCTTGGAGATCTTCTCCATCACTTCTTCAACGATCGCGGGGGTAGCTTCATAGTACTTGTTGGCAGCTTCACGGCCCTGGAAGTAGATGTCGGGGTTCTGAGCGGTACCGGCCTGGTGGGGATGCTCGGGATTCAGAGCGTTCTCACGGAAAGCCTTGACCTTCTCGAAGTTCACCAGGGGACGCAGCTCTTCGTAATCGAAAGCGTCGATCTTCTGAACTTCGTGGCTGGTGCGGAAACCGTCGAAGAAGTGCAGGAAGGGCACGCTGGATTCGATGGTAGACAGGTGGGCAACAGCGGCCAGGTCCATGGCTTCCTGAACGGAGTTGGAGGCCAGCATGGCGAAACCGGTCTGACGGCAGGCCATAACGTCGCTGTGGTCACCGAAGATGTTCAGAGCGTGAGCGGCCAGAGCGCGGGCGCTGACGTGGAACACGCTGGGCAGCAGTTCGCCGCTGATCTTGTACATGTTGGGGATCATCAGCAGCAGACCCTGGGAAGCGGTGAAGGTGGTGGTCATGGCGCCAGCGGCGAGGCTGCCGTGCACAGCACCAGCGGCGCCGGCTTCGGACTGCATTTCGCTTACGTGCACGGACTGGCCGTACAGGTTCTTCTGGCCACGAGCGGCCCACTCGTCGACAACTTCAGCCATGGGAGAGGAAGGGGTGATGGGGTAAATGGCTGCCACATCGCTGAATGCATACGCAACGTGGCCGACAGCAGTATTGCCGTCTACGGTCATTTTGATGGCCATTGGGATTCCCTCCTAAGATTTATGTTTGAAAGCCGTCTGTCTGCCCGCTGTCCTGTTTTTAGGTATGACAAACCGGCTGCGCCGGAGGCATATCGTCCAGGGTATAGAAACATCGGCCTGTTTCACGAAACAGACTCGATTTTTCCACAACTAACAGACAGACGGAGGTTTCCAACGTATCTATTATAAGATGATGTGAAAAGCTTGTCAACCTTTGGCGTTTTAATCCAATGCTTTTTGAAGCCAAAAGAAGACATGAAAATTCACGGTTGACAATCTATTCATCCGGCTCTATAATTTGAACGAACAAACGCGAACAAATGTTCGCATAAAAACATCCGCAGTATGAAAGGAGCGGGAAGCTGATGATGATGACAGAAAAGCAGTGGAGCAGAACGGTAGAGCAGAGTGAGAGAGTGCATGCTCCCGCGAAAGCCAATGAGGGTTCATTGGATGTAAGAATGATGCTGCGCGATGTGCGGCACTGCCAGCTGCGCACGCTTACCCTGTGCGCGAGAGCTGAAAAATACCGCGAAATGGCCATGCAGGCCACCGGCCGTATGGACGCGCTGCGCGTGGGAGGCACCGAAAGGCGCAGCAAGGTGGAAACGTATATTCTGGAGTTGTGGGATGTTCATAATGAACTGCAGCAGGAGATTTCCCGGCTGATGAAGAAGAGCCGCGAGGCGGAAGCGCTGATCCGCACCCTGGAGGATGACCGATACCGCGCGGTTCTGGAGCTGCGCTATCTGTGTGCGATGACGTGGGAGGAGCTGGCGGCCAAGCTGCACTTTACAGTGCGCTGGGCGCACAAGCTGCATAAGGAGGCGATGGAGCTGCTGGCGCAGATGTGAAGAGGGGCTTTGACGGAGCTTGCGCGCTCAGTCTGTTGCAAGCACTGCCGGTGCTTGCGTTGTTCTCTTTGAAGGAGCTTGCGTGCTCAGCCTGTTGCAAGCACTGCCGTAGCTTGTGCGGTTCTCTTCCGCTCCGCTCGGGCCAAAGGATCAGGGGGGATTTCGATTTCCCCCCTTAGATCCTCTGGACTCCTGTATCCCCCTTAAAACGACCAGGGGCATGGCCCCTGGACCCCTGTGGGGGCGGGGGTGGATTGGTGAAGACAGGGAAGAGTGTTAATAGGGACTTCTTTTTTTAGAAGGCAAGCAACGGTACGCGACAGAAAGATTCCTTTCGGAGCCTGAGCCGAATCCACCCGGTGCGCGAGAGCCGGCGAAGCTTTACCCTTGACA
>JAFYQB010000022.1 GCA_017547285.1 Clostridia bacterium
CTTGCAGCGTCCCCACCTCATCAGTCAGCCTTACGGCTGACAGCTTCCCCTCGAGGGGAAGCGTGCGGAGGGGCTGCGTACCATACGCAACCCTAAAGCTGCTTGCAGCGTCCCCACCTCATCAGTCAGCCTTACGGCTGACAGCTTCCCCTCAAGGGGAAGCGTGCGGAGGGGCTGCGTACCATGCGCATCCACCTCATCCAGCCGCCTGCGGCATCCACCTTCCCTACGGTGGCGCGCCTCGAATTTTCATTTCGAGCCGTGCCATTTCGCCAAAGGCGAAACCGCTTGTTCGCTTTGCGAACAAGCGGCTCTTGCCTGGGGAAACTTGCGTACTGCTGCCAGCAACCGTTTTTCTTTTTTCGGAAAAGAGGAAAGCCCCTCTGCATCAAACGCAGAGGGGCTGTTGATTGCCGATTACAGCTGGGGCAGGCTGGCAGCGGCGACGGACTGACCGACGCGGCGGCTCTTTTCATCAGGCAGGTTAACCTGCATCTTGAACTCGGGATACTCAGCCTTGAGCACTTCCATGGCCTTGGCCAGCACCAGATCGCCGCCCTTGCCGCTGGTTACGCGGCCCATGAGCAGGACATGGTTGATATCATAGAACATGGCGTAGAAGGCCAGAGTGTAGCCCAGGTACACGCCGATGGTCTCGTAGATCTGCTCAGCGCCCTTGTGGCCTTCCAGCATCTTGCCCTGCACAACCTTCAGCTTTTCAGCGGGAGACAGCGCGGGATCCAGTTCAATGCCAGCAGCGGGAGCCAGTTTGATGACGGCGTCCTGAGAGAAGTACTTTACGCCGCAGCCAATATCGCCGGACCACTCGTCTTCCATGGCGGTGGGGGCCAGATCGCAGGGCACGAAAGCCAGCTCGTTGAGCCAGCCGGTGATGTTGCCGTTCATATCCACATAGCCGCCGGCTTCGGAGGTACCCATGGCGATGCCCAGAATGCCGTCTTCGCCCAGAGACATGGCGCCGGCCAGAGCGGTTACGTCGCCGTCGTTGGCAACGACCAGCGGAATATCGCCGATTTCCTTGGCAGCGCGGATGTAGATGTCCTTTACGTACTTGTCGAAGTCATCCTCCGGCACCTTGATGAACAGGGAGGCGCGCATGGTGCGGTTGGCAACGTACACACCGGCGGAGCTTACGCCGATGGCGTCCACGCGGGGCATCTTGGAAGCGGCGGTCTTCATGGCCGCCACGATGCCTTCGTAGTGATAGCTGGGGTCGGAGTTGGTCTTGGGGAACCAGACCACTTCTTCGGAGTAAACGGATTCACCGTTGATGACAGCAGAAACCTTGCGGTCGCTTCCGCCGGCGTCAAAACCGATGCGGCAGCCGTCCAGATGGCGGCCAATGGGTTCGGCAGCTTCCTTCTTTTCGGGCGCTTCTTCGATGGTGGCAGCATAGAGTACCTCAAAGGGCTGCTCATATACGCTGGCCATAAAATCAAAGTCAAATTCGCGCTTGCCGCCCAGGCAGTACTGCGCCTTGATGCCTTCGTACACGGTCTTGCTGCCGGCAATGGTCACGCGGAAGCCGCCGTATACCCACAGCATTGCCTTGACCATGCGCTCAACCATACGGATGTTGGTTTCGTCCTCCACGCCCTCGGGCAGGATCTGCATGTCCTGCACCGCAACGAGAGAATCGTTGCGCTCCAGTGCAATGCGGATGGTGGGGCCGTTCAGTTCCTTCGCGCGTGCGCCAAACGCACACAGGCTGCGGTAGATGGGCTCAAACGCCGGGTCAAGGGGTGCCAGAACCTTCAGGTTTTCCATAGTGGCTCGCCTCCAGATCAAAGTATCATTAAAGGGTTGTATTATATTGTAGGGAATGAAGAACCGACTGTTTTTATTATAACGTATGCATGTGGTTTTGTCTATGGCAAATTGATGGGCAGGTACCCGCACTTCCACGCCGCATATGCACCTGCTGCCAGAACCACGGGCGCAATCAGCCACAGCCACCAGCGCTTTTTACGCCTGGGAACGGACATGTCCAGCGGTACGCAGGCGGGTTCCGGGATGAAACGGTCCGGCACAGCATCGTGACGCATCTGAACATACTCATCGTCATCTTCATCGTCGTCATCTTCCGCACCGGAAAGAAGGGTGGCGATGGATGCACTCAAAGAATCTTCCTGCTGCACAGGTTCGGGAGCAGCTTCCTCATCAGCCAAAACGTGCGCAGAGCTGCCCGCAAAAATGGAAAAATCGATTTCCTGAACTTCCGGCTCTTTGTTCTGATTTGCCAGCAGGAGCGCGATGCTGGAGGCTAGGCTGTTTTCCGGCTCTTCCGGGCATGGCCGGGCTTCCTGCTCAGGCTGTTCAGCTTCAGCAGCGGCTGCTTCGGCAAAAGACTCCGCCGGTTCTGCATCCTGCAGATCCTGCACAGCAAACGTTAAAGCAGGCTCCGCCGGTTCAGCACAAACTTCCGGCAATTCAGGTTCAAAAGCACTGGCAAAGGGATCCGCTTCGGGTACAGCCGGTTCAGCTTTTTCCAGTTCATCCGCCGGCTGAATGTCCGGCGAAGCTTTCACCATGCTTTCCTGCGCCGCCCAAAATGCCGTTTTGGCAGCCGGCGCAAAGGAAAGCTCCGGGATCTCACAGGTACGAACCGTTTCCTGCGGCCTCCACGACGCCTGTGTGGACGGGCGCGGCTTCAGACTGTCGCTGCGCAGCGGGCGCATAAGGGGGTGTTCGTTTGCCATGCTGAAGCTCCTTCCTGATGATAACGATTGAAACAATGGTATTATAACATAGAAACAGGGGTTTCCAAAGCGTGAAAAACACGGTTTCAAACTTTCTGAAAAATTTTTTGAATTTTTTTGATTTTACCTCTTGACGAACAGGGGTGACCTGTGTATAATAATTAACGTCGCTTGTGCGATCCGTTCTCAACGGGGTGTAGCGCAGTCTGGTAGCGCACGTGCTTTGGGAGCATGGGGCCGGGGGTTCGAATCCCTTCACCCCGACCAGAATTTTGCGGCAAGCGTGGCTCCTTGGTCAAGTGGTTAAGACACCGCCCTTTCACGGCGGCTACAGGGGTTCGAATCCCCTAGGAGTCACCATTTTCCTTTAAGATTATGGGCCTTTAGCTCAGTTGGTTAGAGCGGCCGGCTCATAACCGGTTGGTCCCGGGTTCAAGTCCCTGAAGGCCCACCAGTATATGGCCCGGTAGCTCAGTCGGTTAGAGCGCTAGCCTGTCACGCTAGAGGTCGAGGGTTCGAGCCCCTTCCGGGTCGCCA
>JAFYQB010000023.1 GCA_017547285.1 Clostridia bacterium
CCTCCGGTTTGCTAACGGCTACGCCGTTGTGCCCACTGGGCACCCGCTCACCTCCGTCCCCTCCGACTCTTTTTCCGAAGCTGACGACATGTGCGTCAGCTTCGGAAGCCTTGCGCAGCAAGGCTTTCCTTACACCGTTTGCCGCCCGGCGAGCCGTCAGGCGAGTAGGCAAACGGTGCATTCTTCGTCGGAAAAGATCGCCGAAGGCGAGCTTTTTCGACGGCCTGAAAAATCCCCGCCGTGCGGGGATTTTTGTTATTCAAAGCAGGCGATGATTTCATTTGCGATGATCTGCAGCTGCTCCTCAGTGAGGGCTTCACCGCTGGGCAGGCACAGCGTGCGGGCGAAGATGGCTTCCGACACGCTGTCAGGCGCGGTGAGGCAGCCGTTTTCGTACACATTTTCATCCGTCACATACACGGCCTTTTCAAACAGGGGCTGCATGTGCATGGGCTTCCAGGTGGGACGGCTTTCGATCTCTGCGTTCTGCAGCTTGGTCACCACATCCAAAGGCGTTACGGCGTCGGTATCCAGAATCAGCAGGTTCAGCCAGTAGTTGCTGCTTCCCTTTTCCGCCACGCCCTTGATGCGCACCGGCAGGCCGCTGAGCAGCTCCTTGTAGCGCTGGTGGATCTGCTTGCGCAGACGAAGCTTTTCAGGCAGGATTTCCAGCTGTCCCAGACCGATGGCAGCGCAGATGTTGCTCATGCGGTAGTTGTAGCCGTATTCCTTGTGCTCGTACCACACCTCGGGCTCGCGCGCCTGCGTGGCCCAGAAACGCATTTTTTCGATGGTGAGCTGGTTGTTGGCCAGCACCATGCCGCCGCCGGAGGTGGTGATGATCTTGTTGCCGTTGAAGCTGAAAATGCCGATATCGCCGAAGGTGCCGCACTTTTTGCCTTTGTAGCAGGTACCCACGGCTTCCGCCGCGTCCTCAACAACAGGCACGCCGTACTTGCGGCAGATGGGCAGCAGGCGGTCCCAGTCGGCGGATTCGCCGTACAGGTCCACAATGATGACCGCCTTGGGCAGCTTGCCCTGCGCTTTGGCCCACTTGAGGGCGCGTTCCAGCGCGGCGGGGCTCATGTTCCAGCTGCCGGGTTCGGAATCGATAAAGACCGGCACAGCCTTTTCATACATCACGCCGCCCAAAGAACCGATGAACGTAAGATCCTGGCAGAACACATAATCGCCTGCCTCCACGCCCAGCCAGCGCAGCGCAAGGTGAATACCCGCCGTGCCGCTGCTGACCGCCAGCGCGGATTCGATGTGCACATAACGGGCCATTTCCTTTTCAAAAGCGCCCAGCGCGGGGCCGTAAGGGGCGACCCAGTTGCTGTCAATGGCCTGATTCACGTACTCCCGTTCCTTGCCGCACAGGTAGGGCGGGGAGAGATAAATGCGAAAACCCATGATTACAATCTCCTTTGCAGTGCAAAAAGCGGCTTGCGCCAACCATTATTGTACAGCGTTTTCATTTGTGCGTCAACACCCGGGGATCACCGCGTCCAGCACGGCTCCCAGATCGTGGTGGATGACCAGATCGGCGTGGTCATCATAGGGCGTTTCATCCCGGTTGATGAGCGCCAGTTTGCAGCTGGGGCGGCGGTACATAATCATGCCTGCAGCGGGCTGAACCACCAGCGAGGTGCCGCCCACGATGAGCAGATCGCATTTGCGGATGGCAGCCAGCGCATCTGCCACCACATCATCATCCAGATTTTCGCCGTAAAGCACCACATCCGGCTTGAGACGCTGGCCGCAGACGGGGCATTTGGGCGTGCCTTCTGCTTCCGCCACGTAGGCCAGATCCACCATTTCGCCGCAGCGCATGCAGTAGTTGCGGTGCACGGTGCCGTGCAGTTCGTATACGCGGCTGCTTCCGGCCAGCTGATGCAGGCCGTCAATGTTCTGGGTGAGGATAGCGCTCAGCTTGCCCTGCTCCTCCAGCCGTTTGAGGGCGCGGTGCGCGGCGTTGGGCTGCGCGTCGGGGTAGAGCATCACGTTTTTGTAAAAAGCCCAGAAGACGTCCTCGTGGCGCATGAAATAGCCGTGGCTGAGCATTTCCTCATAGCTGCGCCCCTGCGCCCCGGAATAGATGCCGTGGGCGCTGCGGAAATCCGGAATCCCCGATGCCGTGCTTACGCCTGCACCACCGAAAAATACGATGTCCCCGGCTTCGGAAATCATCTGCGAAAGCTGCTGAATGGCCTGTTCCACCTGCGGCGCCTCCCTTGCAAAAGTTCCTTTTGATATTCGACAAGCCGCCCTTCATTTCCTGTAACATGGCGGCAAGGTTTGTCCCATTGCGCCGCGCGGCATAAATCATCCCCCTGCATCCCATACTTCAGGTACAAGCCAACAAGCGGAGGGATGCAAAATGGCGATGAACAAGGTCGAAATCTGCGGCGTGGATACCTCCACGCTCCCGGTATTAACCAACGAGCGCATGCGCGAACTCTTTCCTTTGGTGCACGGCGGCGACCTGAATGCCCGCGAGGAATTTATCCGCGGCAATCTCAGGCTGGTGCTGAGCGTGATCCAGCGTTTTTCCAACCGCGGCGAACATGTGGACGACCTGTTTCAGGTGGGCTGCATCGGCCTGATCAAGGCGCTGGACAATTTTGACGTAACCCAGAACGTTCGTTTTTCCACCTATGCCGTGCCCATGATCATTGGCGAGATCCGCCGCTACCTGCGCGACAACAACGCCATTCGCGTGAGCCGCTCCATGCGCGATACCGCCTACAAGGCTTTGCGCGCCCGCGATCAACTTTCCGAAAAGCTGGGCCGCGAACCCAATGTGACGGAACTGGCGCAGGAGCTGGGGCTGCCGCGCGAGGATGTGGTGTTTGCGCTGGAAGCCATTCAGGATCCGGTCAGCCTGTTTGAGCCCGTGTACAACGACGGCGGCGACGCCCTGTACCTGATGGACCAGATCACCAACGAAAAACGGCCGGATAACAGCTGGCTGGATACCCTGGGCGTGCACGAAGCCATGAACCGCCTCAACGAGCGCGAAAAGCACATTCTGACCCTGCGCTTTTTTCAGGGCCGCACGCAGATGGAGGTGGCGGGGGAGATCGGCATTTCACAGGCGCAGGTGAGCCGCCTGGAAAAGAACGCGCTGGCGCATATGCGCAAGTATGTGTAAGGCTTGCATCTGCGCATTCCTTGTGATACCATGACCTTATCCCTCATCAGGAGGTCATGGAAAAGATGTTACGGCTGCATCAGCTGGTTGTTTCACTGGATGATTACCCCAAACTGGATGAAGCTATGCTCAGGCGCCTTTGCGCTGCACGGCTCAAGGTAAAGGAAGACCGCATTGCGCAGGTGCGTCTGCAAAAGCGCAGCGTGGATGCGCGCGGCCGCGACGGCGTTCATTTTACCGTCACTGCCGACGTGCTTTTGAAGGACGCTGCCGGCGAAGAAAAGATCGCGCAGAAATTCAAGCCCAATCAGGTGGGTTACCTGCCCGCCCGCACCATGGAGGAAGATCCGGACGTATTCGGATTGAAGCTGCCTCCATGGCCCAAAGAGCGCAAACGCCCGGTGGTGGTGGGCGCAGGCCCGGCTGGTCTGTTCTGCGCACTGGCGCTGGCCGTACGAGGTGCGCGACCTTTGCTGATCGACCGCGGACAGCCCGTGGAGCAGCGTGCCAAGGATATTGACGTGCTGGAAACGCAGGGTATTCTGAACCCGGACAGCAATGTGCTCTTCGGCGAAGGCGGCGCGGGCGCATTTTCGGATGGCAAGCTGACCTGCGGCATCAACAGCCCGCATATCCGCACAGTGCTGCAGACCTTGTATCACTGCGGCGCACCGGAGGAAATTCTGCAGTCCCAGAAGCCGCACATTGGCACGGACGAGCTGCGCAAGGTACTGGTGAACGCCCGCCGGAAGCTGATTGCGCTGGGCGCGGAGGTGCGCTTCGGCTGCCGTTTGACCGGGCTTCAGGTGAAGGCTGGGCGTGTGACTGCCGCCAGACTGCTGGACAACGGTCAGGCGGATGAAATCGAAACCGATGACGTGTACCTGGCCATCGGCCACAGCGCGCGTGATACCTATGAATGGCTGTATGCACTGGGACTGCCCATGCAGCAGAAGCCTTTTGCCGTGGGCGTGCGAATCGAACATCTGCAGAAGGAGATCAACCGTGCCCAGTACGGGCGCGATGCGGGGCATCCCGCGCTGCCGCCTGCCGAGTACAAACTCAACGTGCCCACGCCGGATCAACGCGGTGTGTACACCTTCTGCATGTGTCCCGGCGGTCAGGTCATTAACGCCAGCAGCGAGGCGGACGGCGTGAACGTGAACGGCATGAGTCTGCACGCCCGTGACGGACGGAATGCCAACGCTGCCGTGCTGGTAGGCGTTCGTCCCGAGGATTTTGGCAGCGATCATCCGCTGGCGGGCGTGGCGTTTCAGCGGCGCATAGAGCGCGCGGCCTTTGCCGCTACGGGCGATCTGCGCGCGCCCTGTCAGCGCGTGGGAGATCTGCTGGAAGGCAGGGCAAGCACTGCCGCCGGATCGGTGCTTCCCGGTTACAAGCCGGGCGTAGTGTTTGGCGATATCCGCTGCTGTCTGCCGGATTTCGTGACAGAGAATTTGCGTGCCGCGCTGCCTGCGCTGGGTCGCCGTCTGCGCGGTTTTGACTGGCCGGACGCACTGCTGACTGCGCCGGAAACGCGTTCGTCCGCGCCGCTGCGCATGCTGCGCAATGAACGGCGGGAAAGCCCCATCGCCGGTTTGTATCCGCTTGGCGAAGGCGCGGGGTATGCAGGCGGTATTGTATCCGCTGCCGTGGACGGGCTGCAGGCCGGCATGCAGGAGTGAGGACGTTTGGCATGAGCGGAAGCTGTCACCGAAGGTGACTGATGAGGTGGATGCGCATGGTACGCAGCCCCTCCGCACGCTTCCCCTTGAGGGGAAGCTGTCACGAAAGGTGACTGATGAGGTGGATGCGCATGGTACGCAGCCCCTCCGCACGCTTCCCCTTGAGGGGAAGCAGTCACCGAAGGTGACTGATGAGGTGGGGACGCTGCAAG
>JAFYQB010000024.1 GCA_017547285.1 Clostridia bacterium
AGGCGAGTAGGCAAACGGTGCATTCTTCGGCGGAAAAGATCGCCGAAGGCGAGCTTTTTCGACGGTCTGAGCCCGCTTTCCTTTTCAGGAAAGCGGGCAATGCTTACGCTGGTATTTCATTGCATGCAATGCAACAAACGCATGCGTTTGATTCAATACGAAAATCGCAGGTTTTTATCAGTCCTCAGGAAAAACGAACCGGTTAATAGCAAAAGGTAAGTTCCGCGTCTGGACGCCGTACTGCAGCACATCGAAACGGGTCGGCATGATACTGGCGTTTGGGCTGCGGTTCAGAAAAGGAATATGCTGACGAAATTTGCCAAACAGGTATTTTGCATCGCCAATCTATTTTCGCATTCAAAAACGCGTTCAAGCAGTGCTTGAACGCGTTTTTGGGTGTTTATCCGCACAGCGCTGCGCGGAATGTATTACCGAAGCTTATTTCTGTTCCGACCAGTTGGTCAGCGCCAGCGCATCTGCGATGGTCTTTTCATAGGCTTCATGACCGTACTTGTCCACTTCGCCCTTGTCCTTGGGGCCATGGGTCAGGCAGCCAGCGCCGCCGATACAGCCGCCCACGCAGGCCATGCCTTCGATAAAATTCTCCTTGAGCAGATTTTTCTGCTTCTTGAGAAGGGCAATGCGGCAGGCTTCAATACCATCGCACACAATGGGGTTGGCGATAAAATCGATCTTCTGCTCCTTGAGAGCCTGCGCAACGGAATCCGTCAAACCGCCGGAGCGGGCAAAGATGCGGCCGAAATAACTGGCATTGTCCAGAACGCCAACTTCCAGCGACTTCAGATCCAGGTCGCGGCTGTCAATCCAGGCCTGCAGTTCTTCAAAGGTAAGCACGCAGTCCACGTGTTCCTTCACACGCTCACGCTGCGCTTCGCCCTTCTTGGCCACACAGGGTCCGATAAAGATGACTTTTGCCGTGGGATCGGTCTTCTTGATGTAGCGGCCCAACTCCGCCATGGGAGAATAGTTGTGGCTGATGTGCTCCTTGAGGGTGGGGAAAGACTTTTCAATGTAGGAAACGAACGCAGGGCAACAGCTGGAGGTGAGGAAACCCTTTTCGGCCAGTTCCGCCGCCTCTTTGTAAGCCACCATATCCGCGCCCAGAGCCGCCTCGATCACAGTAAAGAAGCCCAAATGCTTGAGCGCAGTGATCACCTGGCCGACCTTCACATGCACAAACTGGCTGGAGATAGAAGGCGCCACCACGGCATATACACGATAATTCTTGTTATGATCGCTTTCGCGGATGAGGCGCAGCGCGTCCAGCAGGAAGCTCTTGTCCTGAATAGCGCCGAAGGGACACTGGTAAACGCACGCACCGCAGGAGATGCACTTGCCGTCGTCAATGCGGGCTACGTGGTTTTCGCCCTGGGAAATGGCATTCACCTTGCAGGCGCGTTCACAGGGACGCACATGGTTCTGGATGGCGCTGTAGGGGCATACGGACGCGCACTTGCCGCAGTTAACGCACTTATCCGGATCAATGTGGGCATGATGATTTTCATCAAAGCTGATCGCTCCGCGGGGACAAACGCTGGCGCAGCGGTGTGCAATACAGCCGCGGCAGTCCGGGCCAACACGATAACCGCTGACAGGGCATTCATCACAGGCAATATCGATGACTTCCACCACGTTGGGGTTGGACTTGTCGCCGCCCATGGCCATCTTTACCCGTTCCGCCGTGATGGCGCGCTCCTTGTAGATACAGCAGCGCAGCTCGCTTTTGGGGCCGGGAGAGATCATCTTGGGAATGTCCAGATAAACATCCTGCAGCCGGCCTTCGTAATCATGGCGGGCAACCTCACGCAGTACTTTGTATTTCAGTTTTTGTACATAGGTATCGAACAATTGCATCGAAAAGGCCTCCTGTGTATCGATCAGAAGTAGGAAAGGCGAATATGTTTGCCCATTTTTTCCAGGCATTCCGCCAGATTGGTAACGATCTGCTGCTTAATAGCAAAGTTAATGGGCAGATTGGGATTCTGGTGCGCGGGGTTGATGGCACGGCCCACATAGAAGTTCACGTCCGTGGCGTTCTCAAACAGTTCGCGCGCGATCAGGCTGGCGCCGTCCTTCTGGGTGATCCAGATATGAGCCAGCTTGGCCTGGTCATTAAAATCTTCGGCATACTTGAGCACCTTGGCCAAAGTGATCACGCCTTCGGTGGTCAGGTCAACGCCCTTGATCCGGCTGATAGGCGGCACTTCGGGGTCAGGGTAGCTCAGTTCCGCAATGATGGGCTGATGGAGGTAACGGGAAACCACATTGCTGGTGGTGCCGCCGCAGACAATCTTGGTGCCGTTCTTGCCAAAGAACAGGTTCATCACCTTTTCATCGTCTTCCCTGTTTTCGGGCGGACCTACGATCAGGTTAACGGTGTGACGATTACGCACGCGGGCCACGGCGATGGTGGTATCATCACCCGGGCGGCCGCCGTAAAGACGGTCGCATTCATCAATGACCAGACTGGCGGTAGACTTGGCGCTGTTTTCGGGCAGATAATTGGCCATCACGTAGTCCGCAATGGAGTCGCGCGTCCAGCCAAAATTCATGGTCATGCCAACGCCGGCCCATTCTGCACCGTCGCTCATGGCAATAAACAGATCGTCCACTTCAATAGGGAACACACTCTCCCAAATGGTTTTACCGGCGATCACGCGGGTGGTGCGGGGGTAGTTGAACACTTCGCCCTTGCGCAGCACAATGGTGGCCGGGTTATCAAACTGGATGATGTGCGCCGTTTCGTTATTTTTGATCTGCAAAATGGTGAAGGTGGAATAGGCTACCTGACGCACGCTGCACACCGGCAGCGTGCTTGCAATGGTAGCAACGCAATCCTCCAGCGGAATACCGCCGGAAATCATGGTACACAGGATCTTGGAGGTAAGGGTGGAAAGGATGTTGGCCTTTACGCCGCTGCCCAAACCATCCGCCAGCACCAGCGTCAGATCCTCGTCACCGCCGCCGAAGACCTCCACCTTGTCGCCGCAGAGGGTTTCGCCCACATGGTTCAGGCTGAGCCAGCCGGTTTCAATCCAAAGATCATTCATGGGCCATCGCATCCTTTAATTTGTTAAGCGCGATCTGGGTCTCAGCGGTGGTTTCACCCAGCAGGGAGGCGATCTCCTGAACGATGCGCATCTGCTTGTCGATCACCTTGTTGGTGATTTCGGCTGTCTGCTGGCGCAGTTCATCGCCCTGCACGCGCAGCTTTTCATGCTCAGTCACGTCACGGATCAGCGTGATGACCACATGATACTGACGATCATAGAGGATGGTTTCATCCACATACAGGCCGTAATCAGGCAGATAATGCTTGTGGCTTTGCGTATGCAGCGCGGCATTCACGATCATTTGATAATTCTGCGGATTCAGGATGCGCACCACATGCTCATGCAGAATGTCATTGGCATCCCTGAGCTTGAACATCTTGACTGCAGAAGGGTTGATCTGCTGCACGATCAGATCCTCATCCATAACGAGAATCGCAGTGGGCGTGTTGTGAATAATGGTATCAGAGAAGCTTTCGGCCTTTTCCTTCAGGAAGGGCAGACACATCTCAATCTTGGCCTTGCCTTCCAAAATGGCAACGGCCTTGTCACGGCAGGTGGGATAGCCGCAGGAACCGCAGTTGAGCTCCTTTTCCGGGCTGGTTTTGCCCATCTTGTAGAGCATATCGCGGATGGCATCGTTGCCAAAATTCAGCTTGCGGCCGCCCTCAAAGGCATAGGTAGCCGCGATGTCGGGCTTTTCTTCAATCTGATAGGGCGTTTCACCGCTGCCGGCAAAAGTATCCACGCGCATGGCGCCCTTCAGGCGGCGCTCGGCATGATCGCGAATGCAGGGACCGTTGACGCAGCTGCCTTCGCAGGCGCTCATTTCAATAAACACCTTGCCAAATTCACTGTTTTCAATCTCGTCAAATACGCGGCGGCAGTTATCCACGCCATCGATGGCGATGCGGCGATAGCCCTTCACCTTGGCAGTAGCCTTCAGCACGCCGCCAGTAGCGGGATACAGACGGGCCAGCGCACCCTCGCTTTCAGGATCCACATGCTCGTAAGGCAGTTCAATGCCTTCCTCAGCAAACCATTCGCCCATTTCATCAAAGGTGAGCACAGCATCCACATAGGGGCTTTCATCGCCTTCCTTTTTCTTGGCGAGGCAGGGGCCGATAAACACCGTAAAAGCATTGGGCTGCTGCTGCTTGATCAGCTTACAGTGCGCCTCCATGGGCGTAAGCACCTTGGCCAGGTAAGGCAGCATGGTGGGATAATACTTTTTAATCAGCATATTGATGGAAGGACAGCAGCTGGAGATAATCACCTTCAGCTTGCCCTCTTCCATGATTTTGGCATATTCCTCACTGACCATCTGGGCGCCGATTGCGGTTTCCTGCACTTCGGTGAAGCCCAGCTGTTTGAGTGCGCCGTTCATCACATCCAAAGAGCGGATGCGATAGTTGGCAATGAACGAGGGCGCCAAACTGACCACCACGGGGCGTCCGCTGAGGATGGCCGCTTTGACGCGCAGAATGTCCGAACGCACCTGCTTGGCCTTCTGCGGGCAGGTCACATAGCAGCGACCGCAGAGAATGCAGTCGTTGTGTACAATTTCGGCGGTATCCTTGGCAAAGGTGATCGCTTTCACGGAACAGTCGCGAATACACTTATAACAGTCCGTGCAGTTGTTTTTATTCAGATTGAGTATCTCTTGCATGTCGAACATCCTCCTGAGAACGGCATGACAGGGCTGGCGCATTCACGTCAGCCCTGCAAAGAAACGGTTAAGAACATTTACAGACGGGGCAGCACATCCTTCTCAAAGAACGCACGGGTGGTTTCGGGGGTAAGAGAGAAGGTATCTCCATCCAGCGTTACACACACGCCGTTCTGGCAGTTGCCCATGCAGAACTGACCTGCCAGTTCCACCTTGTCTTCAAGCTGGTTTTCCTTTACCAGGCGCTGCAGTTCTTCTACGATCTGGCGGGAACCCTTGAGATGACAGCTGGAACCAATGCAAATGGTAATTTTCATGAAAAATGTTCTCCTTCCGCAATCCGGATTTCTGGCAATCAACAGCAGACGCCCTGCAGGGCATACCGTTTCCGGCAATAATGCTGTTGCCTGGAATCATTCCGCCAAAGCACATTTTGCCGTGCTTCGGGCTGATGCCGCAATTTTCAGCTTCTGCTGAGAACTACAAACATTGTTAAATATTTCGCGAACTTCTGCTGCTTTTCCTGCAAGATTTTCAAAATGTTTTGATCTTTTTGTTTTCCCACTCAACCTTCTTCTGCGGCGCGATCACGGAAGAATGTTGAAAAAAAGAAAAAACAAAACAGCCGTTCATTCGAACGACTGTTTTGTATCTGCCATCGCTGGCGATAAGGTGGAGGTGCCACCCGGATTCGAACCGGGGAATAAAGGTTTTGCAGACCTTCGCCTTACCACTTGGCTATGGCACCGTGTGTGGAGCGGTAGACGAGATTCGAACTCGCGACATCCACCTTGGCAAGGTGGCACTCTACCACTGAGCTACTACCGCACACATGGTGCCTTGGGGCGGAATCGAACCACCGACACGCAGATTTTCAGTCTGCTGCTCTACCGACTGAGCTACCAAGGCATAATGGCGACCCGGAAGGGGCTCGAACCCTCGACCTCTAGCGTGACAGGCTAGCGCTCTAACCGACTGAGCTACCGGGCCATTCATGGTGGGAACAACAGGGCTCGAACCTGTGACCCTCTGCTTGTAAGGCAGATGCTCTCCCAGCTGAGCTATGCTCCCATGTCGTTGCTTACCGCGGCGACGTGTTATATCTTACTGCATTTCGAAGGATTTGTCAACACCTATTTTGAAGTTTTTTGAACTTTTTTTCAAAAGCTCAAAACGCGGAATAAGTTTTGCCAAATTGAACAAAAAACGGTATCCAGAGCGCTCAAAAAGCCCCGGATACCGCTTTTTGTTGATCAGGATTCCACACGCAGCACGCTTTCCACGGAAGCAAAATTAGCGTCCAGTGCCTTCAGCGCCTGATGCATGGCTTTTTCGCCTGCCTGATGGGTAATGAAGACCAGCGTAACACGGCCGTCCGCAGCGGCATGCTTTTGCTGCATGGCGCGGATGCTTACATTATAACGGGCAAAGGTCTGGGATACATGTCCCAGCACGCCGGGCTTATCCACCGCCAGCATGCGCACATAGAAAGCGCTCTGCCAGTCCGTGTTGTTTTCCAGCGCCACACTGGGATGAAGCGTGTTATCAAAAGTAGGATAGATATGCTTTTGCGCCGAAGCTGCACGAACCAGATCGCTCACAATCGCGCTGGCAGTGGGCAGATCGCCCGCGCCGCGGCCCATAAACATCATATCGCCGCAGGCATGGCCGCGCAGGAACACGGCGTTGAACGCATCGTTCACATTAGCCAGCGGGTGGCTGTCCGGGATAAAGGTGGGATGCACACGGGTTTCCACCTGCAGTCCGTCGCGCTTGGCAATGGCCAGCAGCTTGAGCGTATAGCCCAGCTCCTGACCGCAGCGGATATCCTCCGCCTTGATACCGGTAATGCCTTCCACATGCACGTTTTCAAAGGGCACGCGGCCATGGAACGCAAGGCTTGCCAGAATGCTCAGCTTATAAGCGGCGTCCAGGCCTTCCACATCGCTGGAAGGATCCGGCTCCGCCAGGCCCAGCTTCTGCGCATCCGCCAGCACATTCGCATACTCCGCGCCTTCGCGGCTCATGCGTGTGAGGATGTAGTTGGTGGTACCGTTCACAATGCCGTAGATATAGCTGATCCGGTTAGCCTGCAGACTCTCGTTGAGCGTATGGATAATGGGAATGGCGCCGCAGACAGCAGCTTCGTAATACAAACCGGCGCCGCTTTCCTGCGCCGCCTGCTGCAGCTCATGCCAGTGCAGGGCGAAGGCCACTTTGTTGGCCGTCACCACGGTCTTTCCGCGGCGAAGCGCTTCCAGCAGATAGTCGCAGGCGGGCTTTTCGCCGCCCAGGAATTCCAGCACAATGTCGATCTCAGGATCGCCAAGCACCGCTTCTACATTGTCAGTCAGCACGCCCTCGGGAAAATCAATACCGCGCGCCTTGTTCACATTGCGAACCAGCACTTTGCGCACATCGAAACGCAGCCCGGTGCGATGTTCAATATCACCGGCAAAGTCGTTGATCAGCCGCCACACGCCGCCGCCCACATTGCCGCAGCCCAGAAAACCGATTTTGATGATCTTGCTCATTGGGGATCAGCCTTTCGTTTATTGATTGCGTTCGTAAATCAGCTTAAGGCCCTTCAGGGTCAGGCTGCTGTCCAGCTTGTCAATGATGCCTTCCTCTGCCACCAGCCGGGCCATACCGCCGGTCGCCACCACCAGCGCATCGGGCGCATTCAGCTCTTTGCGGAACTTGCGGATCAGGTAGTCTACCTGACCAATATAGCCGTAGATCACGCCTGCCTGCAGGTTGGTCACCGTTGTGCGGCCGATCACATGATCCGGGCGCACCAGCTCAAAGCGGGGCAGTTTGGCTGTGCCGCTGACCAGTGCCTCGCTGGTCAGCTTCAGTCCGGGGCAGATGCAGCCGCCCGCAAACGCGCCGCTGGCGTCGATTGCGCCAAAGGTGGTGGCAGTGCCGAAATCAATGAAAATGCAGGGGCCGCCATACTCCGCCTGCGCCGCAACCGCATTGGCGATACGGTCAGAGCCCAGTTCACGGGGATTTTCATATTTCAGGTTGATGCCGGTCTTGATGCCGGGCGCAATGACCATGGGCGTTTTGCCGAAGTAGTCCTTGCACATATGCTCCAGGGTGTAGTTGATGGTCGGCACAACGCTGGACATGATGATGCCGTCCACACAGTCCATGGTCAGACCGGCATGGCTGAACAGACCGCTCAGAATCAGGCCGTATTCATCGCTGGTATAGATGCGATTGGTGGAAATACGCCATGAATACTTCATTTCATTGCCCTCAAACAGGGCGGTTTTGATGTTGGTATTGCCAACGTCCATGGTATAGATCATAGAGTGTTTCCTTTCTTCCTGCCGGAGGGCGTGCGGCGGATAACCGCGTCCACAGCGGTTTTGATCATGGGTACAATAACGGCGGCCACAATGCATTCGGCAATGCCGTTGGGCACGCCCACCACGGCGACCAGCCACTGACCGGCGTTGTTGAGATAAGCGGCGTCCGCATTGCCTGCGGAGATCATTTCATTGAGCATGACCGTCAGATCGCCGCCGTAAATCAGCGCGATCAGGCCAAGGCACAGCACCGTATTGGCAACCGTACCAATCATCGCGCAAAGCGCCGTGCCGATTTTTTCCGTTACCGCATTCTGCTTCACCAGTTTGCGCCAGATCACCCACGCGCCAAAAGCAATCAGCGGCACCAGCAGGCGCGGCAGCACGCTGATGATGGGATTGCGGAAAAACAGCGTAAGCCCGACCATACCGAGCTCCCATGCGCGAATAAAGCTGCAGATGCCAAACACCGCGCCCACGATCAGACCCACCGTGGGGCCTTCCACCAGCACGGCCACCAGCACGGGAATATGCACCGTTGTGGCGCTGGGCAGCGGCGGCGGGAGGGGGATCATACCGATGGGCGTAAAGGTGAGCACCGCCACGATGGCGCTGAGCATGGCTGCGATCACCATTCGGCGTATACGCTCACTCTGGCGGGTACGGGACAACATTTTCTTTTTCATGCAATTTTCCTCCGTTCGAGTTCGTTTGGGATACCCGACGATCGTTTGAGGGGGATTGGTTCAGGCAAGGCATCGTCCGCTTCCTGCCGGATAGCGGCGTACCTTATCCTTCATTATAAAGCTTTCATGTATAATTGTAAAGGGCGAAGGCTGCTCCGCACTGCCCGTTTGCATCCCGCAAAAAAACCGGGCAGGAACATCATCCTGCCCGGGAGAGTGTTTTTACAGCGACAGCAGCGCCAGACTGATTACAGACATTACAATACCGATGATCACATTGCGGTTCAGTTTCTCTTTAAACAGGATAGCGCTGAGCACCACGGTCATCACCAGCACCATGCCGTTTTCAATGGTGTAAAACACCGAAAGCGATTCCACGCGGTTGATCAGCATCATCAGCTGAACCACCGCCAGCGCCGCCACAATACCTGCGCCTACTGCGCTCCCCCATGCCTTGCCGCTCATCCGGAAGGCCTTGAGCGTGTCCTTTTTACGGCTGACGATCAGCGAAATCAGCGAGATCAGAGCGGAGCTGAGGAACGTAACAACGATCATTTCATTGCCCTGCGCACCCGCCATCAGCCGCTGCTGACCAGCCATAATGGTGCCGTACAGACCGTTCACAATAAACAGCAGCACAATCCAGCCTGCAAAGCCCTTCTGCACGCTGGTACGGGTATTGCCGTCCAGATTGATGACCACAAAGCTGGCAAGCATCACCACAATACCTGCGATCTGCAGCGCCGTCAGCGTTTCGCCCCAGAACAGCGTGGCAAAGAGCATGGGCATCACAACGCCGCCGAACAGACGGAAAATGCTCTGCAGCGAGAAGGGGCCAAGGCGGGACGCCTTGATCACGCCAAGGTTGTACAAAAACAGGGTCAGACCATTGGCAATGCCCAGTCCCCAGGTAACAGGGCTTGCTTCCAGCCGGAAGCCAAGCGCCGCCGCCAGCACGCTTACGCCCACGATTACGCCGTACAGGCAGGAGAACACCGGCGTTGCATCGCTCTCCTCGCCGGTATAGGCAGCGGAATACATTTTGCCAAACAACCCCTGAAACGTATAACAGAAAATACAGGCCACCATCATTGCAACCGTCAGAAACATGATGTGCTCCTCCTTTGGGATCAAGTGGTTCCATGTGTCATGATAAGGACTCGCGCATGCTTTGTCAAGCCTTGACGCACCTGTGAAACCTGCCTATAATAAAGCCATCCGTTCATTTTTCATATTTTCAGAAAGGCAGGCATTTCCAATGGCTCTTCTGCATGTTACCTTTACTTCCGCTGCGCTCAAGCGTTCCGTTCCCATGGATGTCATTCTGCCTGTGGATGGTCTCAAGCCTGTCTGTGACAAGCCCTTCAAAACCCTTTATCTGCTGCACGGCCTGCTTGGCAGCTGCGGCGACTGGATCAACGGCACGCGCATCAAGCGCTGGGCGGAGGCCAAAAACCTGTGCGTCGTCATGCCTTCCGGGGACAACTGCTTCTACGTGCCGCAGGAAAATCCGCACAACGACTACGGCAGATTCATCGGCGAGGAACTGGTCCAAATCACCCGCCGCATGTTCCCGCTCAGCCACAGGCGTGAAGATACTTTTATCGGCGGATTGAGCATGGGCGGCTTCGGCGCGCTTCGCAACGGCCTTAAATACAGCGAAACCTTCGGCTGCATCGCCGGGCTTTCAAACGCGCTGCATTTTTTTGAAACGCCCGATCCTTCCGTTCTGGCCTCCCTGTTTCACGAGGAGTGCTGCTTCGGCGACATGAAGCTGGCCGCGCAAAGCGACAAGAATCCGCGCATGCTGGCGCAGCAACTGGCAAAACAGCCCGATGCCTTGCTCCCCCGCATCTACATGGCCTGCGGCACGGAGGACAGCCTGCTGCCTTCCAACCGCACCTTCCGCGACTGCCTGCTGGAAAACGGCTTTGATCTGACGTATGAAGAATTTCCCGGCGACCACAACTGGGATTTCTGGGATATGACCATCCAGCGTGTTCTGGACTGGCTGCCGTTGGAGGACGATGTTCAGGGCATCAACAGCGGCAATGTAAAGGAGCATGTCAAATGAAACTTTTGGCTGAAGCAGTTCTAAAATTTCTGCTGGGCGTGGTTCTGGTCGCAGCGCTGCTGCTGATTCCCGCCGGCACATGGCAGTACCGGAATGCATGGCTGATGATGGGGCTTTTGTTCATTCCCATGTTCATCGCCGGGCTGATCATGCTGAAGAAGAACCCCGGTCTTTTGCGCAGCCGTCTGAACGCTAAAGAAAAAGCGGGCGAGCAGCAGCTGGTGGTGAAGCTGAGCGGGCTGATGTTCCTGTGCGGTTTCATTGCCGCTGGTCTGGACTTTCGTTTTGGCTGGAGCCATTTGCCCAAGTGGCTGGTCGTGGCCGCCAGCGCATTGTTCCTGCTGGCTTACGCCCTTTATGCCGAGGTACTGCGCGAAAACGTATGGCTTTCCCGCACCATTGAAGTACAGGAGAACCAGAAAGTGGTGGATACCGGCCTGTACGGCATTGTGCGCCACCCCATGTATGCCGTTACTTTCCTGCTGTTTGGCAGCATGCCGCTGATTCTGGGTTCCCTGCCTGCATTCGTGATTTTTCTGGCCTATCCCCTCATCATCGCCAAACGCATCCGCAGCGAAGAGGAGATCCTCTCCCGTGAACTGAACGGCTATGCCGAATACTGCACGCGCGTCAAATACCGGCTGATTCCGTTTGTCTGGTAACAGCAAAGAGCCTTCGCTTTTCTGCGAAGGCTCTCAGGCCGTCGAAAAAGCTCGCCTTCGGCGATCTTTTCCGCCGAAGAATGCACCGTTTCCCTACTCGCCTGACGGCTCGCCGGGCGGCAAACGGTGTAAGGAAAGCCTTGCTGCGCAAGGCTTCCGAAGCTGACGCACATGTCGTCAACTTCGGAACAAGAGTCGGAGGGGACGGAGGTGAGCGGGTGCCCAGTGGGCACAACGGCGTAGCCGTTAGCAAACCGGAGGAGTCAACCGAAACGAGCAGACGTTACGGCAGTAACGTCTGCGACGATTGAGGTTGCGGGTC
>JAFYQB010000025.1 GCA_017547285.1 Clostridia bacterium
ACAAAATCACCACGGCCCTCACAGGGGTCCAGGGGCTATGCCCCTGGTCGTTTTAAGGGGGATACAGGAGTCCAGAGGATCTAAGGGGGGAAATCGAAATCCCCCCTGATCCTCTGGCCCGAGCGGAGCGGAAGAGAACAGCGCAAGCACCGGCAGTGCTTGCAACAGACTGAGCGCACAAGCTCTACCAAATAGCTCCGCGACAAGCACCGGCAATGCTTACCACAAACTGAGCGAACAAGCTCCACCAAAGAGAACCGCACAAGCACCGGCAGTGCTTACCACAAACTGAGCGAACAAGCTCCATCGAAGAGAACCGCGCAAGCACCGGCAGTGCTTGCCACAAACTGAGCACGCAAGCCTCTGCCTTCCTCCCATAACGAACCAATCAAAAAGCACAGCCTGTCCATCAAACAGACTGTGCTTTTTGCATATTCCCAATCCGGCAGGATTATTCCAGCTCCTCGCCGCGATCCAGCGCATCGATCTGACCTACGCGGCGGGCGTGACGCTCGCCTTCAAACTCGGTCAGCAGCCAGGTGCGGACAATGTCCTTGGCCAGCTCGGTGCCTACCACGCGGGCGCCCAGCGCCAGCATGTTGGCATTGTTGTGCAGTCGGCTCATCTTGGCGGAATAGGTGTCGGTGCAGCACACGCAGCGAATGCCGTGCACCTTGCCGGCGGCCATGCTGATGCCTACGCCCGTGCCGCACAGCACGATGCCGCGGTCGCAGCTGCCGTTGGCAACGGCGTGAGCGGCGCGAGCGCCGTAGATGGGGTAATCCACGCTCTCGTGGCTGTGGGTACCAAAATCATAATAAGGAATTTCCAGCTCGTCCAGCACGGCGATAACGGCGGGCTTCAGGTCGATGCCGGCGTGGTCGCAGGCGATTGCAATCATGGGAAGTGCCTCCTTCAAATCAAACGATGGAGCTATTATATCATGCTTTACGCGGGCAGGCAACGTATCTTTTTACTGTGAAACGGGCATGCTGAAGGTATCATCCGAAAAGGAGCGCCTTTCATGAACCGATCTCTGACCCGCCCGCTGCTGATGGCTCTTGGCGTCATGGCCATGCTGATTGCCGCCGCGCTGCTTCTGACACCGTCTTCCGCCGCTGACGATATGCCGTCTGCCGAAGCGCAGGCGGATGCTGTTACCCCGCAGGAGGGCTGCGAGCTTTTGCAAACGCTTTCCTACACCCGATGCGGTCATGCTGTGGTGCGCCGCCTGACCGCGCCGGTGGAGATCTACGGCCAGCCGCTTGATGGTGTGCAGGCCATGTATCCGGCGTGGCGCATTACGGAATTCGGCGCAAAGCAGATCAAAATGGAACAGCAGCTGCAAATGTACTGCCCCGATCATATGGTGCTGATGCCGGACGGCGCTGGCATGCTGTGTGTGTTTGAAAACAAATACGGCGATGCGCTTGCACTGGTGAAAGAGCTGAACATCCCCCTCAAGAGCCTGCCCGCCGCCGCACAGGAGGATGTGCAGCCCGGGCTCGGCTTTTCCACGCCTGAAGAGCTGGAAATGTGGCTGGAAAGCGTGGAATCATGATTGCGATTCTTGTGCGCTCCATCCTGCTGGTATGCTTTGCCATTCTCGCCATGCGGCTGATGGGCAAGCGGCAGATTGGCCAGCTGCAGCCGTTTGAACTGGTGATTGCCATCATGATCGCCGATCTGGCCTCCACGCCCATGGCCAGTCTGGATATTCCGCTGTGGCACGGCGTGGTGCCTCTGTTCATCACGGTCGCACTGCATCAGCTGTTTACGCTGCTTTCCCTCAAAAGTCAGCGGCTTCGGGCGTTCTTTTCCGGCAGACCAACGGTGGTCATCCGCGATGGACAGATCGATTACAGGGCGCTGGAAAAGCTGTGCTTTAACCTGAACGACCTGCTGGAGGAACTGCGCACCGGCGGCGTGCTTACGCCTACGGAGGTGGGCACGGCCATTATGGAAACCAGCGGAAAGATCAGCGTGTTCCCCAAAAGCCAGCATCGCGCCCTTACGCCTGCGGATATGCAGATTGAAACCGGCTATGAGGGCATTCCTCTTACGCTGGTGATGGACGGCAGGCTGCAAAAAGAAAATCTGCCCCTGTGCGGGCAGGACGAGGTATGGCTGCGCATGCAGCTGAACAGGCTGGGTTTTAAGAGCATGCGGGACGTGCTGTTGTGCTATCTGGATACGGACGGCCGCATGACAGCTCACCCGTACAGCGGCAGTTCGCCTTCCCGCGCAAAGGTTATGGAGCAGAATGAGGTGAAGTGGTAAATGAAACGCGCCCTGATTCTGATCCTTACGCTGAGCCTGCTCACCTTTGGCGGAGGTATGTGGCTGGATCGCCTGCAGCAAAAAACCGCCATGACGTATCTGGATCAGCTGACGGCGATCCGTCAGCTGATTATGGCCGATGACATGGAAGCCGCCATCAGCGGCCAGACGGAACTGCATACCGCGTGGCAGAGGGATGCGCACTGGCTGAACGCGCTGCTGGACCATCACCATACCCGCGATGTGGAAGCCGCGCTAAGGCGCTTGTCCACAGCATTGCAGGAAAAGGAACGCCTGCAGTCGCTTCTGGCGATGGACGAGGTGATCGACGCTTTTGAAGAAGTCGCCCAGCGGGATATGGCGGCGTGGGAAAATATCATGTAATATGCAAAGGACGCAGATTTTTTTCAATCTGCGTCCTTTGCATATTACTTTCGGGAAATGGAAACAACCCTTTCGCCTTCGCAGGGCTGACCAAAAACATCCTTGCCGTCTTCCGCGTAACGGGTGATGACCAGCGTGTTTTCGTCCATTGCATTCACTTTGAGGAAACCGGTCTGCAAAACGGCGCTTTCGCGGCGTTCATTCAGCAGCAGCTGGATGCTGTCGTGCAGGCTGTCATCCGCAAAGTCCCACGCCATGGGCGCACGGTTCCACGGGTCAGCCATGCCGGTCATGCCGATCTCATCGCCGTAGTAGATGGTGGGCGCGCCGGGCAGGGCGCACAGGAGCTTGACGGCTTCCAGATAGTGGCGCTTGGCAACGTTCAGCTCGTGCTCGCCGAGGGTGACCTTTTCAGCTTCGGCACGGTCCATCTGGATCGCGCCGGGACGGTCGTAGCCGCACAGGGCATTCAGGATGCGCACGCGGTCGTGGCTGCCCAGCAGGTTCATCAGCGCGTAGAAGAAGGGGGCGGGATACACCTCCTGCTGGTGCAGGATGATGCGGCGCAGGGCGTGCGCGTCGATGGTTCCGTTAAAGAAATCGATCACGCCGCGGCGCAGGGGGTAGTTCATCACGCTGTCCAGCGTATCGCCCAGCACATAGCTGCGGGGCGTGCCGTAGCTGACCTTGTTGCTGGCGTCCTCCCACACTTCGCCGAGGAGCACGCTGTCGGGGTCCGCCTGCTTGATGGCCTTGCGCATCTCTTGCAAAAGATCCACCGGCAGCTCGTCCGCCACATCCAACCGCCAGCCGCATGAGCCGCGCTTGATCCAGCCGGGGAAAACGCCGTTTTCGGCGTCCAGCAGGTACTTGCGGTACTCGGGGTTGCTCTTGTCCACGGCGGGCAGGGTGTAGAAGCCCCACCAGCTCTTGTATTTGTCGGGGAATTCCTCAAAGGTGAACCAGTCGGCGTAGGGGCTTTCCTTGCTCTGGTACGCGCCCACGGTGTCGTAGCGGCCAAAACGGTTGAAATACTGGCTGTCCGCGCCAGTATGGCTGAACACGCCGTCCAGCATGATGTGCATGCCGCGCTTCTTTGCGGCAGCGGCCAGCTCCTCAAAGGCTTCGATATCACCCAGAATGGGATCGACCTCTTCGTAGCTGCCGGTATCATAGCGGTGGTTGGAGCGGGCGCGGAAGATGGGGTTGAGATAGATCACATTCGCGCCAAGGGACTGGATGTAATCCAGCTTCTGTTTGATGCCGCGCAGCGTGCCGCCGAAAAAGTCCAGCGCCATGTTATCGCCGTTGGCGGGGTCGGGGTTGAGAGCGGGGCGCTCGTTCCAGCTGTCGTGGAAGGTGGCTTCGGGATGCGCGGCGGCAATCTTGCGCACGCGGCCCTTCTGACCATTGGCGTCCTTGTAGTAGCGGTCGGGGAAAATTTGATAAACCACGCCCTTGCGCAGGTATTCGGGGGTCATATAGGCCGGATCGTACACGGTGACCTGATAGCTGACGGGCTGGTTTTCGTAGTAACAGCCCACGCCGCCCAGCTGATCCCAGTCGTTGCCGTAGCGGGCCACATCATGCTGGCGGGGAATGATGAAATCGTACCAGAAAAGCATGGGCGTTTCGGGTACGGTAATGGTTACTTCAAAGTGGTCTTCGCCGATGGCGGTCATGGGGCAGAGGTGTTCCTGACCGTCCCAGGTACGGAGCAGTACGGTGTCGCTTTCGTCACACCAGAAGCGAATGGTCAGTGCAGCGCCTGCTTTGACAGCGCCAATGGGACTACGGTAGCGGGTCGAGTGGGAATCGTGATACAGCAAGAGTTGGTTCCTCCGTTCATTTGGGGGATGCTGAGGCGTATTGTATCATAATACGCCCAAATTGGCAAATCAGTCCAGACCCAATCCCTTCTGGAGGAGCACCACAAAATCCTGCACATTGGTCACGATGCCGCGGGCAGACAGGCTGCCGCGGTCAGCCAGCTTGTTGACCGCAAACTCGCTCACGTCCACGCAGTAGAAATATACCTGACGGATGGTTCCGTCCGGCATCATGCGGTAGGAGGGGGTCATGTTGCCGGTGGCGATGGTATGGAGCATGGTCGCCATGCAAATGACGGTTGTGGCGGAGCGGATCTCATTGCGCATGGCGTCCTGCGCTTCGTACACATTGGCGTACACGGGCGGCAGAGGGCCGTCATCGCGGATGGAGCCGCCCAGAACGTAGGGCACGCCGCATTTTTCGCAGCTGTAGATGATGCCGTTGTCGATTTTTTCTTCGCGGATGAAATTGGCAATGCTGCCGTGATGGCGCACGCGGTTGATGGTTTCCAGATGGTTGTAGTGGCCGTTGGGCTGGGAAATATGGGTGTAGATATCCTGCCCCAGCGCGGTGCCCATGTATGCGCCTTCCAGATCGTGCGTGGCCAGCGCGTTGCCCGCCAGAATGGCGTGAACATAGCCGTTTTCGATCAGCTTGCTCATGGCTTCGCGCGCGTCGCGGTCAAAGGCGAAGGCGGGGCCCATGACCCATACGATCTTGCCGTGCTCGCGGTCGTGGCGCAGAACTTCATACAGCTCGTTATAATCCTGCGAATAGGCAGTCTCGCGGCTGCGGTTGCCGCGGAAAGCAAACACATCCTTGTGCGCGCTTTCCTCGCGGAAGCCGTTGGCATGCAGGTAGATGCCGTCCTCGCCGTTCTCCGTGCGGCCGACCAGCACCTGTTCGCCCTTTTGGAGCAGGCGGAATTCTTTGACGGCAATTTGACCGTTTTCCAGAACCGCTACGCAGTCCATGCGGCTTTCTTCGGTCAGAAGCCACTGTCCGTTCACCTTCACATATTCGGGGTAGATGCTCATGGCGTGAAAGTTTTCCGGGGCAACGCCGTCTTTTTCAACAGGTACAAATACGGCGTTGGGGGCAGAACGAAGGGGTTCCTGTGTGAAATCCGGATGATGATAAGGCCGCAGCTTGAACATAGTGAAAACTCCTTGCGTAAACGATCGATCATTTGCCTTTGATGTGGGATATTTCGCGTATGGGGTGGAAACTGCCGAAAACGTCGCGGCTGATCGCGCGACGGGAAAATGCCGCAAACATGACCAGACAGATTATTTTTTCAGGTTTGAGCCGCCCTCGCAGGGACTGAGTAAGAATATTATAGCATTACAGCGCGGCAAAAGAAAAGCCCCTCTTTTTCAGAAAAGAGGGGCGCAATCGATCAACCAGAATACATTAGACAAGTCATTTTTCTGTGGATGGAAGGTTTGTACTGCTTTTAAATCGTTTAAGGTGTTTGGGTAAGTTAGGCAATTTTTCGGGAGAAGGGAATCGGATTTGTACGCTAAATATCGTTTTCATTAACCACGAAAAAATCAAAAGCGTTAAGAGTGGAATAGCACAGGTTGTTATTAGCATTACAGCAATTCCATCAATAAAAATTGAAAGTCCTGTTTTGCCTATATCCATAACAAATGTCACTGTGTCACTAATTCCCTCAAAGAGTTTTTCGAAAAAACCTGAATTTTCGTTTGCGTCGGCTTTGATTATTTCGTGAGCCAACTTTTTTGCTTTATTAATTGCGGAGGCGATAGAATCCTCAAATGTTTCCTCGACCATATCTGTAAGTTTTACACTAGCTGGAACCAATAAAACAATGGCGATAGCAAACACCAAGATCTTAAATGCTATTTTTTTGAGATGAACCTTAGGAATGAAGATATAGATACCCATTAATGCACATGCAGTTGGTATCAGATAAGTAAATGAGATGTGACATGAAGTAGTGAGCAAAAATTTTTCTGCATATAGAATGCAAACAATCAGCATCAGTGGACCGGTTAGGTCAGCAAGTTCTTCTGCCAAAGGGGTTGCTGTATCCTCGCCAACCGCGGACAATCCCAATGATGCAATCGTGAGTGCGGACGTTATGGCCGTTGCATCGCTTTTTTTCTCGTCCAGTTTGTTGATTGCTTTCATATGGGCTTTCGGAGAAGAAAAGTATGGGCTTGCTGCACCAATGGAGAGCGCAAAAAAAGTCACACAAAAGATAAGCGAAATAATTCGGGTTGCCGTTTGACGGTTCTTAAACATACGATGGATTCCTTCCTTTGTGGTAAAAAATATGCCTAGTGTATTTACTGTCATTATATCACATGCTTTTTTCGCGTACAACTGACAAGAAATTGCAATTTAAAGACTGCTATGGTATCATTATTCCATCAGAAAAACCGAAAAAAAAGTCCGTTACGTGATTTGCTATGACCATATCAAGCGTGTGAACGGGTGACGGAAAACAGGAAGTGGAAAAGAGCAAACGGTTGGTCAAATATGAAAGGAGGAAAGGTATGTTCAGCGGTAAAGTCGTTGTCATTACCGGCGGCGCGCACGGCATCGGCCTGTGCATGGCGCAGGAATTTGAAAAGCAGGGCGCGCATGTGTGCGTGATCGATAAGGCGGAGGGCAGCCACTATGTGGGTGATATCGCCGACAAGCAGGTGCTGGAAGCCTTTGCCGCAGATGTCCTTGGCCAATACGGCCATGTGGATGTGCTCATCAACAACGCCCTGCCCGTTACGCGCGGCATCGAAAACGGCACCTATGAGGAGTTCAGCTACGCGCTGGCCGTGGGCGTGACCGCGCCGTTCTATCTGGCGAAGCTGTTTCAGGAACATTTCGCGCCGGGCGCGTCCATCATCAATATCTCGTCCTCGCGCGACCGTATGAGCCAGCCCCAGACCGAAAGCTACACCGCCGCCAAGGGCGGCATCGCTGCGCTGACCCATGCGCTGGCGGCAAGCCTTGCCGGAAAGGTGCGCGTGAATTCCATCTCTCCCGGCTGGATCGATACGGATTATACCGTGTACGAAGGCCCGGACGCCGCCCAGCAGCCCGCCGGACGCGTGGGCAATCCGCTGGATATCGCCAACATGGCGCTGTTCCTTGCCAGCGATAAGGCCGGGTTTATCACCGGCGAAAACATCTGCATCGACGGCGGCATGACAAAGCTGATGATCTACCACGGCGATCATGGCTGGAGCCTGAAGGAGTAAAAAGCAATGAAATAACCGGCCCTGCGGATGGTTCGCAGGGCCGGTTTGATATGTGGATGAATAGAAAATTGTATGGTAACGCAGTTATACATTAAGAAGATTTCTGTTTCCGATTAGGTCTTCTTTTAATCTTTAACATTTCAATCACATCTTCAATCTGAAGTTTGCCATCGAGTGGTATCCATAACCACTTTCCATCATGTAAAGTGTCTGTTTGTTCGTATACATCCTGTAACTGTTTCGAAACGTTTCCTTTGATTTTCTCGAATTTTTCTCTTTCGGCTTTACCATAGGTTATCAAAAGATTTGCAACTTCCTCTTTTGCATAAAATGTACAAAGAGTCTTTCCGCCTCTGCGATACTTATATTCGATCTTCCAATCACCAAATCCCTTATCCCATAATCTATCTACATCATATAACGAATCGATAGCATCTGTTAATTGGTTCCACAGGAATAAGGTTTCTTCAGATAACAAATGATTCACTTTCTCTTTCATGTGGAAAAACTCCTTTCTTTTTTTAATCGTGCGGCAACCACATGTTTATTGATTTGTATGTTTTATTTTATCATGCGGCAGCAACAGATACAAGAACAGCCCCGGCAGACGACGCTGCCGGGACTGTAAAGAGATGTTTTAACTTTTGAGAATAGGATGCCCAAGCAGCGCTTCACGTTCGTTGGGATAATCCTCCTCAATCACAGCCTGCCACAGCTGATCCAGCACACGGCCCATTTCACGCATGGGGCGGTTTCGGGCAGCGAACAGCGGCTTGAGATCGTTGCCGGATACGGCCAGCTCCTTGAGCGAAAGCGGCTTTCCTTCCAGCTTTTTCAGAACGGTTTGTGCAGCCTGCACGCCGCTTTCATCGCCGAGCGCGCGGAAGATGCGGAGCGCGGTTTCCAGCGCATCGATGCCCGGCTTTACCAGTTCAAACAGCGGCGCGCCCATGTTCTGCAGAGCCGTGACATAGGTTTTGGCCTGCTCGGTCTCCTTTGCGGAAAAGCGCATGCGCTGCATACTTTCAACGACTTTGATGGGATCGGCGCGGCGCATGAGCAGCGCCATGCGGGCAGGCAGCGAGGGCACAGCAAAGCTGCGCAGAGCAGCAGCTGCCTCTTCATCGTAGGCGATATCGCCAAACAGATATGTCCACGCGCCGATCTGCTGAATGGTGGAAAGGCCGCTGAACGTGGCGGGGAAGCGGCGTTTGAGCGTTGGATAACGCAGATCGGCCATCAGCACTTTCTGCAGTTCATCACGCAGGCGTTCGCAGGCGATGTCGGCCAGCAAACGCGCGTTGCGGGCAAGGCTTTCCATCAGTTCAGGCGTGGGCAGCAGATCCAGCTCCGCCTGAAAACGTGCCGCGCGCAGAATGCGCAGTCCATCGTCACCCAGCACATGGTCGGGATCATGGGTCACGGTGTGCAGTACGCCCTGTTTCAGATGTTCCAGGCCGCCGGTGGGATCGATCACATCCTCCAGATGATCCGGCCTTACACGGCGGTACAGCGCATTCACGCTGAAATCACGGCGGAGGGAATCCACCCGAATGTCATTGGTAAACTTGACGCTGTCCGGCCGGTGGCCGCAGCGATAGCTGTCCTCGCGCCAGGTGGTGTATTCCGCCATCTGGTGCTTGCCGTTTTCATCCGTGATATGCAGCTCCACCGTGCCAAAGTGCGCCGCGCGCAGATGGGCGCGGATCTCCGTACCTTCGCAGAAGGCGCATACGTCTTCGGGACGGGCGGGGCCGCACACATCAATATCCGAAAGGGGCAAACCCATCAGCGGGTTGCGCACTGCGCCGCCCACAATGTACAGTTCCGCCCCTGCATTGTCAAAAACGCGCGCCATGGCACGAAGCCACGGCGCGCCAATCAGCGCATTGCTCATTTGGTTTCCGTCAGGCGCAGGAATTCCTCCACCTCGTCACGCAGCACCTTGAGCGCACCGCGCCAGTAATCCACGCTGCGCACATCGATGCCTACGGTCATGGTCACATTGGGAATGGTATCGGAGCCGCAGGAGGCCAGCAGCTCGTCGTACTTGGGCAGGAAGGCAGCGCCCTCCTCCTGGTACTTGTTGTATACGCCCAGCGCAAACAGGTGGCCGAAGGCGTAGGGGAAGTTGTAGAAGTGGCGGCCGGTGTAGTAGTAGTGGCCCTTGCACACCCACATGCCGGAGTTTCGCACATCGGGATCCATGCCGTCGCCGTAGGCCTGCATCTGAGCGTCCAGCATCATCTGGTTGCACTCCTGAGCGGAGGGAATGTGGGTCTTGCGGGCTTCGAACACAGCGCTTTCAAACAGGAAGCGGCTGTAGATATCCACAATGGTCTGGGTGGCGTCCTGCAGAACGCTTTCCAGCAGGGTCAGCTTCGTGGCCTCATCCGCATGCTTGCGCACTTCGTGGGTCAGCAGCTCCTCGTTGAAGATGGAAGCGGTCTCGGCCAGGGGCATGGGGTAGTGGGTGAGCATCTGGGGCTTGCGCTGCATGCAGCGGTTGTGCCAGCCGTGGCCCAGCTCATGAGCCAGCGTGCAGACATCGCTGAAGCTGCCCATGAAGTTGGTCAGGATGCGGCTCACATTCTTCTGGTAGTTGCCGGAGCAGAACGCGCCGCCGCTCTTGCCTTCGCGGGGATAAACGTCGATCCAGCGCTGCTCGAAGGCGTTGTCGATGAACGCGCCCATTTCGGGGTTGATGGCGGTGAAGGTCTTCACCAGCAGTTCGCGGGCTTCATCGATGGTGTAGGTCTTGCTGCTTTCGCCCATGGGAGCGAACAGATCGTAGAAGGGCAGACCGTTCTTGTGGCCCAGCAGCTCGGCCTTGCGGCGCATGTAGCGGCGGAAATCCGGCAGGGCTTCGCGGATGGCGGTCCACATGGCGTCCAGCGTTTCGTGATCCATGCGGTTCTGGGCAAGGGTCATGGTCAGCGGATCGGAGTAGCCCTTGAGCTCGCACAGGGTCATGGTTTCACCCTTGATGCAGCCCAGACAGTAGGCCATGGACGTTTCGACCTTCTTGTAGCTTTCCAGCTCGGCTTCGTAGGCAGCCTTGCGCACGGCGGGATCGGGATCGTAGGCCATGCCGCGAATGGCGGGCAGGGGATAGCTCTTGCCGTTCATTTCGCAGGTAAGGGTGCCCATCAGGCGGTCCTTGAGCTTGCTCCACGCATCCGCGCCGTTCAGGCTCATGCGCAGCAGCTCCTTTTCCATGTGGGCGGGCACCATGTGCTGGGCGTTCTCGGCGTCTTCCTTCAGGGCGAAGGCAACAGCGGAAAGCTTTTCGCTGGAGGCGATCACTTCATCCAGATTTTCAATGGTGCTCAGGTAGCGGGCAATGCGGCTGGAAGCCAGCTTGACCTCCACCATCTGCAGGCCCAGCTCGTCCTGAATGCGCAGGGCTTCGGTGTTGGCGTTATCGGCGGCGATGGTGAGGTGCACAAAGCTCATGATGTTGCCGATGGTGTTGGACAGCTCGTTGTCGTAATCCACGATGGCTTCCAGCTTGGCTACCACAGGCAGATCGCTTTCGATGATCTCCTCGGGCTTCTTGAGCAGGGGCTTGATGCTGTCGATGTCAGCGCGCAGGGCCGGATCGTCAAAACCGTTGTAGAAGATGGAAAGATCCCAGGTGGGGTTGTTCATGGGGATGACCTTCTTTCTGTATTGTAATCGTGCAAAGGATAAACGAAATAACAGCTGCGGCGGAGCGGATGATACAAGCGAGCCGAGGGTCGTTGTTTGACCCTCGGCGGTCTTCGCTGCAGCCTCAAACAAATAAAGTTACCTTCTGACCGCAGAGCGGTCAGTCCGGGGTGCAGGGGCTCAGCCCCTGCTTAGTCCCTGCTGTTGCGGCGCAGGTTGCTTTCTTCCAGCGCGCGCAGGCAGGTTTCCTTGCTGCGCTCAATGTGCTTGCGCATAAGGGATTCAAAGCCTTCCAGATCCTTCTTTTCCACCAGGTTCACCAGCTCGTGGTGTTCCACGTGGGCGGCGGAACGGCGGTTCTCCTTGGCAATGGACAGGGCGGAGAAGCGGGTGATGTATTCATCCTGGCCTTCGATGGCACGGATGGTGCGCTTGAGGCCGGAGATGGCGGTGAGCTCGGCATGGAAACGGCGCGCCATGGGAGAAAGGGCGGCGGCGTCGCCGGCTTCATTCAGGGGATCCATTTCTGCAAGAATGGCGCGCAGGCGGGCGATATCCTGAGGCGTGGCATTGTGAATAATGGCGGGCAGGGTGATCATTTCCAGACAGTTGCGGATGGTGTAAATCTCCTCAACATCGGCAATGGTAAAGGCGCGCACGATCACGCCGCGGCGCAGCATATATTCAACCAGACCGTCACGCTCCAGCTTGCGCAGTGCCTCGCGAAGAGGGGTGCGGCTGATGTGCATGCGCTCGGCATAGTCCGTTTCCACAATGCGGGAGCCTGCGGGCAGATCGCCGGTGATAATGGCGTGCTTCAGAGTCTCATAGGCAATTTCGCGGATGGGCTTGCTTTCGGCGGCCGGGCCGAGGGTAATGGTAGACATGGTCTTGCCTCCTGTACTTTTTATGTATTTATTTTATTCAGAGGACGCAGACTTGTCAAGTTTCTGGATACAGGATACATATTATGCTGTAAAAAAAAGGCCTTTCATCAGCGTTTTGCCCAAAATGAAAGACCGTATGCAAACGCGGCATGCCGCGGGAACGTTAGTCGCGCCGCAGGCGGAGGGAGCGCGGCGGGCAGCGGGCAAATAATCGCTTCCGTGCCGGCGGCCGCCGGTTCGGGGTACCATGGAACCGTTCATCCTGCGCAAGGAGCATCCCTGTGTTCCGCGCTGCGGCGCATTTTGTCTGTTACGACGCTGTTATCATAGCAAAAACAAATGAACAGAGTATGGCCGGCATGGTAAGGAATGGTGAATATGCGTTGACTTTCCCCGCAGCGCGTGCTACAATCAAAGCACCTGATAGAGAAACGGAGCTGAAAAGATGCGCAAGTAATTCTGCCGCACCCTATCCATTTTGAATGAACAGGGCGAAAAGCAAGGTTCTTCCGTGCATTCACGGAGGATGGCTTTGCTATGGCAGAAGGGCGCATCAGGCAGCTCTTTTTGTGCTATGCGCATTTCTCCGCCCTGCGGCTTTGCCGGGAGGAATTTTCAACGTATGCAGTTATCCATCCGCAATCTTTCCTTTATGTACGAGGGCAGCTGGGAGCCCGTGTTTGAAAACCTGAATATCAACCTGGATACCCGCTGGAAGCTGGGGCTGATTGGCCGAAACGGGCGGGGCAAGACCACGCTCTTAAGCCTGATGCTGGGCAAGCATCCCTATCAGGGCGTGATTGAAAATCCGCTCACGCCGGTGTATTTTCCTTTTGAAGTGGAAGATCCCACCCAGCTGACTTTGTTTGTGATGCAGCAGGCTGCGCCGGAAGCCGAGGACTGGCAGCTGATGCGCGAAATGAACCTGCTGAAAGTGACGGAGGACGCGCTCTACCGCCCCTTTGATACCTTAAGCAAGGGCGAGCAGACCAAGGCGCTGCTCTGTGCGCTGTTTGCCCGGGAGGATGCGTATCCCCTCATCGACGAACCCACCAACCACCTCGATCAGCATGGCCGCGAACTGGTGGCGGATTACCTGCGCGGCAAGGACGGTTTTCTGCTGGTAAGCCATGACCGCGCGTTCCTGAACCGCTGCATCGACCATGTGTTTTCGCTCAACAGATCCGACGCATGGGTGATGCAGGGCAACTATGACACATGGGAAAAGCGGCTGAATGACCAGAACGCCTACGAACTGGCGCGGAATGAGGACTTGAAAAAGGACATCAGCCGTCTGACGGAGAGTGCCAGACGTACGGCAGCCTGGTCCGAAAAGGTGGAAAAGGGCAAATTTCATGTTGCTGAAAGCGAAGTAGCATCGCTGGACCGCGGCTACGTAGGCGCAAGAGCCGCCGCCATGATGAAAAAGTCCGTGAACACCCTCAAACGCCGCGAACGCGCCATTGAAGAAAAGAAAAGCCTGCTCAAAAACGTGGAGCAGGTGGGCGAGCTGAAACTGACGGTTCTGGATCACCCCAAAAAGGTGCTCATCAGCGTGCAGGACGGCAAAGTAAGCTATGACGGGCGGAACGTATGTGAAAACATTCATTTTGAGATCCGTCAGGGCGACCGCGTGGCGCTCACGGGAGCAAACGGCGCGGGTAAGTCCAGCATTCTGAAGACCCTCTGCGGGCTTGGCGATGCGCTAACCGGCGATGTGCGCATCGCCACAGGGCTCATCATCAGCCATGTGCCGCAGGAGACGGATGCCCTTTCGGGCGGCATGCGCGATTACATCCGTCAGCGCCAGCTGGATGAAACGCTGTTCAAGGCCATCCTTCGCAACATGGACTTTGAGCGCGAGGCCTTTGACCGCGATCTTTCCACCCTTTCACAGGGACAGAAAAAGAAGATCCTGCTGGCCTCCAGCCTGTGCGTGCCTGCGCATCTCTACGTGTGGGATGAACCGCTCAACTATATTGACGTTCTGAGCCGCGTGCAGGTGGAACAGCTGATTCAGCAGTGCAGCCCCACGCTTTTGCTGGTGGAGCATGACAAGGTATTTTTGGAGAACGTTTGCACGAGGGAGGCCATTATTCTCTGATCAATGCACTGAAAACGCACCGCATTTCCAAAGCATGGGAAGCAGCGGCAACTCCGCACCTTCCCCTTGAGGGGAAGGTGTCAGCGCAGCTGACGGAAGAGGTGTAAAAAACTCGAACGCCCACTCTATCACAGAAAGGAAGATCCCCATGTTCGAACGTATCAAAATCACGCAGATCAATCCCCATGTGTACCTGATGGACGACGCCGGCGAATCCACCGGTTATCTGGTGGTGGGCGAAAAGAAAGCTGCCGTGATCGACACCATGAACGGCTGGGAAGACGTGCAGGCCGCGGCCCGTACCATCACCGATCTGCCGCTGGTGGTGATCAACACCCACGGCCACTGCGACCATATTTTCGGCAACGTGTATTTCGATGAAGCCTATGTTCATCCGGACGATCTGCCCCTTGCCCATGAGCACAGCCAGTTCCCGGAATTTCTGGCTGAATGCGAAAAGCACAACCTGAAAATGCCGCCCTTCAAGCCCTTTGATGTGAACAAGGAGATCGATCTGGGCGGGCTGACGCTGAAAGGCATCCACCTGCCCGGCCATACGCCCGGCGGGCTGCTGCTCCTGCTCAAAGAGGACCGCATCCTCTTTACCGGCGACGCCATCAACCGCCATCTCTGGCTGCAGCTGGACGGCTGCCTGCCCGCGGGCAAGGCGGCGGACGCACTGGAAAAGATCATGTACCTGACGGATGAGGCCGACTTCATCCTGCACGGCCATGCCAAAGGAACCGATCCCATCAGCCTGATGAACGATCTGCTGCGCGGCCTGCGCGAGATCGAAGCCGGTCAGACCGAAAACGACCTGCCCTACCAGTGGTTCGGCGGCGAGGCGAGACAGCATCCCTTTGCCAAGGACAGCGTGATCTGCTATCCCAAAGCCTGACAACAAGACCTCCGGAGCCGCGTATTGGCCCCGGAGGTCTTCGCTTGTTTGCCTGCTCAGCCCTTGCTGTAGCTTTCCAGCGTTTCAATAAAGCACTTCAGCTGCTTGCGGGCGTCGAAGTACGCATATTCGCCGCTGCCGTCGCCGTATTTGCCGCGCTGGATGCAGGGCATGCCGAAGGCTTCGGCGGAGCTGACCTTCTTTTCGGTGTCGCTCACGGGGAAGGCCAGATGGTGCATGCCCTCGCCGTACTCGTCCAGATATTCCTGCCATGCGCTGGGCTTGCCGTTGGGCTGGATCAGCTCAATCTGCAGACCGGGCGCAATGTTGAAAAACGCCATGTTGCAGTTGGATTCGGGAATGGGCTCGCCGCGCAGCGTGGCCTGGCTGACTTCGTAGGGGCCGCCGTCCACGGTGGGGGGAACCTCTACGCCAAGGAACTCCGCAAATACTTTCTTGCTGGTTTCAATATCACGAACAATGAAGCCGACCTGCGCGAGGGTGGATGTGCCAAGAACGCCTGCCATAACAAGTACCTCCTGAAATATGAAATTGCGGAAATGCGCGGACACGTTTTTTCTGCACTCATTATATCGGTTTTACACCTGATTGTAAAGCCGGGAGGGCTTGATTGCATACGCCGGTTGTGTTATATTCAGCCCATGGAGGTGCGCGAGAAATGACGAAACAGCAAATCCTGAATATTTTGAAAAGCGTTGGCAAGCCGGATCTTTTTATTCCGGAGGAAAAACGGCTTGCCATTCCGAATAATCCGCTCTTAAAACCCTATTTGCAGGAGATCGCCGACTTTGCGGAAAAATGCCGCGGTACGGCGATTCCGGCGCTTCCGTATTCCCGTTTCAAACTGTTCCACGAAACCGGCGACCGCTTCCAGTACGAGGACAGCGAGGTGGGCTATTTCCCCCGCCGCGGCAGGATTTCCGCGTTCGGCGTGCTTTCGTGGCTGTATGAGCGGGAGGAGGATATCCACGAGCTGGAGGATATCATCTGGGCCATCTGCGATGAGTATACGTGGAGCCTGCCCGCGCATGTGGAGCGCGAGGCTTTTACCACCCGGCTGGAAAACGATGCGTATATGGTGGACCTGTTTGCCGCCGAGACCGCGCAGACCCTTGCGGAAATCTGCTTCCTGCTGGGCAGCAGGATCGCGCCGATCGTGCGCCTGCGTGTGGAAAGGCTGATCAAAGAGCGCGTCCTTGACCGTGTGCTTCAACAGGATTTCGGCTGGATGACCGCCACCCATAACTGGGCGGCGGTGTGCGCCGGTTCGGTGGGTATGGCGGCCATCTATGCCATTGAGGATGAGGAACGGCTTGCGGAGGTGCTCAGCCGCCTGCTGCCGTCGCTGGACTGCTTCCTTTCCGGATTTTCGGAGGATGGCGCCTGCCTGGAAGGCATTGGCTACTGGCGGTACGGCTTCAGCTACTTTACGGAATTTGCCGAATTGCTGGAACGCCGTACCGCGGGAAAAATCTGCCTGTTTGACGATCCCCGCGTGGAAAAGATCGCCGCGTTCCAGCAGAAGATCTATTTCCCCGGCGGACGGACCGTGTGCTTCTCGGATGGAAGCAGCCGCGCGAAGTGGTTCCCGGGCATCAGCTTTTTCCTGAACAGCCGCTTTGAAAGCGTGACGCTGCTGCCGGAAGCCTTCTGCCAGCTTAGCTTTGCCGCCGACCACTGCCACCGCTGGAGCAACATTCTGCGCAATTTGCTCTGGGCGCAGGAAAAAGCGGCGGAAGAGGGCCGGTTCCAAACCTGCTGTCTGCCTGCCGCACAGTGGTTCATTGGCCACAGCCCCGTGGGCGCAGGCATTGCCGCCAAGGCCGGACACAACGACGAGCCCCACAACCACAATGATGTGGGCAGCTTCCAGTACTACCTGAACGGCGAGGAAATGCTGAGCGACCTGGGCAGCGGCGAATATACAAGGCAGTATTTCTCCGATCAGCGGTATGACTATTTTGTGTGCGGCTCGCAGGGGCACAGCCTGCCCATGATCGACGGATGCACCCAGCGCGCCGGAAAAGAAGCGCGTGCTGAAGACGTTGTGCTGAATGAAAAAGGCATTCGCATGGACATGACGAATGTGTACGGGCTGGATTGCCTCAAGTCGCTCACCCGATCCGTGCAGTTTGACGAAACGACAGGAACCATGACGCTGACGGACGCTTTTGTGCTGGATGAGGAAAAGCACGATGTGTGCGAACGCTTCATCACCTATGGCAAAGTGACCGTTGAGGATGGCTGCGCGGTGATCCGGCTGAATGAGCAGGCCATCCGCGTGGACTATGATCCCGCCCTGTTTGCCCCGATCGTGACTCCGGTCACTTATTCAGCACATATGGGCGTGAAGCGGCAGCTGTTCACGCTGGATTTTCACGCGATGGTACAGGGTGCGTTCCGCGCCTGCTTCACCATCCGCCCGGTGACTGCAAAGAAAGGATAAAGACAAATGAACCGCATCAAAGAGCTTTTCCGCGCTGATTCCAAATACCGTCCGCTGCTGATCTCCGTTCTGATCACCGGACTCAGCTACGGCCTGTACAAGGGCATGCTGGACAATTTCCTGGCCGAAGTGGTGCAGATGGGCGAAATGGACCGCGGCATCACCGAGTTTTTCCGCGAACTGCCCGGCGTAATGCTGGTGCTGATCCTGGCGGTGTTCTATATGTTTTCCGCCGAAACCATGTACAAGGCCGGTGCGGTGATCATGCTGGCCGGCATGGGCATGCATGCCGTGCTGCCGGCCACCAAGGTGCTGGCTACGCTGGCCATCTGCACCTATGCGCTGGGCGAGCATATCCAGCTGGGCATCCGAAGCTCGCTCGTGATGGGCTATGCCAGAAAGGACCGCAGCGGCGAGGCGCTGGGCGCACAAAGCGCGGTCAGTCAGTTCGGTACGCTGGCGGGTTATCTGGTGATCGTGCTGGTGTTTTCGCTCATTACGCAGAATCAGCCCTACCGCCTGTTCTTTGCGCTGGCCGCCGTGCTGGCGGGCGTAAGCGCGCTGTTCACCTTCTGCATCACGGGCTCAAGCAAGACGGACGCCACCAAACGCCGCTTTTATTTCCACAAAAAGTACACCAAGTATTATATGCTGGAAATGTTCTACGGCGCGCGCAAGCAGGTGTTCCTCACCTTCGGCCCCTATGTGCTCATTCTTTTCTATCAGGCCAACGCAGCCATGGTCAGTCTGCTGTTCGCCATTTCCGCTGTGGCGTGCTTTGTTGCATCGCCCGTTGTGGGCCGCATCATCGATAAGCTGGGCTACAAGGTGGTCATGGTTGCCGATACCGTCATTCTGGTGGGCGTGTGCCTGTGCTACGGCTTTGCGCATCACATCTTCCCTAAGGATGCGGCCTTCGTGGTGTGCTGCGTGAACTATGTGCTGGATGCGGTGATCTCCCTTGCCTCCATGGCCTCCAACGTGTACGTGAAGGATCTTTCCGACAGCCAGGAGGAAATGAAGGCCACCATTTCCACCGGCGTATCCATCAACCACGTCATCACCATTTTCATCGCCCTCTTCGGCGGCTGGATCTGGGAAGCGCTGGGCATTGAAACGCTGTTCATTCTTTCTGCGGTGCTGGGCCTGTGCAACAGTGCGTACGCGCTGACCATCAAACAGGGGCGGCGCGATGCTGTTCAGGGGTAAGAAAAAAGCGAAGGCTCCTGCCAAACGGGAACGAATCCGTTTGGCAGGAGCCTTTTTGATTATTCGGCCCGCACAGCGCCCACGCCGCTGTAGGAGCCGCCTTCTTCGGTGATGACGAACACGGTCTGCTGTTCGCCGCCCTGATGGCTGCCGAAGCCGCCGCGCCTGCCGCCGGGGCCGCGGCCATCCGCGGGAGGCTCCAGCCCTTCGGGCATTTTCATATCTTCGGGCATTTCAAAGCCGCCCGGAGGCGGGCTCATCTGCGAGGGATCAAAGCCTTCCGGCGGCTGCATTCCGCCGGGCATGCCGCCCTGCGGAGGCATCCGGGAGGAATCGAAGCCTGCCGGCGGTTCAAAGCCCTGCGGGGGCTTCATGCCGCCCATTCCGCCTCCGAACGCCATAACCGTGGTACCGGTGTAGGCCAGCTGGGTATCATCCTGCCACAGGGTATAGCTGCCGGGCTGCACCGCCTGACCGCTGATGACCAGATAGCTGAAATCGTTGGCGGGCGCCCAGCTCTGTACGGCTTCGCCAGCTTCATTTTTGAGGGTGATGGTGCTGCCGGCTTTCATACGGCCGTCAAAGGCGAACACCGCATAGGGCGCATCGCCGCCTGCCACGTGGTCGAACATGTTGCCGGTGGCGCATACCTCGCCGCCGTTGAGCCAGATGCCCATATCGCTGTCGATGCCTGCATCCGCGCTGAAGCCGCAGGCAGCGCTGGTTACGCTGCCGCCGTTGATGACCAGCCAGCCGTTGGAGTCGATGCCGTCGCCCTCGCCGGTGGTTCCGGTGACGCAGATGGTCAGCTGGCCGCCGTTCACCGTGGTGACGGACACATTGTCCTCGTTGGTGTTGATGCCGTCGTTGCCGGAAAAAATGTTGATGCTGCCGCCGTTGATGGTCAGGTGCAGCTCGCTGTCCAGACCTTCGTTATCGGCATAAATGTTCAGAATGCCATTGCCTTTTTCGCCGCCGTTCAGGTTCATGCTGCGCCTGGCGTAGAAGGCCGCGTCATACTTGTGCAGCTTTTTGGCTTCCTCCACTTTCTGGCCGTCCGCGCTGAGCTGAACGGTGCCCGGCTCATAGATGCGGGCCACATGGGAACCGCTTATGTTGTTGACGGTGTCATCCGCGATCACAACATTCGCGCCCGCCGCCGCGGTATCCACGGTCATGGAGGCGGTTTCGGCGTCATCGCTGCCGCATTCATACACATTGTAGAAGATGATCGCAGGGGCGACCGTACAGGTGATATCCACACCGTTCAGAACCAGCGTGACCACCGCTTCGGGATCCTTTTTGCCGTCCTTTACGTCCACAGCGATCTGTCCCGCGCTCAGCTGACCGCTCAGCACATAGGTGCCGGGCTGGGTGATATGCACCACCGTATGCACGTCGGCCTCCTCCTGCGTATGGCCTTCGTGTTCTTCACCCTCGCCGTAGGTAAAATCCTGCCCGGCCAGATAGAAGACGATGTCATGGGCTGTGTACACAGCGGCGCCCGGATCGCTGGATGCCTGCTGTCCGTTGACCATTACGCCGTCATCGGAAAGCAAAACCTGGATGGCGCCGACCTGCGGCGTTTCTGCCTGTGCTGCGCTCAGGGCAAAACACAGGGAAAAAGCGATCAGGAATGCAAGCCATTTTTTCATCAAAACCGATTCCTCCTTGCCATTCAGACTGTGAAAAGCATAGCATGGTTATGTGAAGAAATTTTGAAGAACAGGAAAACTTACAGAAAACAGGCAGAAAAAAACGTTCGTTTTCTGCCGGTTCAGGCCGTCGAAAAAGCTCGCTGACGCGATCTTTTCCGCCGAAGAATGCACCGTTTGCCTACTCGCCTGACGGCTCGCCGGGCGGCAAACGGTGTAAGGAAAGCCTTGCTGCGCAAGGCTTCCGAAGCTGACGCACATG
>JAFYQB010000026.1 GCA_017547285.1 Clostridia bacterium
AGCGGGTGCCCAGTGGGCACAACGGCGTAGCCGTTAGCAAACCGGAGGAGTCAACCGAAACGAGCAGACGTTACGGCAGTAACGTCTGCGACGATTGAGGTTGCGGGTCTGCGGCCCTCCGACGCCTCCTAATGGGTTTATTGACAAACTGAAACGAACGGTTTTTGCCGTTCGTTTTTTGTACGCCCGAGTTTCGTTTCAGTTTAGAATGGTTTGCTATTATAAGGATGCGCCAATGGCGCTGCTTGCACGATATACGAAAAGACAATGCATTCCATGGAGGCTGAACCAATGCTCAGGATCGTTACGGATACGGCATCGGATATTACCATCGATCAGGCCAAAGATATGAATATCGAAGTGGTGTCGCTGGACATCACGTTTGAAGACGGCCCCGCGCCGCAGCGCACGGAGGAGGATTTTCAGCGCTTTTATGAGCGGCTGCAAACCTGCGAAAAACTGCCCGTGACCAGCCGCACGCCGCCGGAAGAATACCTGAAAATTTTTGAAAACGCCAAACAAAACGGCGATGAGGTGCTGGTCATCACCCTGTCCAGCGGTCTGAGCGGTACGGTGGATTCCGCGCACATGGCCAAACAGATCGCCGGCTACGACAAAATCGAAGTGGTGGATTCCCATCAGGCCATCCTGACCCAGCGCATGCTGGTGGAGGAAGCCTGCCGTCTGCGCGAGGAAGGCTATCAGCTTGAGGAAATCGCTCAGCGTGTGAAGGAGATGCGCGAACAGGTGGTGGTTTGCGGCGTGGTAGGCACCCTCAAGTATCTGCAGAAGGGCGGCCGCATTCCCGCCAGCCTGGCTGCGGTGGGCACGCTTTTGCGCATCAAACCGGTCATTGTGCTGGAGGACAAAATCCTCAAGCAGCTGGGCAAGGCCCGCGGCCACGATGCGGGCGAAGCCATGCTGTACAAGCGCATGGAGGAGGACGGCTTCAACAAGGCCTATCCTGTGTACTTCGGCTATACCAGCAACCGCGCCCTGACCGAGAAGTTCATGCAGCAGACCAGAGAACGCTACGGTCTGTCCCAGACGAAAATGTTCCCCATCGGCGGCGTGATCGGCACCCACTGCGGCACCGACTGCGTGGCTGTGGCTTATGTCAAAAAATAAAAAAAGCAAAAACGCATGTCTTCGGACGTGCGTTTTTACTTGTTGATAAACCCATTGGGAGGCGTCGGAGGGCCGCTGTCCTCCGACTCTTGTTCCGAAGCAAGGCTTTCCTTACACCGTTTGCCGCCCGGCGAGCCGTCAGGCGAGTAGGCAAACGGTGCATTCTTCGGCGGAAAAGATCGCGTCAGCGTGCTTTTTCGACGGCCTGAACGCACGTCTTCGGACATGCGTTTTTGCTGCGTTTACGGGATCAGCGAACAGTCGATCTCGCAGATGCTGTCCATGGCGATCACCGTGCGGTCCGTCAGGATGATCTGGCGGTTGACGTCGTCCACGCGGCGGATCCGACCGGTGACGTTCAGGTATGCGCCGCCGCTTTTCCGGCTGTCCGGCTCAAAGTAGGTGATGGTGATCTGCGGCTGATCGCGGATGATTTCCAGCAGCGCATGGATTTTTTCGTTCATCAGCGCCAGCTGTTCGGTATCCGGCTCCGTGCGGCAGTCGGTAAGGCGGGCGGTCTCCTGCACGGCGTCGTCATAGCCGCTCAGGGCGGCAAAAGGCGCAAATTGGGCGGCGCGGCCAATGCGCGGCATGGGACGGCGGTTCATGGAACGTGGATGGGGCAGAAACAGAAGATCATCGTAACAGGGATTCATGCCTTGTGTCCTCCAATCTGGCGGTTGCGGTCCATGGCAGTCGCACCGTCCTGCAGGTTCATGCCGCGCAGAATGGCGTTTTTGCCAAAACGGCGGCGGATCTCCAATACCGCTTTCTGGCAGCTGCGTTCCTGCTTCAGCAGCCTTTCTTCCGCCTGCCTGCGCTGCATTTTCGCCTCATGGTCGGTAAACAGATCCAGCTGCTCAGCGGCGGGCCAGACCGGCGCAGCCTGCTCGCGGGAAGTATGGGAAGCCACCACGTTTACCCGGCGGATGAAAAGCTGAGGGTCCACGATGCGGTCGTACAGTTCCAGCGCTGCGCAGACCATGATCCGCGCGGAAGAGGTGGGAAAGGGCAGGTTGACGCTGCCGCTGGCATGCTTGGGAATCAGCCGTCCGTAATGATCGGCGGAAAGGGCGCCGCGGAAGGTTTTGAGCTCCTCGCCGGTCAGATGTTCGTAGCCGATGGTCAAAACCACCTGATCTGTTACCAGACCTTTGTCCAGCAGATCCAGCGCAAGCTGCTCCATCATCTCCTGCACGATCAGGCGCGCCTTGTCAAAGTCATACGGACGGTGCAGCACCTGGCCCGCGCCCAGACTGCTGGAGCAGGGCCTGTAGGCTTTGATATCCGCCATGGTGCACGGCTCCCAGCCCCAGGCATGGTCAATAAGCAGCTCTGCATTCACGCCGAACAGCCTGTACAGCAGTTCCTCACTGTGGCGCATGCCTGGTTTGCCCAGTGAACAGCGGGCCACATCGCCCATGGTATACAGCCCATACTGGGCCAGCTTGCGCGCATAGCCGCCGCCCACGCGCCAGAAATCCGTGAGCGGACGGTGATCCCACAGGCGTTTACGGTAGCTGGTTTCGTTGAGCACGGCGATGCGCGCGCCGTTTTCATCCGGCTTCGTATGCTTGGCCAGAATATCCAGCGCGACTTTGCACAGGTACAGATTGGTCCCGATGCCTGCCGTGGCGGTAATGCCGGTTTCGGCCAGCACTTCGCTGATGATGGCGGATGCAAACTGCCTGGGGGTTTTTCTGGCAGCTTTCAGGTATCCGGTAATATCCATGAACACTTCGTCGATGGAATAAACGTGAATATCCTCCGGTGCAACATGGCGCAGATAGATATCGTAGATGCGCGTGCTGTAATCGATGTATATGGCCATGCGCGGCGGCGCTTTGAGAAAATCAATCTTCCATTCGGGATGGGCCTTCAGCTCGTCTGCCCTGAAAGAAGAACCGGTGAATACACGGCCCGGCGCGCAGCGCTGGCGCTGTTCATTGGCGGCGTCCACCTTTTGAATGGCTTCAAACAGGCGCGGCCTTCCGGGTACGCCGATGGCCTTGAGGGAAGGCGTGACCGCCAGACAGATGGTTTTTTCCGTGCGGCTTTCATCCGCCACCACCAGATGCGTATTCAGCGGATCCAGCCCGCGTTCGATGCACTCCACCGATGCGTAAAAGGACTTGAGATCAATGGCAAGGTAAGTGCGTTCGCCGTTCATCGTCCGTTCCTCCCTTCAAAAGCCAAATGCGAACACCTGTTCTTATTATAACGTTTCGAACATTTTTTTGCAAGAGGAAATGATCAGTAAATCCAAACAGTCCGGAATGCCTGGCAGCACTCCGGACTGTTTGGATTTGGGTTACGCGATGGTAACTTTGTAAGAAGCAATATATTCCGTGCCGTCTTCCAGCGGCAAGCCGGGATTGCTGAGCTGAAACTGCGGGTTCAGTCCTGCCTCCTGCGCGGCCAGATCAAAATGGCACAGGGCAATGCCGGCGTCGATCTTCTGCATATCACCGGATTTTCCAATGGCAAAATCCTTGTTGCGCTTCAGGTGGAAATGAACGGCATCATCCATTACAACCGCTCGCCACGGCTGCTTGTTCACAGCCGAAGGTCCAAGACGGACCATTTCCAGCGGGTAGGCAAGCGCACCGGCTTTTTCGGCGGTCAGCGGGGCAGACCACGCACCGTCAAAGAACAGTTCTTCAAAAGGCATGCGCCAGTCCGCCTTCACGGCCTTTCGCATCAGCCCTTCGCGGATGGACATCTTTGCTGCTGTGTAGCCAACGGGCGTAACGCAGGGCATCACTTCATCAGTTTCCAATGCCATCGCTTTTTCGAAAATAGAGCGGTTCATGGTGCCGCCGATCCACACGGTTCCCAGCCCCAGTGACTGGGCGGCAAGGATCAGCTTTTCAAAAGCGTAGCCATAGGCCTCGTTCCAGTGTTCACACGGGGTGACTTTGCCGCCCACATACAGCGTATCGCCGCAGAGTACAGGGCTGGACAGGCCGTGTTCTTTCGCATTCAGCACTTTGAAGATGATGTCAACGCCAAAGGGATTGACGATTGTTTTGATCAGGGCTTGCAGCTTTTGCAGGTCATCGGGAGAAAGAAGGCGGTCGTCGTAGGTGCGCACGCTCCTGCGCTCGCGGATCAGTTTTTCGATCATAACTTCACTCCTTGTTGTGGCTGCGCGGTGGATGGATATATATTGTATCATAGAACGCTTGACAGAAGAAGCAGAGTTTTGTACAATCAAACCAAACCGGTCAAAATTTGATCATAAGGAGCGATTCAGCATGAAATTCGGTGTTTTTTCTGTAAGTATGCCCGAGTATACTCCCGCTGAGGCCGTAAAGCTGGCCAAGGAAATCGGCTATGATGCCATGGAGTGGCGCGTTGCCGCCCCGCCTCAGGAAGGCGAACCCGGCGATTATGCCCGCCGCTACTGGACCCACAACAAGTGCACCATCAAGGAAACCAGCATTCTGGAAGATACGCTGGAAGCCAAGCGTCTGTGCGAGGAAGCCGGCATTGAAATGTGGGGCATTTCTCCCGCGCTGCCGCTGGAAAAGATGGATGCTTTCTATGAGGTCGTCAAGGCTGCCGGTCAGGTGGGCGTGAAGATGGTTCGTTTTGGCCTGATCATGTTCGACCAGTCCAAGACCGGTATGGATTATCCCACCCATTTTGAATACATGCGCAACAAGCTGCGCGAGGCCGAGCCTGTTCTGAAGGAGAACAACGTGAAGCTGGTCATCGAAATGCATCACGGCACCCTCACCGCCAGCGCCAGCGCCGCCGCCCGTATGCTCGAGGGTTTCGATCCCAACTACTACGGCCTCATCTATGACGTGGGCAACCAGGTTTACGAAGGCTACGAAGATTATCTCAAGAGCTTCCAGCTGCTGGGCGATTACATCGCTCACGTACACCTCAAGAACGCCTACATGAAGGAAGACGGCGAGGATGAATTCGGCGCCACCAAGTGGACCGGCGTTTCTGCGCCCCTCAAGAAGGGTCAGGCCAATATCAAGAAGTTCTTCGAAGCCATGGCCGCTGTTGGCTACGACGGCTCCGTTTCCATCGAGGACTTCTCCAATGAATCTCCCACCGAAGAAAAGCTGCGCGAGAACCTCGAATACATGAAGGCTCTGCTGGCTGCTACCAGGAAGTAAAACGATGGGGGTGCCTCCGGCGGCCAAGGGCTCTGCCCTTGGATCCCGCTCAAGGGGCA
>JAFYQB010000027.1 GCA_017547285.1 Clostridia bacterium
AACGAGACTGATCCGTTCGGGACTTGTGCTTATTTCTTTTCCTGTTGTTCTTCATTTTTTTCCCAGCCGTGGGCAGCCATGTATTCCTTTACGGCCTGACGAACCATTCCGGGCAGCGTTTGCCCCATGGATTCGGCAAAGGATTTCCAATCGTCACGGTCGGATGGGTTGAGTTCTATGTTGATTTGCGTTCTGCCCTTGGCGCGATAACGCGCCTGCGCGGCTTTTTGTGCTTCTGTTTGCGCCATACTGCCTCCAATAAATATAAACTAGGCTATTGAAATATAACCTAGGATATATTATAATAAATGTACTTTCCCTAGGATGTATCAATACCCTAGGGAAAGCATAGCACAATGTATAACAGCCGTCAAGGAGGAAAGCGTTATGGATCAGCGATGGACAGAAGCGCAGGAAAAAGAAATATATCAGCAAATTGTTGAAGCTATCCAACAGGCCGAAAACGAAGGCCAGCCTGTCCGCGAAATCTATGAAGCCATCCAAAACGGAGCAGAAGTGCAGATCACGCTGGAACCATCTGCCAAAGGAAAAGTGCGCCTGTCTGTCTCCATCTAAACAAAAAGTCCCGGCAGCCAAAGCCAGCCGGAACAAAAACGCACTCAAGCGAGCCGAGGGTCGTTGTTTGACCCTCGGCGGTCTTAGCAGCAGCCCCAAACAGAACCCACAACCTCTGACCGCGTAAAACGCGGTCAGTCCATGGGTGCAGGGCGAAGCCCTGCCCGCCGGAGGCCTCCGTTAAATCTCCACCTCGTCCCACAGCGCGTCGCCCGTACCCAGACGGTGGATGACCTTGAAACCAGCCTGTTTGATCATGTCATAGGCCTGATCAAAGGCGCAGGTGAGGTTGTTGAAGTCGTGGCAGTCAGAGGTGATGGTCACTTTGCCGCCCATCTCACGCCAGGCGTTGAGCAGCTCCTGGGTGGGATAGGGATCCGGCAGATAGCCGCGCGCGATGCCGCCAGTGTTCACTTCCAGCACGCCGCCGCAGGGGAAAGCACGCTCCAGCGCGTTGAGGGCAATTTTGCGGTAGACAGGGGATTCGGGATCAAAGAGCTGGCGCTTGAGGGCCCACTTGCGGATCAGGTCAAAGTGGCCGATGATCTCGGGCTTTTCGCGGTTGAGGAATTCCACAAAGATGTCGTAGTAGCGCTGGGTGAGGGCAATGCCGTCGCCGGCGAATTCCTCGTCGCGGTACTTGATCAGCACATCGGGATCGCCGTCCGCCTGAGGCGCGTGGTCGGCGGCGTAAAAATAGTGCATGGAACCAAGGCGGTAATCCAGACCGCGGGTAATTTCCAGCGCTTCGGGGGTGGCCATGGCGTCCAGCTCCATGCCGCACCAGATGCGAACGCCGTCATGAGAAGGCTGCAGGGAGCGGATGTGCTGGATGTACTTTTCCTGGTTTTCGGGCTTCATGGACCAGGTGGAGGCAAAGCCGGGGTTGCCGTGGCCGGAGAAGCCGAGACTGACAAAACCATTGGCTTTGGCAGCTGCGATCATTTCTTCCGGCTTGTTTTTGCCATCGCAGTAGATGGAGTGGGTGTGAGAATTGCTAAGGAAAGGGCTCATTGGTTTAACTCCTTACTATCATGAAAATCCGGCGCGGCTGAATGCCGCGCCGGCCTTATGTAGGCTGACTGATTCAGACGACCATCGGTCAGGCTTCCGGCTCCATCAGGCCCAGATCGCCATCCTTGCGCAGATAGAGCACATTGGTACGATCGGTTTCCACATTCACAAATACGAAGAAGCTGTGGCCCAGCAGTTCCATCTGCAGGATCGCATCCTCCACGCTCATGGGGCGTACCGGGAAGGACTTTGTGCGCACCACCTTGCGGGCGGTTTCCTCCGCGGCGGGAGCGGCCTCGGCGTCGTATTCCAGCTCGGCCGGGTTAAATGCATCCTCGCGCAGGCGTTTGTCCAGCTTGGTGCGGTGCTTGTGGATCTGACGTTCCAGCTTGGCCAGAGACTGGTCAATGCTTACATACAGGTTATCATCATTGGTAGCCTCGGCGCGCAGCGTTACGCCGCCAACAGGCACGGTGATCTCGCAGGTGCGGCGGTTGTTCTTTTCGCGGGTGAGACGCACAAAAATCTCGGTGTTCTGGTCGAGATAGCGTCCCATCTTGGAAACCTTGCGCATGATGCGGTCGTTGATGCCGGGGGTTACTACCATATTCTTAGCGGTGATGGTCGTCTTCATAGTTTTACTCCTTTATTAACGAAATCAGCCTTTGCGGAAGGGAATGCCAAAAATGTGCGGGCGCCATGGGAACCACGCTCCTTTCCGTAAAATATGGTATGCGGGCAGGCGATCGATACCCGTTCTGGTTTTCATCATCCTCTTTCTTCTCTGTGTTTATTGTTTTCGACGTGACTGGCAAAAATTCCTGCAAGAAAGATATGAATAAACCGTAACAAAGCGTTGCCTGCGCCCAATGCACCGTTCCTGCCTTTGGATTGACTTTACGCGCATTTTGCGGTAAGATACATAGTTGGGAGCGGTGTATCTATCTATTACCCGTATTCCCGGTTTATGAAACCAATTTGTGCGCAAGAGGAGAGAACGGCATGTCTGTTTTGAAGCAAAAGATTCTGGATCGCACGGTTACGCTGGGCGTTGTGGGCCTGGGTTATGTAGGTTTGCCTCTGGCTGTGGAAAAGGCCAAGGCTGGTTTTCAGGTAATCGGTTTTGATGTGCAGGACCAGAAGGTAGACATGGTCAACCAGGGTCATAACTATATCGGCGACGTTGTGGACAGCGATCTGGAAAAGATCGTGCGCGAGGGCTATCTGCGCGCTACCACGGATTTTGCCTCCGTGGCCAGCTGCGACTGCGTCTGCATCGCCGTGCCCACCCCGCTGGATGCTCACCAGCAGCCTGATATCAGCTATGTGCGTGCCTCTGCCGAGAGCATCATGCCTCATATGCACAAGGATATGCTGATCGTGCTGGAATCCACCACCTATCCCGGCACCACCGAAGAACTGCTCAAGCCCATTCTGGAAAAGAGCGGCCTCAAGTGCGGCGTGGATTTCTATCTGGCGTTCTCCCCTGAACGCGTGGATCCCGGCAACCTGATCTACAAGACCAAGAACACCCCCAAGGTGGTGGGCGGCTGCACCCCCGAGTGCACCGATATTGCCGCTACCCTGTACGAAGCCGTGCTGGAAGCTCCCGTGCACCGTGTGAGCTGCCCCGCCGTGGCTGAAATGGAAAAGATTCTGGAAAACACCTACCGTAATGTTAATATCGGTCTGGTGAATGAAATGGCCATGCTGTGCGACCGCATGGGCATCAGCATCTGGGAAGTGGTGGACGCCGCCAAATCGAAGCCCTACGGCTTCCAGGCCTTCTATCCCGGCCCCGGTCTGGGCGGTCACTGCATCCCGCTGGATCCCTACTACCTGAGCTGGAAGGCCCGCGAGTACGGCTTCCACACCAGCATGATCGAAAGCTCCATGATGATCAACGACCGCATGCCCGAGTACTGCGTGGACCGTGCCATGGAAGCCCTGAACGACAAGAAGAAGGCCATGAACGGCGCAAAGGTGCTGGTGCTGGGCGTTGCCTACAAGCAGGATATCGATGACTATCGTGAGTCTCCCGCCATCCGCGTGATCGAAGCCCTCAAGAAGCGCGGCGCCGTGGTGGAATACTACGATCCCTACATCGCCGAATACCGTGAGCACGGCGTGGTGGAAAAGGGTCTGACCGAACTGACCGCCGAAAAGCTGGCTGATGCCGACCTGGTCATGGTCACCACCGCCCACACCACCGTGGATTATGACTTTGTGGCCGAGCATGCCGACCTGATCTTCGACACCAAGAACGCCATGAAGAAGGTACAGAAGCGCGAAAATATCCGCGTACTGTAAAAGGAGTTCCTCCATATGAGTGAAAAGCTTCGCTATGCGCTGATCGGCTGCGGACGCATCGCGCCCAACCACATCGCGGCAGTCATGAACAACGCGGATGAGCTGGAACTGTGCGCCGTGTGCGACCCTGTGGCCGAGCGCATGGAAGCCGTGCTGGCGCCTGTGCCGGAAAACCAGCGCGCACAGGTGCGCCGCTATGCGGACTACCGTGAACTGCTGGAAAAGGAGCAGCCCCAGCTGTGCGCCATCGCTACCGAGAGCGGTTATCATGCCGCCATCGGTCTGGATGTGATTGCTGCCGGCAGCAGTCTGATCATTGAAAAACCCATCGCCCTGTCCATGGCGGATGCGCGCAGGCTGATCAAAGCGGCGGAGGAAAAGGGCGTCAAGCTGTGCGCCTGCCACCAGAACCGCTTCAACAAGTCCATCCGCAAGATCCGTTCCGCCGTGGAGGAGCAGCGTTTTGGCCGCATGCTGCACGGCGCGGCGCATATCCGCTGGAACCGCGGCCCGGCCTATTATGAACAGGCCAGGTGGCGCGGTACCTGGGCGCAGGACGGCGGTGCTCTGATGAACCAGTGCATTCACAACATCGACCTGCTGCGCTGGATGATGGGCGACGATGTGACCGAAGTGATGGCCTATACCGATAACCTCAACCATGATTACATTCAGGCTGAGGATCTGGGCATGGCGCTGGTGAAATTTGCAAACGGCGCATATGGCATCATTGAAGGCACCACCAACATCTATCCCCACAACCTGGAAGAAACGCTGTATCTGTTTGGCGAAAACGGCACCGTGAAGGCCGGCGGCAAGAGCGTGAACATCATCGAAGAGTGGGATTTCAAGGATGGCCGCGGCGATCCCGCCGCCATCAAGCAGCACTATGGCGAGAACCCGCCCAATGTATACGGCTTTGGACATACCCCGCTGTATGCGGATGTGATCGACGCCATTCGCCAGGACCGCGCCCCCTATGTGGACGGCTATGCCGGCATGCGCGCACTGGAAATGGTGCTGGCCATTTACAAGTCTGCTGCGGAGCACCGTCCCGTGCAGCTGCCTCTGGACGAATGCGCCACCACCGATTTTGAAGGGCGGTTCGGACGATGAGCGTGTATATCCATCCCACCGCTGTGGTGGATGAGGGCGCGCAGATCGGCGAGGGCACCAAAGTATGGCATTTCAGCCATGTGGAGGGCACCGCAAAGATCGGCGAAAAGTGTTCCATCGGCCAGAATGCCTATGTAGGGCAGCGTACCGTGATTGGTAACGGCTGCAAGCTGCAGAACAATGTAAGCATTTATGAAGGCGTTACGCTGGGCGACGGCGTTTTCTGCGGCCCCAGCTGCGTATTTACCAACGACCTTACGCCGCGAGCTCTCTTCCCCAAGGGGCATGAGAACTTTGTGCCCACCCCTGTGGAGGACGGAGCGTCCATCGGCGCAAACGCTACCATCGTGTGCGGTCACCGGATCGGCCGCTGCGCCATGATCGGCGCGGGCGCGGTGGTGACCACCGACGTGCCGCCCCATGCGCTGATGCTGGGCGTGCCTGCAAAGCTGCGCGGTTTTGTGTGCACCTGCGGCGAACTTTTGCACGACCAGATGACCTGCCCCAAGTGCGCACGGCGTTTTGAGCCGGACGGCGAAGGGCTTCGGGAGGTTAAGTAATGCAGTTCCGTGATCTGAAGGCGCAGTATCAGGCGCTGAAAACCGAAATTGACGCGGGTATGGCGGATGTGCTGGCCAGCGGCCAGTTCATTCTGGGCAAGCAGGTAGGAGAGCTGGAACAGAAGCTGGCGGAGGATGTGAACCGTCCCTACTGCGTAAGCTGCGCCAACGGCACCGATGCATTGGTACTGGCGCTGATGCTGTGGGGCATCGGCCCCGGCGATGCGGCATTCGTGCCGGATTTCACCTATTTCGCTTCCGCCGGCTGCGCCAGCACCGTGGGCGCGGAGGTCATTCCCGTGGATATCGACCTGACCACTTTCAACATGTGCCCTGATGCGCTGGAAGCAGCTATCGAACGTGTGAAGCTGGAAGGCAAGTTCCGTCCTGCCGTGGTGATCCCTGTTGACCTGTTCGGCCTGCCTGCCGACCACGACCGCATTGCCGCCATTGCAAAGAAGCATGGCATGCGCGTGCTGGAGGACGGCGCACAGGGCTACGGCGGACAGATCGGCGACCGTCAGGCCTGTTCCTTTGGCGATGCAGCCACCACTTCCTTCTTCCCGGCCAAGCCCCTGGGCTGCTACGGCGATGGCGGCGCCATCTTTGTGGACAGCGAGGAGGAGGACGCGCTCCTGCGTTCTCTGCGCGCCAACGGCCGCGGCGTGGAAGACAAGTATGATAATCAGCGCATCGGCATGAATTCCCGTCTGGATACGCTGCAGGCGGCGATTCTGCTGCCCAAGCTGAAGGCCCTGCGCGAATACGAAATCGCAGCCATCAATGAAGCTGCCAGAAAGTATACCCAGGCGCTCGGTGATGCGGTGAAGACCCCGGTCATCCCCGAAGGCTATACCAGCAGCTGGGCGCAGTACAGCGTGCTGCTGGAGAACCGCAAGCAGCGCGACGGCGTGCAGAAAGTTCTGAAGGAACAGGGCATTCCCACCATGATCTACTATCCGCGCGGCGTGCATCAGCAGACCGCGTATGCGGACCGTCACTGGTCGGATGAAATCTTCCCCAACACGGTGGAGGCGACCAACCGCATTCTTTCTTTGCCCATGCATCCCTATCTGACGGATGAGGACATCGATACCGTATCCACCGCCCTGAAAAAGGCGATTCGCGGCTGAGGTGTAAACAAACCATAAACTTAACCGGCGCGGAGTGTTTTCCAGCGCCGGTTTCCTGTATAATAGGGAAAAGGAGATGATGCTTGTGATCGAGATCCGTCCGCTTACCCATGAAGACAATCTGATCGAGGTGGGGGAACTGCATGCCGTCAGCTGGCAGCAGACCTACCAGCGCATTCTTCCCCAGCATTTTCTGGACCGGCTGACGCATGACCGGTGGAGCGCAGTGCTGCGCGCAGATCCAGGCGCCTCCCTTGGCATGTTTGAGGATGGGACGCTGATCGGTACTGCCAGGCTGGGCTTTCCGCGCGAAGAAGACCGGGCGGGGTATGGCGAGATCATGGATATCCACCTGCTTCCCGAAAAAGAAGGACAGGGCTATGGCCGCAAACTGCTGGATGCCTGTATGGATGCGCTGAAGGAGCAGGGCTGCGAAAATGTATGCCTCTGGGTGATGTGCGCAAACACCCACGCGGTCATGTTCTATGTTCATATGGATTTTCATCCCACAGGCAGGATTCATCTGGAAAACTACGGCGGCGAGAACGTGGAACTGATGGAAATGATCAGACCGCTTATTTAACTTACATACAGGAGACAAATCAATGCACAAAAGATGGGTGCTTGTAATGGCGCTGGCACTGCTTCTGTCAGCGGGCACGGCTCTGGCCGAACGGGCGCAGGATATTACGCAGCTGTGCCTGTACAATGGCAGCAAGGGCGCCAGCATCAAGGATGACAGCTACCGCACCGTTTGGGAAAGCACGCGCAAAAACGGTATCCATGCGCTGGAAATTTCAGCCCCGGAAGGTCAGACAATCGGCGGTCTTCTGATCCGCTGGCGCACATGGCCGCTTGCGCTTGCTGTAGAAACGCAGAATGAAAACGGCGTATGGCAGTCTGTCGGCAACTGTGAAGCCGATTTTCTGGCGCAGTATATCCCGGTGGACGGGCTTCCTGCCGTGCGGCTTTGGGATGCAGGCAATGCCGGCAATACCAAATTGCAGATCAGTTCCATCACGGTTCTGACGCCCGGTGAAGCGCCGGCGGATTTTCAAATATGGCAAAAGCCATCCGACAAGGTGGACCTGATGATGCTGGCCGCCCATCCGGATGACGAGGTGCTGTGGTTTGGCGGCATGCTGCCGGAATATGCGGGGCAACATCAAAAAGAGGTGCTGGTGGTCAATACCTCCTACGCGCGTGAAGACCGCCGTCTGGAACTGCTGGACTGCCTGTGGACCTGCGGCGTGAAAACGTATCCCGTGTTTCTGGCCTATCCGGATGTGTGTACCAATCAGCGGGACAGGGTGCTGGAACGCTGGGAATGGGACAGCCTTTTGGGCGATGTGGTATCCCTCTACCGCAGGCACAGGCCTGATGTTGTGGTGCTTCATGATGAAAACGGCGAATACGGCCATGGCGTGCACCGTGTGATCTCCGAGGCCGGGCGTGCGGCGGCGGAGGCGGCGGCTGATCCGGAAAGCTATCCCAGAAGCGCAGAAAGCGAAGGGACATGGTACGTGCCCAAGGTGTACATGCATTTGTACCCTGAAAATGCCATTCAGCTGAACTGGCATACACCGCTGGCACGTTTTGACGGCCAAACCGCTTATGAAATCGCTGAACAGGCATTCCTCTGTCACCGATCCCAGCTGAACGACTGGAATATGCAAAACGGCATGGAATACGATAACAGCCTCTTCGGTCTGTGGCGAAGTGCGGTAGGAGACGATATGGCAAAAGATGATCTGTTTGAAAACATTGGAACGGCACAGGCCGCTGAGAACGCAAAGCAGCCTTGAAATGGAAAAATGCAAGGGTTTTCGCTTTGTGTGCGGGATCAGGAAGCCGAATCCATGGCCGCTGGAGGTTTTCGGTACATTGTCATAAGAAAACCTTTGCAAATTGGTCTAAATCAGGTATAATAAAAAGACAACTGTGCACTTTTTTTGCACACTATTTTATTGGCATGGAGGAAGTTATATGTTCCGACGCATTCTTGGTCTGCTGATAAGCCTGATGCTGGCGCTGCTTCCGGCGCTGGGTCTGGCACAGACCACCTTTACCATGGCGGGTTTTGATGGGGAAGGGAGCACCCGCGACTGGGCGACCAACGGCTTTTTTACCCGTATGGAGGCCCGCACGGGTCTGAACTTTACGTTCCAGCAATATAATGCGGGCGACAAGTGGCAGACGGCCAAGAACGCCATGTTTGCCGACGGCGCGGAAATGCCGGACGTGCTGTTCAAAGCTGCGCTCACCACGGATGAACTGATCCGCTATACCGACAGCGGCAAGCTGATCGACCTGCTGCCGCTGCTGGAAGAAAACGCCCCCAACCTGTGGGCGCTTCTGCAGGCCAATCCGGACTGGCTCAAGGCCATCACCCTGCCCAGCGGCAAGGTGGGTGCGCTGCCGGCCATTCAGGAACTGGCGCCTCAGAACGCCATGTGGATCAACCGCACCTGGCTGGAAGAGCTGAAACTTGAAATGCCCACCGATATGGAAAGCCTGCGCAAGGTGCTGACTGCTTTCCGTGACCGCGATCCCAACAAGAATGGCAAGAATGACGAAATCCCCATGCTGTTTCTGGGACCGTGGGAGCTCAAGTTCTTCAGCCATGCATGGGGTGTGGCAGCCAATGACTACAATATTTATCTGGACGATGCCGGTAAGGTGCAGTACTGGCCGCAGGATGAACGATTCTTTGATATGATCGAAACCCTGCGCGGGCTGTATGCCGACGGTCTGCTGGATCCCGATGGCTTTGTAACGGCGGATGCTCTCCGACGGGTGACCGATGCCGAAGCCGCTGTCACTTACGGCGCCTTCTTTGCGCCTTCTGCCGTCACGCTGCTCACCTATACCAGCGGTGCGGAGAACTACACGGTCATGGGCCCCTTTGAATACGAAGGCAAAAAAATCTACCGCGATCTGATCGGCAATATCACCCGCGGCACTTTTGCCATCACCTCTGCCTGTGAAGATCCTGCCGCGCTGCTTCGGTGGGTGGATGTTCTGTATGCCGAGGAAGGTGCGATCGCAGCTCTGGCGGGCGATCAGGATGTGAACTACTACTTCCGCGAAGACGGTTCCTGGGACTGGGTAGGCGGCGCCGAGGCGCTGGGCATGACCGGCCTGACGCAGCTGACCATCTATGATACCGGCGATATGCCGTGGCTGTTCCCGCTTTCCTTCAACAATCGTTACTATGAGGAAGACGTGGGCCGCATGAACGAGGAACTGGCCAAACTGACCGCTTGTGCCGTTCAGCCCTTCCCCACCTATACGCTTACCAATGAGGAAAACGCATATGTGGGTCAGCTGCAGCACGAACTGGGCCGCTATGTGGATGAAACGCTGGCGCGCATGGTGCTGGGTGAAACTTCCATCAGCGAAGAAACCAGAGCCGAATTTTTGGCGGGTCTGGAAGAACGCGGCGTTAACGATATGATCACCTTCTGGCAGAAAATTGCCGACCGATAACCTCAACGCACATACGACATTACTGAAATAAAGGATGGGATGAACGATGAACAAGTATGCTCAGATGATCAGCCAGCTCAAGACTCCCGAAGTCATCAAGCAGCTCACCTACATCTACGGCCAGCGCGAAGGCATGCTGGTCAGTCAGACTGCCCGTTATACCCGTATGCTCAAGCGTCATGAGGAGATCTTTAACAATTCCGAGAACCTGCTCATGATCAGTGCTCCCGGCCGTACCGAGATCGGTGGCAACCACACCGACCACAACCGCGGCAAGGTGCTGGCGGCTGCGGTCAATCTGGATACGCTGGCGGCGGTCACTCCCCGAAACGACAGCATCGTCAACATTCACTCTGAAGGCTATGCGCCTATGTGCGTTGACCTGAACGAGCTGGACGCTGTGGAAGCTGAAAAAGGCACCACCGCTGCGCTGGTGCGCGGCGTGGCCAGCAAGCTCAAGGAAGAGGGCTATGCCATCGGCGGTTTTGACGCTGTGATGACCTCCACCGTGCGCGGCGGCAGCGGCCTGAGCAGCTCCGCAGCCGTGGAAGTGCTGCTGTGCGCTATTTTTGATGAACTGTACAACGGCGGCAATGCGCTGGACGCCAAGCAGCGCGCCCGCATCTCCCAGTATGCCGAGAACGTGTACTTCGGCAAGCCCTGCGGCATGCTGGACCAGATGGCCAGCTCTCTGGGCGGTCTGGCCTACATGGACTTCAAGGAGGATGATCCCCAGCTGCAGGCCGTTTCCTACGACTTTGCCGCCAAGGGATATGCGCTGGTGGTGGTCAACACCGGCGGAAGCCATGACGATCTGACCGATGATTACGCCGCCGTGCCTGCTGAAATGCGTGCCGTGGCCAATTTCTTCGGTGAAAGCAGCCTGCGCCGCGTGCTGCCTGAGAATTTCATGAAGGGCATTCCCCAGCTGCGCAAGGCGCTGGACTTCCCTCATGCCGACCGCGCGATCCTGCGCGCTGCCCACTACTTTGCCGAGAACCGCCGCGTGACCGAGCAGGTTGACGCCCTCAAGAACGATGATCTGCAGGCTTTCTTCCAGCTGATCATCGCCAGCGGCCGTTCCAGCTATTGCTACCTGCAGAATATCTTTGCCAGGAGCGAACGTCAGGAACTGTCCCTGGGCCTGATGCTGGGCGAACAAAAACTGAGCGGCATCGGCGCGTGGCGCGTGCATGGCGGCGGCTTTGCCGGCACCACCCTCAATTTTGTGCCCCTCAAGAATCTGGACAGCTTTGTTTCTGAGATGGAAGCTGTCTTCGGCGAGCGCAGCTGCAATATCATTGATATTCGTCCCGTAGGCCCCGCCTGTGTGAAGCTGTAAGGGAGGACGACGGAGACGCAAGGAGGCTCCGCCTCCCTGCTGACACAAGTAACCTGGTAAAACCTTTGACCGCGCATTGCACGGTCAATATGCGGGGTGCAGGGGACTCGGTCCCCTGCCGGGGTCAAGGGGCGGAGCTCCTTGCATCCCCCCAATGGAGGGCTTATGAAACGAATTTTCTGGATCGTGCTGGACAGTGTGGGCGCAGGTGCGCTGCCGGATGCAGCGCAGTACGGCGATGCCGGCGCCAACACGCTGGGACACATCATTGAGAGGGAACAGCCCCAACTGCCCAATATGGAAAAAATGGGTCTGGGACTGATTCCCAATGTGGGCGGAAAACTGCCTGAGAACGGTGCGGGCGCATACGGCCGCGCTGCGGAACTTTCCGCCGGCAAGGATACCACCACCGGTCACTGGGAACTGACCGGCCTCAAACTGGAAAAGCCTTTCCCGCTCTATCCCAACGGCTTCCCGCCTGAGGTGATCGGCGCGTTTGAAAAGGCCATTGGAACTAAAACGCTGGGCAACTACCCGGCCAGCGGCACGGCCATTCTGGATGAACTGGGCGAGGAGCACATGAAGACGGGTTATCCCATCGTGTACACCTCCGGCGACAGCGTGTTCCAGATCGCCTGCCATGAGGATGTCTACCCGGTGGAAAAGCTGTACGAAATGTGCCAGACTGCACGCGACCTTCTGGTGGGCGAACACTGCGTGGGCCGCGTGATCGCCCGTCCGTTTGTAGGCACGGGCAAGGGCGCTTTCCAGCGCACGCTGCACCGCCGCGACTATTCCGTGGAGCCCTTTGGCCGCACTGTGCTGGATGCGCTCAAGGACAAGGGCGTCTTCACCATGGGCATCGGCAAGATCGAGGATATCTTCTGCATGCAGGGTTTGTGCGAAAGCGATCATGCAGCTGGCAATCCCAACTGTGTGGATGCACTGCTCAAGGTGATGAAGCGCGATTTTGAGGGACTGGTATTCGTCAATCTGGTAGACTTTGACAGCGTCTACGGCCACCGCCGCGACGTAAAGGGGTACGCCGGTGCGCTGGAGTATTTTGATCAGCGGCTTGACGAAATCAAGGCTTTGATGACGGAGGATGATCTGCTGATTATCACCGCCGACCACGGCTGCGACCCTGTGCATACCGGCACGGATCACACCCGCGAATATGTGCCTGTGCTTTGCTGGAACCCTGGCATGACGAAGCTCACTGATCTGGGCACACGGAAATCCTATGCGGATATTGCCGCTACTATCGCCGAAATTTTTGGTTGTGAAGAGCGTTTCAATGCAGAATCCTTCGCCAATCTGCTGTAATACGGAAAGGAAGAAATATGATGGACGTTAAGGCTTACATGGAAAAGATCAATACCGCCGCCGCCGCGATTGAGGCTGTTTGCGGCAAGGCGGATATCGCTGTTGTACTGGGCAGCGGTCTGGGCGGCTATGTGGACGCGCTGCAGGATGCCAAGTCGATTCCCTACGCTGAGATCCCCGGTTTCCCCGTATCCACCGTGCCCGGCCATGCCGGCTGCTGGTGGGTAGGCACCCTGCACGGCAAGCGCGTGTACATGATGCAGGGCCGCTTCCACTCCTACGAAGGTTATGACCAGTGGACCGTCACCCTGCCCATCCGCGTGATGGCCAAGCTGGGCGTCAAAACGGTTGTGCTCACCAATGCTTCCGGCGGCGTGAACACCTCCTTCGAGCCCGGTGACCTGATGCTGATCACCGACTGCATCAACTTCTCCGGCAAGAACCCCCTCACCGGCCCCAACCTGGACGAGTTTGGTCCCCGTTTCCCCGACATGAGCCGTGCTTACGATCGTGATCTGCAGAAGCTGGCTGTGGATACTGCCGAAAAGCTGGGCATCAAGCTGCAGCAGGGCGTGTACTGCTGGTTCAACGGCCCCTGCTTTGAGTCTCCTGCGGAGATCCGCATGGCCCGCATCATCGGCGCTGACGCCGTTGGCATGTCCACCGTGCCCGAAACCATCGTTGCCCGTCACTGCGGCATCAGCGTGCTGGGCCTGAGCTGCATCACCAACATGGCTGCCGGCATTCTGGATCAGCCCCTCAACCACGAGGAAGTTATGGAAACCGGCGAGCGCGTGAAGGATACCTTCCGCAAGCTGGTAGACGGCGTGATCGAAGCCATGTAAAAATCGATGCGCCTGCATCGACGGCAACTCTGATTCTTTTTCACTCCTTCCCTGCGTATGCTGTTACAAAGGACAGCCCGTGCAGGGAAGGAGTTTTTGTATGCTGAAAAAATGGTTTTGTTTGTGGCTTGTGATGCTGCTGTGCGCGGGATGCGCCTGCGCTGCACCGCTGGAAACGGACGTGCCCATTGAACTGACCAGCCCCAGCGCCATGCTGGTGGAAGCTGAAACCGGGACCGTCATCTTTGAAAAAGGGGCGGATGAACGCCGTCAGGTGGCCAGCGTGACCAAGCTGATGACGCTGCTCATCTGTCTGGAAAAACTGGAGGCGGGGGAGATCAGCCTGAAGGATCAGGTAACTGTCAGCCCGGAAGCTGCCGGGCAGATCGGCAGTCAGGCGCTGCTGGATGCGCATGCTGCCTATTCGCTGGAAACGCTTTTGCACGCCACGATCATCGCCAGTGCAAACGATGCAGCCTGTGCCCTTGCCGAGCATATGGCAGGTACGGAAGGCGCCTTTGCAGAGCTGATGAACGCCCGTGCGCAGGAACTGGGCATGGAAAATACCTTCTACACCAACAGCACCGGCCTGCCGGACAGCGCCCAGTACACCACCGCGCGCGATGTCGCTGTGCTGGCCAGCGAAGTGTGCAAACATCCGCTGTATTTTGAGCATGCCAGCGTATGGATGGATACGCTTACCCATCCCAGCGGACGTACCACCGACCTGACCAACACCAATCGTCTTGTGCGCTTTTACGATGGATGCGATGGCCTGAAAACCGGCAGCGCGGATGTATCAAAGTACTGCCTTGTTTCCACTGCGCAGAAAAACGGCCTGCGCCTGATTGCTGTGGTACTGGGTACGCCGGTCAGCCAGACGCGCTTTGACGAGGCGCGCGCCATGATGGATTACGGCTTTGCCAGCTATAAACGTGTCGCGCTTCTGCAGTCTGGCGACCGGCTGGGCAAAACCGTACGCGTGCGAATGGGCATGCAGGATGAACTGGAAGCGGCTGCCGGGAACGGTGTGAGCATGCTCATCCGCCCCGGACAGGAAAAGCAGCTTTCGCTGGAGGTGGAACTGTCGGAGGAAGTGAATGCGCCTGTCAGGCAGGGCGATACGCTGGGGGTGGTGCGCGTGCTGATGAATGGCGAGATCATTGCCAAACTGCCCGCCGTTGCCAGTGAGGATGTAGGCATGCCGGGCCTGCTGGAAGGGTTTGTGCGGCTGTTTGCGAACTGGAGATAAACAGGAATAAATGGTTAACTGCCAAGGGCGGAATGCGTTTCCTCTGCGGGGCGGGACCGATTCCGCCCTCGCGTTCCGCGTTACATTTAATGGACCCGAAGGGAGAAAACGCACAAACGAGCCGGAGACCCTCGCAAATTCCCCGTTTTTCGGCAGGAAAACACCGGATTGGTGTTGAACTGTTTATGAAACGGAGGTTGACAATCTATGAATATTTTCGTGTGCATTAAACAGGTTCCGTCTACCAATAAGGTGCAGGTGGATGAAAAAACCGGCGTGCTCAAGCGCGACGGCATTGCCAGCAAAATGAATCCTTATGATCTGTATGCGCTGGAAACAGCGCTTCGTTTGCGTGAAAAAAACGGGGGCAAAGTGGTTGTTGGTACCATGGGCCCGCCGCAGGCGTAGGCTGTGGTGAAGGAAGCCTATATGATGGGTGCGGACGACGGCTATGTGTTCAGCGACCGCCGTCTTGGCGGCGCGGATGTGCTGGCCACCAGCTATACGCTTTCTCAGGCCATTCAGAGCGTGGGCGATTTTGACCTGATCCTGTGCGGCAAGCAGACCACCGACGGCGATACCGCGCAGGTTGGTCCGGCCATTGCCGAACATCTGGGCATTCCTCATGCTGCATGGGTGAGCAAGCTGGAAGTGGAAGGCGACGGCGTAAACGCCGAGCAGCAGCTGCAGGACGTGATCGAAACCGTGCATATGCCCTTCCCGTGCCTGGTGACGGTGGAGCAGGATATTCATGTTCCGCGTCTTCCCAGCCTCAAAACCGCCCGCGAGATTGGGGACAAGCCCGTGCATATTCAGGGCCTGGATACCTTCCTGGATACCGATCCCAACCACTACGGCCTGACCGGCAGCCCTACGCAGGTAGAGCGCATCTTCCCTCCGGCCAATGATGTGGAGCATGAGGTTTGGGAAGGCGAAGACAGCGCGGACTTGTCCGAAAAACTGCTGGATACCCTCAAAAAGTGGAAGTTTGTGTAAGGAGGCGCGACCATGGCACAGATTGCAATTCTGGAACGTAAGTGCACTGGCTGCGGCCTGTGCAAAAGCAACTGCCCCTTCGGCGCCATTGATATGGTGAATGGCAAGCCCGAACTGAACGCCGCGTGCAAGGTGTGCGGTATTTGTGTGAAAAACTGCCCCGAGAAAGCCATTGTGAAATTGGAAACCAAGGTGGACTCGGTGGATAAATCCAAGTGGAATGATATTCTTGTCTATGCCGAAGTCAGCGGCGGCCGGCTGCATCCCGTGGGTCTGGAACTGATCGGCAAAGCCCGCGAACTGGCACAGGCCGTGCCAGGCTTCAAGGTGAAGGCCGTGCTGGTAGGCGACGGCGTATCCGCCTATGCGGAGGAACTGCGCCACTACGGTGTGAGTGAGATCGCCGTATATGATGCGCCCGAACTGGGCTATTTCCGCGCGGACGCCTATGCCAGCTGCGTGGAGGATTACATCAAATTTGCCAAGCCCAGCGTGGTGCTGGTAGGCGCGACCGCCCTTGGCCGCAGCCTTGCGCCCCGTCTGGCAACCCGTTTTCATACCGGCCTGACCGCCGACTGCACCACGCTCATCCTGCGTGATACGACCGACCTTGTGCAGATCCGTCCGGCATTCGGCGGCAACATCATGGCGCAGATCGTAACGCTCAATACCCGCCCGCAGTTTGCCACCGTGCGCTATAAGGTGATGAATCCCCCCGTGCGAGAGGAGGAAGCCAGCGGAGAGATCGTTATGCGCAGAATTCCCAGGGGTGTGGCAGAGTCCAAGGCCAGCAGCGTGAGCGTGACCCCCGTACCGCCAAAACAGAGCATTTCCGATGCGGAGATTCTGGTGGTGGGCGGTCGCGGCCTGCAGAAGGAAGCCGACCTTGACATGATCAGGGAACTGGCCAAACTGCTCGGCGGCGACTGGGCTGTGACCCGCCCGCTGGTGGAAAAAGGCTGGACAACCAATGAGCGCCAGATTGGCCTAAGCGGCCGTACGGTTCGCCCGAGGCTGATCATCACCTGCGGCGTCAGCGGCGCGATCCAGTTTACTGCCTGCATGAACGGCTCAGACCACATCGTATCCATCAATACCGATAAGGACGCGCCCATTTTTGATACGGCGCACATTGCCATCGTGGGCGATCTGTACGAGATCGTACCGCAGATGATTCAGAAGCTGAAGGAGGCGCAGGCATAATGTTCAACCATGTAACGGAAGCGGATCTGGCCTGTTTCAAAGAGCTGCTGCCCGGCCGCGTCTTCAGCGGCGAGGAGATTTCCAGCGATTATGACCATGATGAAATGACCATTTACGGTCACTATATGCCGGAAGCCGTTTTGCACGCGCTGACCACCGAGGACGTGAGCGCCGTGCTCAGGTACTGCAACGAGCACAACATCGCCGTCACCCCGCGCGGCGCAGGCATCGGCCTGTGCGGCGGCTGCGTGGCCATTCACGGCGGCGTGGTGCTTTCCACCGAAAAGATGAAGAAAGTGCTTGAGGTGGATGTGAAGAACATGACCGCCACCGTGGAACCCGGCGTACTGCTGATGGAGTTCCCCAAGGCGCTGGAAGGCACGGGCCTGTTCTATCCGCCGGATCCGGGCGAAAAGACCGCCACCATGGGCGGCAACGCCATGACCAACGCAGGCGGCATGCGCGCCGTGCGCTACGGCGTGACCCGCGACTATGTGCTGGGCATGGAAGTTGTTTTGGCCAGCGGCGAAGTCATCAACCTTGGCGGCAAAAATGTCAAGACTTCTTCCGGCTACAGCCTGATCGACCTGATGGTAGGCAGCGAGGGCACGCTGGGTTTCCTGACGAAGCTGACGGTCAAGCTGATTCCTGAACCCAAGGTGAATCTGTCGCTTTTGATGCCCTTTGACGATCTGGACGCCTGCATTGGCGCGGTGCCCGCGGTGCTTGGCTGCGGCTGTGAACCCACGGCGGTGGAGTTCATGGAGCGCGAGGTCATCGCCTGTGCGGAAACCTATCTGGGCAAGCAGTTCCCCGATACGTCCGCCGACGCCTACCTGTTGGTTCGTCTGGATGGCGCAAGCGTGGAAGCGCTCAAGCCCGCCATGGATACGCTTACTGACCTGGCGCTGTCCATCGGCGCGAAGGACGTGCTGCTCGCCGATACCGACGAGCGCAAGGAAAGTATCTGGAATGCCCGCGGCGCATTCCTTGAAGCCATCAAGGGCTCCACGCCTGAAATGGACGAGTGCGACGTGGTTGTGCCGCGCGAGGACATTCCCGCGTTCGTGCGTAAGAGCGTAGAAATCGGCAAGAAGATCGGCGTTCGCATCTGTTCCTTCGGTCATGCCGGCGACGGCAATCTGCATATCTATGCCTGCAAGGATGATCTGGCTGACGATGTATGGGAAAAAGCCGTGGAGCAGGTAATGGACGAACTATACATTGCAGCCCGCGAAATGGGCGGCGAGGTGAGCGGCGAGCACGGCATTGGCCATGCCAAGAAGGGTTTCCTGGCCGAAAGCATGGGAGAAACCCAGATGAACCTGATGCGCGGCATCAAGGCCGCTTTTGACCCCAAGGGCATTCTGAACCCGGGCAAGGTTATCTGAGCAGGGGCAGTGCCCCTGCACCCCATATTGACCGCGCTTTACGCGGTCAAGGGTCACGCTTGTATAATGAAAAGCCGAGGGTCAACAACGACCCTCGGCTTTCGTATATGCAGTTTTCAAGCGAGCCGGGGCAACTGTATTTGCCCCGGCGGTCTTAGATGCAATCCTAAACGAAAAACGTTACCCTCTGACCGCGCCAAGCGCGGTCAGCCCACGGGTCAAGGGCGAAGCCCTTGCCGCCGGAAGTCTCCTTCACTCCTCGACTACCCGTACCGCGCTTCCGCCGCCGGTTCGGCCCTGTACCAGAATCTTTTTGGAAATACAGGCTTTCATCATGGGCACGTGGGAGATCACGCCGATCAGCCGCTGGCCTCCTGCCAGTTCGTTAAGTACCTCCAAGGCGCGGCGCAGACTGTCCTCATCCAGTGAGCCGAAGCCTTCGTCAATGAACAGCGTATCCAGCTGTACGCCGCCACGGCGGCTCTGCACGGCGTCCGCAAAGCCAAGCGCCAGAGAGAGCGAGGCGAGGAAAGATTCGCCGCCGGAAAGCGTGCCTACATCGCGCACCTTGCCGGTGTGGTGATCCAGCACATCCAGCGCAAGACCGGTTTTGCCGCTGAGCCCGGCCAGCGTTTTCTGACACAGGCTGAAACGCCCTTCGGACATGCGCTGCAAACGGCGGTTGGCCTCGGCGATCACGCGGCGGAAATAGTATTGCAGAATGTAGTTTTCAAAGGGGATCTTCTGGGCGCCGGTCACATTGCCGCTGACGGTTCGGTACAGGTCTTCCAGCACTGTCCATTCCTCTGTGCCGGAACGCATTTCTTTCACGGCCGTGCGCAGCGCGGGGAGCAGCTGGCGGTTGCGCTCAATGCGCAGATCCAGCAGACGAATCTGCTTTTGCAGTTCATCGCCCTGCTGACGCAGCGTGTCTGCTTGTGCAGTAAGCGCATCCACATCAATGATAGACTTGCCTTCCCACAGGCTGCGCAGACTGGCGGCGGTTGCTTCGGCTCCTGCCAGTTCCTGCTGGAACTGCTGGATGCGTGCTTCCAGCTGGCGCAGGACGGAGGGCTCCATCAGCGCGGCGCGGTAGGCAGCTTCGTCTGCAAATCCTGCGTCGCCGATGGTGTTTTGCCATTTGTCACGTTCCTGACGGCACAGGAGCGTCTGCTTGTGCATGGCATCGCTGCTTTGCACAAGCAGGGCTTCCGCCGCGTGACAGGCATTCTGTGCCTGTTGCATGGCTTTTTGGGCTGTTTCCATCTGCGCGCGCAGCTGCGCTATGGTGCGCTGGAACTGCTCATCCTTCTGGCGGCACTGGGTTTCCAGTTCAGCAGAGGGTTCTTTGCCGCCTACGGCTTCGGAAAGTCGGATGCGGAGCTGCTCCGTCTGTTCTCTTGCAGCGGCGCAGAGCTGGCTTGCCTTGCTGGCAGCCTGTTCGGCCAGATCGCGTGCCTGTGCGGCACGGTCGGTTTGCGCCTTGTCGGGCGCACTGTTCATATGCTTTGCGGGAGCGGGGTGATGCAAGGAGCCGCACACGGGGCAGGGCTGACCGTCTGCCAGCGTATCGGCCAGAATGCCCGCCTGATCAGCCAGATAGGCCTCGAAAAGCAGCTCGTAGGTTTCGGCAGCTTTGCGGCGAACGGCCATTTTGTCCATCAGGGCTGCCTCGGCAGAAGCAAGGGACTGCTGTGCCTTGCGGTACTGTTCAAACAGGGGAATGGCCTGCTGCAGGCGCTGCTGTTTGCCTTGCAGTTCCTCAATGCGTTGCTGGTTGGCAAGGCTTTGTTCATAAATCGGCTGAATGTCTGCCAGCTTTTCCTGCGCCTCGCGCTGGCGAAGCTGCTGCTGTTCCAGCTGCCCTTTCAGTTGGGAAAGCCGCTGCTCTTCCCGCAGACAGGCTTCTTCCAGTGTGCGAACTTCCTGCGCGCTTCGGGCAAGGGCTGCACGCTGCGTATCCAGCTCATAAGCCGGTTTTTGTGCATACAATGTCTTCAGACGGTCTTGCATCTGAGCAAGCTGACGCACACCCTCATTCTGGGTTTGCGCGCTGTGCAGGCGGGATGCGGCTTCACTGAGAGCAGCTTCCTGCTGTTCGCGCTCTGCCTGACGGCGTTCCAGCCGCGAACGGTCGCGGGACAACTGGTGCTCGGCTGCATCTACCAGCAGTTCGCCATGAACGCTGTTCTGACGGTATTCATCGGCATTCTCGGCTTTTTCATCAAACAAAAGCTGAGAAGCCAGCTGCAAATAGCGCTCATTGGCTGCCTGACAGGCGTTGCGAACGGTATCGCGGCGTTCCTTAAGCAGCATGGTAATGTTCTCGTAGAGCTGGGTATCGAAGATCCGACGGAAAATCGCGGCGCGCGTTTTGCTGTCCGCGCGGAGAATGCTCAGAAAATCTCCCTGAGCAATCATTGCGACCTGTGAGAACTGTCCGGCATCCAGGCCGAGCAGTTCCTCCACGGCGGCAGTCACAGTTTCCAGCTTGTTCCATGTGCGGCCGTCTTCACAGCTCATGGAAGCGTCTGGCAGGCAGGGCGTTTTGCGGTTGGGCTTCTGGTATTCGGGGCTTCGGCGCACGGTGTACTGCTTTCCGGCATGGGTGAAGGTAAGCTCTACCCAGGTATCATCCTCCGGCCTGGCAAAATCGCTGCGGAAGGAGCGGCCCGTGCGGCGCTTGGATCCGCCGGTCGCAACGCCGTACAGGGCAAAGGAGATGGCGTCGAACAGAGTGGTTTTGCCTGCGCCGGTATCGCCGGCGATCAAAAACAGGCCGCTCTGGCCCAGCAGCGTAAAATCCACCCGTTCATGCCCGGCATAGGGGCCAAAGGCGTTCATTTCAAGGGTGATCGGGCGCATGACGCATTTCCTCCGCTTTCTGAATGATTTGCAGCATGACCTCCAACCGGCGTTCATCCGGCGGCGTGTCATGGTTCTGCATGGCATAGAATGTGCAGAAATGCTCGAGCGGAGAAACGTTTTCCGCATCCGTGTTCTCCACAGCGGCAGCTTCCTCGTTGGTGCGGCTGTTGCGAATGCGCATGCCCATCAGGCGCGGATAAGTAATGCGGAGTGCGCCGAGCGGATCCAGCAGCACATTTTCATCCGTCAAAACGGCATATATATAATCATCGCTGTGATTTTCAGGTGCGGCCACCTCTGCCAATGGGCCGGTAACCGTACGCATCCGCCTAAGCGGCTGGAAGGGACGTTTTTCAATATGACGCTCTCCACGGGCGCGGATTTCCACCATCAGCGCAGCTTTGTGCTGATTCTCCTCAGAAAGCGAGTAGGGCATGGGGGAACCGGCATAGCATATGCGCCCCTGCGCCAGCTGCTGCGGGGAATGAAGATGCCCCAGCGCCACATAATCAAATCCGTCAAACACATTCACGCCGATCTGATCCACACCGCCGATCAGCCGCATTTCACTTTCGCATATTTCAGCGCCGCTTACGTACTGGTGCGCCACCAGCACATGCCTTGCCTGCGACTGAAGATCCGCCGTGGAAAGAGCGGCACGAACGGCGTCTTCGTAGGTCCTGACCGCCGGGAAGTACGCCCGCACGCTGGCCGGACGGATAAAGGGCAGCAGCCATACATACACCTCGCCCCACTCATCCCGGAGTACATGCGGCGTCAGTTTGCCATCGAATGCGGGAGCCATCCACACGCCGCATTCTCCGAGCAGTTCACGGCAATAGGATACCTGCTCTGGACTGTCATGGTTGCCGCTGATCACAAACACAGGCTTTTGCATCCGGCTGAGCCGGACCAGAAAATCGCTTACAGCACGAATCGCTTCCGCTGAAGGCTGGGCTTTATCGTACAGATCGCCCGCCAGCAATACAGCATCCGCATCGTTCGCCATGGAAATGATCTGCTCCAGCACATGCGCCTGATCCTGTGCAAGACTGAATCCGTTCATTCTGCGGCCGATATGCAGATCGCTTATATGAAGAAAACGCATCAGATTTGAGTCCTTTCATGATCTTGGTAGGTTCATCGTACCGCTTTTTCATCAGGAATGCAAGTGTTGTTTGACAGACAGACTTTTTGCAAAAAAGGGGCTGGACAAATGCACTTTACTTTGGTATAATAAATGATGCTGATGTGCCAATGTAGCTCAGTCGGTAGAGCAGCTGATTCGTAATCAGCAGGTCAGGGGTTCGAGTCCCCTCATTGGCTCCATCCTTCGAGGTGTAGCGCAGTTTGGTAGCGCGTTTGGTTCGGGACCAAAAGGTCGCAGGTTCAAATCCTGTCACCTCGACCAGTTACGAAAGTCTTGAAACGTAAGGGTTTCAAGGCTTTTTTGTTTTGTCTGCATGTAAGCCTAAAACGACGATTTTTGCATCCGCACACTCGAAAAGTTGTTTCTGTGCACAAAATGGAATCATTAAGGTAGTTAAAAACGTAGTCAAACCATTATAAAATAAGGATTTGAGCCCTCTTTTCCTGTGAACATTCCGTGCACAAACCACATCAAATTACGTGCTCAGAAGCGCTTGCATCCGACTGCCCGCATCGATGATAAGATTTTCGAAGTGGCCAAAAGCCATTCGGGACCAAAAGGTCGCAGGTTCAAATCCTGTCACCTCGACCAAAGAAGACCGACTGTTTTGATACAAACGTATCTGAATGGTCGGTCTTTTCATTGCAGAATATTGAATTCTCCCTTAACGATGTTATAATTAGTTAGACAAACTTGAATATGTTTATGCGAAGGGTTATCAAAATATGGAGCACAAATACTTAGAGGAAGCGTTATCATATTACAATATAGACGCATCGGCAGTGGTGTTGCTGAGGCACAATGAGAATTTAACCTATCGTGTGGGAAAGGATTATTTGCTGCAAATTCATAAACCTGTCGAAGGTTTTTCTGCGGAGTATATTTATGAAGGTCTTGAGCGCATAGCGGTATATAAAGCAGAGATTGCGTTTCAAGAGCACTTAAAGAAACAGGGTATGCAGATTCGCGAAACAATTGAAAATTGTCGTGGCGAGCGAATTACGAAGTTATGCGATGGAACGCTGGTTACCGTTTCGAGGTGGATTGAAGGAGAATCGTTAGATAAAATCGAGTTAAATGACGAACTTTGCTATCAAATTGGAGATATGCTTGCTCGTTTACATCGGGATGCAAAGGGATTTCGTACCTTACCTGTAAAATCGTATGACAAACATCATTGCGAATATACGAAAAAAAGAATGCAGGCGTTAGAGGACAAAGGGCTTGATACTAGGTTTACTAAAATAATGCAAAGAGCCTGTGTTTCTATTGGGATAACATTAGAGGAAGTGCAGAACGAATTCATTATGCTACATGGAGATTTGTCTCCATCTAATATCTTGAAAACTTCTTATGGTCTTGTTGCCATTGATTTTTCATTTTTTGGAATAGGACATCCGATGTTTGACCTTGCCGTTCTCTTTGGAAATATAGGTGGATTAGCACGCAGGCGAAAAATTGCAGAAGGATATCGAGATGCTGGTGGGACAATCAATTACAAAGTATTGGATGCCTGTTTTGTGTTGACTCTGTTAGATTGTATAGGGATTCATTATGAGCAGTGGAGTAAACAAGATTGGTTTGAACCCAGAATGAAACGATGGTATAAGGAAACCCTCGAACCATATGTGCGTGGCGAACGTTTGTATGCGGATGATTTTTATCTATTGCATGTGACTGGTTAGAATTTGTGTGATTTCAAATTAATTCGATAAATTTTAATTTATCTAACAGTCTATGGTTTCACTTTTTATGCTATGGTTTCATTTTTCAGTGAAACCTTTTGAAACCCTATGAAACCGTATCAATATTATCAACTGTTACCACATAAACACTCAGCATTTGATACAAATGCTGAGTGTTTATGTGCGCATTTCAGAGGAGAGACTTACAGCTTCTGCTGCGCAGTTGAAAACCGGATTGCATTGTGTTATATTGAATGCAGTTATTGATGCAGGTTCGACTTCAATGGAGAAGGATTGTACAGCATACCAAAAGGAGGATGGACAGATATGAATATGCATCCCGGAGAGCTTACGCTTACACGCGAGATGATCATTGATCTGATCGAAACGCAGCTTCCGGAATACCGCGATCTGCTGCTGTCTGAAAAGGATTATGCAGGAACAGTGAACCATGTGTACCGGCTGGGAGAGGACCTGTACCTGCGGTTGCCGCGCATGCCCCAAAGTATCGAGCTCATCAAAGAGGCAGAATGGCTTGAATATCTGCAAGCGCATATGACTGTAAAACTGCCGCGGCCGCTACGCATTTGCGAGGCTACAGAGGAGTATCCTGCTGTGTGGGGTGTATTTGAGTGGATCCACGGCGAGACCTGTGTGAAGATCGAGCAAAAGGATGAGGCGAGGCTGGCAGTCGAACTGTCTGATTTCGTGAAGAAACTGCAAAGCCTGCCTGTTCCAGAAAATGCGCCCTTTGCCGGACGACTGCCCTTGGCGGAATTAAACCAGAAGACGCAGGATGCGATCGCAGCTTGCCGCGATATGTTCGAAGAACCGGATATGGAGCAGCGTCTGCTAAAGATTTGGACGGAAGCGCTGGAGGCTGCGCCTTGGGACGGCAAGCGATATTTCATCCATGCTGATCTGCTGAAGACCAATGTTATGCAGGCTGATGGCAAACTTCAGGCCATACTGGATTTCGGCGGCTTCGGCGCGGGCGATCCCGCCTTTGACCTGATCCCTGCTTGGGCGATCTTCGGACCTGAAGCAAGAGAAATCTATCGCTCCAGATTAAATCACGACGAGGATACATGGACGAGAGCAAAGGCCTATGCGCTTCATCAGGCGGTGTTGATTATTCCGTATTACGTGGAAACCTATCCTGAATTTGTGGAGACAGCGAAGTATACTGTCAGGCAGATTGTAATGGATACGGACGCAAACTGCCGGTGATCGTCAGGGTATCCACAGGAAAACAACGATTGTTTCTGAGGGTGAGATCTGCGTATTTTCCAGTTTTGATAATACCTACAGCTGCACTGATTCATAAATAGTGCAATTGCGAAAAGCTGTAATAGAAGATTGTCACCTTCAAGCAGTCCATTTACGCCAGCCTCAAATAGCAGCGTCGCGTAATTGTGCCGGAAATAGTGCGGCGTGAGCGTCGGTTTCAGCTGCTTGATGATGTCGTTCTTGCGCTTGGTCGCCTTGGTCACCTCGCGCTCCTCTACGCAATAAGAAGCCTCCATCAGGCTCAGCCAGATGCGTTTGAAGCTGCTCTGCGGCCATGGATGGCCTTCCTCGGTATGGAATACATACTGCTGCGGGAAGCCGCGCACCTTGGACAGCATAGTGCGCAGTTCCTGTGGAACCGGAATATAGCGGTTGGCAGCAGCAGTTTTCAATGCGCCGTTATGGGCCGTGGAGTCAACGTAATCGATATCGCGCTGGATATGTACCAGATCCTCGTCAAAATCGCCCCATTGCAAGCCAAGCGCCTCGCCATGCTGCAGGCCGAGATAGTAAAGTACCGTCGATCACCATAGTATGTAAGCTTGTAATGCTTTCCATCATCCATAATCTCAAAGCCAAGATCCATCAATTCCTGCCGAACAGTTTTATTCATGCCAGAAGATCCCTTGAATACCTGCTTTATCCTACGATGACATTCTTCGCAAAGCTTTTCGTTTACTGAAAGTATATCCCTATATACGTCCGCTCTAAGGTATCATATTGATTTGTTGACGAGGTAAGAGCAATGGTTTTCGCCGATAACAAGGTGTTCATTTGTGACGTCTCTTCTTAGGCAGAGAATTTGAAAGACTCTTCGGATTCTACTTCGTTTTCCGCTGCGACTTTCTTTACTTCATCATCCGTCCGAAACTCCTTGACTTCAGGAAATGCCGACGGTGTACAAGTACGTCAAACGATTTCCATAAAAACAACCGCCCATGCCGATGCATGAGCGGTTATCTGTTTGCTTAGTTCCTGGAGGAAGCAAGGTTTATTTTAGCCCGGTACTCGCCAGGGGTTATGCCTTCGACTGAACGGAAGAAGGCAATAAACGACTGTGAGTACTGGAAACCCAACTGATTGGCGATTTCCTGAATCTGCAATTCGCGGTCGCGTAGCATCTGTTTGGCAGCCATGGCGCGTCGTCCATCCACATATTCCTTGGGCGTCATACCAACTTCGTTGCGGAAGATTTTGCGCAGCGAACTGGCGCTCAGGTGGAAGCGTTCGCTCAGGCGGTCGATGCTCAGATCCTCGCTCAGGTTGGCGTCGATGTACGCGCAGATTTCCTGAATCATGGCAGAATAGAAGGTGTTCTGGGTAGGAGCCATTTTGCTGATGATTTCCAGACAGATCGCTTCAATTTTGCGATCCAGCATATCCGGCGTGCTGTCCGGCGCACAGAGCGCTTCAAACGGCACCGGCGTTTGATCCGATAGCTGGCTGACGATATCATACAGTTTCTGATAGGCGCCAAGAATCGTTTTATGGTTGGCGTTGATGCGGATCAGGTACAGCAAAAACGCATCCAGCGAGGTACGTACAGATTTGGTATCGCGGTTCTTGAGGGCGCGCAGCAGGTCGTTTTCAATGGGGATTTCCCACATGGGTACCTCCGCAGGGCGCTCAATGGTCAGGCCGCATTTCTGCATCTGTTCATGCCACACGCTGCGCAGCTGGTCGCCGCTTTCCAGCGGTTCGCTGATTTCAACGGCAGATGCGCCCAGCCGTTTCAGGAAGGCGCTCAGGCGGTCGCGTTTCCGGTGGAATTTCTCCTCAGACGTGCACTCAAACAGCAGCACCATATAGGCGCTCTTTGGAAAGAACAGCGCAACAATCTGAATTCCGGACTGTACAAGCAGCGCGTTCCATTCTCCCATGTTTTCATCCGCAATGGAGGGCAAACGGCTGGCGATCAGCAAACGTCTGGGCGCAGCGGATGTGCCAATGCCCAGAGAATTCAGCATTTCCTCGCGCTCCACATCGGTAGATGGTTCATCCTGCACCAGATGCCAGAAGCACAGCTCGCGGTTTTTGCGTACGCTCTGCCTCCATTGTCCTTCCAGCTGCTTATTGCGTGCGATCACGCTGTCTACACGGCTGATAATATCCTGCACTTCACGCTTGGCATAAATTTCTTCATTGCCAAAAGCATGTTCAAACCGCTCTGAAATGGCCTGAATGGGCTCAAACGCGCGTCGGGACAGGAGCAGCGATAATCCCACGCTCACCATCAGCACCAGCGCGCATACAGACAGCAGGCTGTTCTGCATGCGGGAAATGCTGCCCATCATCGTGCTTGCGGGTTGTGCAAAATAGTATGTCCATCCGCGTTCTGTCTGCATGGACTGCACCAGCATTTCTTCGCCGTCCAGCTGGATAATGTGATCCTTCGGGGAATTCGGTTCCATGATCCCCGCGAGGGCGGCAATCTGCTCATCGCTAACGGCAGTTTGGGCAATCACACCTCCCTGTTTGTCCAGCACCAGCAGCCGGATATCGCTGATGTCGCTCAGCAGCAGCAGCGAATCCATGATCGCGTCCAGGTTCAGGTTGACCACCACGTATGCCTTGGGCGGGCCGGATGCGATGTAAACAGGCATATGGCGCACCAGCGTAAGCACCCGCTGCTTCCGCAGGGAAGAAGACTGGATTTCACGGCGGAATACACGGGTTTTCAGATCAGCTGTTCCGGGCAGCTGCTCGCAAAAATCAGCGTCATGGTACCAGCCCAGTGCAGCCGGACCAAAATCCGATGAAACGGTGTATCGATCCTGCGGATAGTACACGCACAGCGATTCGATATACTGGTTGCCCTCTGCAATGCTGTCCAGCTGGCTGATCATGCTGCGGCAGGTGTTGTGCTGGTTGCGGTAAAAGTAGTCCATATAGTCCACCAGCAGCGTGTTATCTGCCAGCGCCATTACGGACTGATCCACCTGTTCCAGAATCATTTCATGCGTGTTGGCCAGCAGCAGGAGGGAGTTGCGGGTGCTTTCCAGCGCAGTATCCTTCATGCTGTTGTAAGACAGCACATACTGCGTGCTGCCAAACAGCACCACCACCGAAAGCGACAGCATCAGAAAAAATTTCAGATAAGAAATGAACCCTCTGCTTATTTTTCTGTGTCTTTGGGTTTCTGTCACGGTTCAAACTCCTCCTGCTATAAACTCAAACAAGATAGAAGGGAGCCGAGGCTCCCATTCTATCTTTCAAAAATGGAATTGGGGTTATGAAATTACTTGCAGGGATACTCGCTCTTGTTCAGCTCGTTGTACTGCTTGGCGTAGCTTTCCAGAACCTTCATACCGCCCTTGGCAGCCCAGTCGGTCTTGTAGGCAGCCCAGGTCTCATCGTTGATGGGGGTAGCGCCGGTCACGAACTCAACGACCTTGCTGGTCACGTAGTTGGAGACTTCGGTGGCGTACTCCAGAGCTTCCTGAGTGGTGGGCAGGCCGTAGAACAGATCCTGATATACGGGCAGGCCGAGGATGTGCTGGGTATTCTCGAAGGGCCAGATCATCTGCTGAGCGCGGGAAGCGTCTTCCTTCAGGGGAGCCAGACCGCCGGCAGACTGCCACTTAACCAGACCGGTCAGGGGCAGGTAGTCCTTGTTCAGCTGATAGATGGAGGTGGTGGTGCCGTCTTCGTTGTACTCGAAGTGCAGACCTTCCCAGCCATACTGGAACAGCTCATAGCCTTCATCGGTGGCCAGGTAGTTCAGGAACTTCATGGCAGCTTCGGGGTTCTTGCAGGTGGTGGTGATGAAGGTGGAGTTGGATACGCGGCCGTTGTCCAGAACGCCCTGGGTCTTGCCGTCATCGCTGGTTACGTAGATAACGTCGTACCAGGCGTCGGGATTCAGGTCGGCGAAGCCGTTTTCGCACAGAACCTTCACGCCGTTCCACCAGCTGGTGAAGTAGCCGATCTTGCCGTTGGCGGCCTTCTGAGTGGCCTGGTCTTCGCTGGCAACAAAGAATTCGGGATCGATGGCGCCGGCGGTCCACAGCTCGTTCAGGTAGGTCAGAGCCGCGCGGAAGTCGTCGGAGGTGTTGTAGGAGTAGATGTAGCCGTCCTCGCTCAGGTAGTTCTGATCGGGGATGCCGTTGAAGGCGCCGTAGATGGCGATGTTGGTGTTCTTCCAGCCGCCGCCGTAAGCATTCATGCCGTAGGTATCGTTTTCACCGTTGCCGTCGGGATCCTTGGTGGCCATGTCGATCAGGATCTGCTTGAGCTCGCTGACGGTGTACTCGGTCTTCTTTTCATAGCCCAGCTTCTCCACCCAGTCCATACGGATGGCGGTGGGCCACTTGTAGTTCTTGTTCTCCTGGGGGATGGCGTAGATATCGCCGCCCAGAGTTACGAACTCCCAAACAGCCTCGGGGATGCGGGCCTTCAGGTCCTGGCCGTACTGATCCAGCAGGTCGTTCAGGGGCAGCACGTAGCCGGAGCTCATGTACTCCATAACGGTCAGCTTGGGAGAGGCGATGATGTCGCACAGTTCGCCGGAAGCCATGGCCAGGTTCACGGACTGGGTGATGTCGTCAACCATATGCAGTTCCAGTTCGATGTTGTTGACTTCCAGAATCTTGGCCAGAGCGGGGTTGTTTACGGGATCGTAAACGGAGTCGTCAGCGGACTTCATGATGCTCAGCTTGACGGGCTTTTCGTCAGCCAGAGCAACAGCGCTGATGCTGAGAACCATCGCGAGGGCGAGGATCAGGGCGATTACCTTTTTCATGGGGGTAGCCTCCTTTTTGTATTGGGGTTTCTCTATCAACAGGCAGTTACGCCTATTAACCTTTCAAAGAGCCCACCATTACGCCCTGCGCAAAGTGCTTTTGCAGGAAGGGGTAGATGGCAAGCACGGGAGCGGTGGTGAACATAACCGTAGCGGCACGAACCACCTCGGTGGGAGGCGTGCGCTGCAGTTCCAGCTCCTCGGGAGTGAGCAGGTCAGACATGGAAGAGCTGTACATGCGGCGCACCACAACCTGCAGAACGTGATATTCCTGACGGGTGTTGTAGATGATGGCCGAAGAGTACTGGTTCCAGTAGCCCAGACCGTAGAACAGCGTGAGGGTCGCGATGATGGGCATGGACAGGGGCAGGACAATGCGCAGCATGGTCTGCACTTCGTTGCCGCCGTCAATGTAGCAGGCTTCCTTCAGGTCCTCGGGGATGCCCATAAAGAAGTTTCGGGCCAGGAACAGGTTCCACGCACTTACGCAGCCGGGCAGGATCAGCACCCACAGGGAGTTGAGCAGCTTGTAATCACGCATGGTCAGGTAAGTGGGGATCAGACCGCCGCTGATGAACATGGTGATAAGCACAAAGTTGGTCATCACGGTACGGCCGGGCATTCCTTTTTTGCTGAGGGAGTAGCCGCCCATACAGGTCAGCAGCAGTGACAGAATGGTACCTACAATCGTGGTGAAAATGGTGTTCTGGTAAGCGCGCCAGATATTGTTATAGGAAAAAACATACTTGTACGCTTCCAGCTGAATCTTTTTGGGATAAAGCAGCAGGCCGTTGGCAGCAGTTACTTCCGACTGAGCGGAGATGGAAACGAAAAGCAGATTGAGGAAGGGGTAGAACATCGAAAGACAGATCAGCGTGAGGAGAGTCAGGTTGATCACGTCAAACATTTCAACGCGGCGCAGCTTACGTACTTTCTTCTTGGCAGTTACCACAGGCCACCCTCCTCATCCAGTTTCTTTGCGACCCAGTTGGTCATCAGTACCATGATCAGGCTGAGCATGGAGTTAAACAGGCCCACAGCCGTGGAATAGCTGAACTGGTTTACGCTGAGCAGACCCACGCGGTATACATAGTAGCTGAGCACTTCAGCCACGCTGTTTACCATGTCGTTGGTCATAACCATGGTCTGATCCATGCTTACGGAGAACAGGCCGCCCATGGTCAGGATCAGCTGCATGCTGATGAGGGGACGAATCTCCGCCAGAGAAATGTGGAACATCTTCTGCAGGCGGCTGGCGCCGTCGAGGTCGGCTGCTTCGTACAGTTCCACGTTTACGCGGGAAAGCGCTGCCAGATAGATGATCGCGCCCCAGCCCATTTCCTTCCACATGGCGCTCAAAGTAAAGAACCAGCGGTAGTACTTCACAGTGCCAAGGAACAGGAGAGGCTCCTTGCCCATGAGCTTGCGGATGGCGTTGAAAAATCCGTCGTAGCCGAAGAAGTTGTACAGGATCGCATACACCACAACGAAGGAGATGAAGTGCGGCAGGTACGAAACCGTCTGCAAAAACTTCTTGTACTTCTGGCTGCGAACTTCGTTAAACATCAGCGCCAGAATGATGGGGGCCGGGAAGCCAAACGCAATGCGCATGGCCGCCAGAATTACGGTGTTGAAAAACACGCGGTTGAATTCGCCTGCCGTCAGGAAGCGGATGAAATGGTGGAAGCCGTATTCACTGGTCCACGGGCTGCCCCAAATACCTTTACCGAAAGCATAATCCTTGAATGCGATCACCACGCCCACCAGCGGCTTGTAGTGGAACATGATGTAGTACACCGCTACCGGAATGAACAGCGCATAGTAGATCCAGTATCTCTGCAGGTTCTTTGCAACTCTCTGCATACACATTTCCTTTCGTGGACTCTTCTGCACACGGCATTTGTGTTTGTTGTGCCAATTATCAGCCCAAGTATAACATCACATTTTTGCTATATTCAATAAAGCAATCCTGCAAACAATGAAGAAAAACGATCAAAATGGATGAATGATTCCTGTTTTCACAAATAAAGCGCCAAAACATGAAAAAACTGCGTAAAAAAACTGGAATTAACGCTTTGAAACCAGGGGGAAAACGCCAGCATTACCCTGGCGTTCCAGCTTGTCAAAAAACGTTTTGGGTGGTGTCGGAGGACCGCAGCCCTCCGACTCTTGTTCCGAAGCTGACGACATGCGCGTCAGCTTCGGAAGCCTTGCTCAGCAAGGCTTTCCTTACACCGTTTGCCGCCCGGCGAGCCGTCAGGCGAGTAGGCAAACGGTGCATTCTTCGGCGGAAAAGATCGCGTCAGCGAGCTTTTTCGACGGCCTGAAA
>JAFYQB010000003.1 GCA_017547285.1 Clostridia bacterium
AGTGCCCCTGCACCCCCGTTCCGCACTTCGTGCGGGGCGGGTTTTTGTGTTTGGGGTTGCGACGAAGGCCACCGGAGGTCAAACAACGACCTCCGGCTTTCTTGTGCGAGTCTCCTTCGATGAGGCAGCATAAGAATAAAACAATAGTGTGTGTTCCTCGTTAAAAAACTGGAACCGAAGGAGGAACACGCGCAAGCGAGCCGGGGCCACTGTATTGGCCCCGGCGGTCTTCGCTGCAACCCCAAACATAAAAAAACAAGCCCCGCGCCACAGGCGCGGAGCTGGGGTCCAGGGGCAGTGCCCCTGGTTAAATTTCCATAATAATCGGCAGGATCATGGGATTGCGCTTGATCTTGTCGAAGATGTAGCGGTGCAGTTCGTCCTTCAGGCGGTTTTTGAGGTTCTGCCACTCGCTGCCGTCCAGAGTGCCGTAGCTGAGCACGATGCTGCGGGCAAGATCGCGGCTGCACTCGATGATGTCCTCGTTTTCACGCACATAGACGAAACCGCGGCTGATGATATCCGGGCCGGACATGAGGGTGCCGTTGTCGCGGTCGATGGCCATGACCACGATGATCAGGCCGTCCTGACTGAGGTGCTTGCGGTCGCGCAGCACCACATTGCCCACGTCGCCGATGCCCAGACCGTCCACCAGCACGCCGCCGGTGGGCACTTCGCCCACGATATCGAGGGAATTCTGGTCCATTTCAATGACCTGACCGATTTCCGGGATGATGATGTTCTGGCTGGGCGTGCCGAGGGTATCCGCCAGCTCGGCGTGCTGCCACAGCTTTGAATACTCACCGTGGATGGGAATGAAGTACTTGGGCTTGAGGAGAACATGCAGCAGCTTGATCTCCTCCTGACAGGCGTGGCCGGAAACGTGCACCTCGCCCAGCTGGCCGTAGATCACGTTGGCGCCGCAGCGGTAGAGCTGGTTGATAACGCGCGCCACGGGCTTTTCATTGCCAGGGATGGGGTGCGCGGAAAGGATGACGGTATCGGTGGGACGGATCTGCAGCTTGCGGTGCTCGCCGTAGGCCATGCGGGTCAGACCGGCCATGGCTTCGCCCTGACTGCCGGTGGTTACGACCAGCACGTCTTCATCCGCATAGTTGTCCAGATCGTCCACGTCGATGATGTTTTCCTCGGGAATGGAAAGCTCGCCGATGGACATGGCCACACGGGTCACATTGACCATGCTGCGGCCGATGAAGCAGACCTTGCGGCCGAACATCGCGGCGGAATCCACCACCATCTGCACGCGGTGCACGTTGGAGGCGAACATGGCCACGATCACGCGGCCCTTGGCCTGCTGGAACATATCGATGAAGGTCTGGCCGATCTTGGTTTCGGACATGGTGTAGCCCTTGCGCTCCACGTTGGTGGATTCGCACAGGAAAGCCATCACGCCTTCGCTGCCCAGCTGGGCAAAACCGGCAAGGTCGGTCACTTCACCGTCGATGGGGGTGAAGTCCACCTTGAAGTCGCCGCTGAACACAATGGTGCCGGCGGGACAGGTGATGGCGATGGCCACCGCACCTGCGATGGAGTGGTTCACATGCAGGAAGCGCACGGTAAAGCAGCCCAGATTGAGCACATCGCGGGGTTTGATGACATGCAGCGGCACGCCGGCAATGCGGTGCTCCTTGAGCTTGAGATCCACCAGCGCAAGGGTCAGCTTGGTGCCGTACAGGGGCATGGGAACCTGACGCAGCACATAAGGCGTTGCGCCGATGTGGTCCTCATGGCCGTGGGTGAGCAGCATGCCGCGGATGCGCTCGCGGTTTTTGATCAGATACGTAACGTCCGGAATGACCAGGTCAACGCCCAGCATATCTTCCTTGGGGAAAATAGAGCCGCAGTCGATAACCAGCATATCTTCGCCGTACTCGACCACCGTGATGTTCTTACCGAATTCATCAACACCGCCAAGGGGGATGATGCGAAGCTTCTGAGAAAATTCTGTCATGGGAGCCTCCTTGCCTGCGCCGTTTGCGCATGTGGAATCCAATGATACTCAAACAAGCGGTTGCGCATAAACGCCGCAACAGCCGATCATCGATTGTATCAAAAAGCGATCATGCAGAAAAACGCCCGAAAACAGCCGGAATATACAAATTGTCTTTGGCGCTCATCTGTCATGGAGCCTACTTCTCCATATATCGTAATACAGTATACCACAAAAACTTCTGTTTGAACAGGGATTGAGCAAAACATTTCTGCACAACATTTTTTAGCGTTTTTCAACAAAACGCGGCAGATAGAAAAAGAACGCGCTGGAAGCCCTTGGAAGACTTCCGGCGCGCGATGTGTTTTCTGGTTTTATTCCATGCCGCTGCAGCCGATGGCGTCCAGACTGTCAGGACGCTCGGTATACACTTCGGCCACGTGGGGGGTCCATTCGGGTTTGCCGGCAATGTGTTTGTCGCTGAGCTTCATGCCGATCAGGCAGACGCCCAGACCGAGCATGCTCCCGCCCAGCGCCCACAGCTCGTTTCCGCCGGACAAATGATTGCCCAAAAACAGTCCGGCCAGAAAGCCGATCAGGGGAAGGATGTAGGCGATCAGCGTGGCGGTCATGAAGCGGCTGTCCGGCAGCACCACCTTGACCCAGTTGCCCACCTGGCAGTCAGCCTTCAGGTCGATGGAGCCGGTCTGGCTCAGCCCGCCGCAGGCGCCGCACTTGGCGCAAGCTTCGGGGCGGATGTAGGTAATGGTGGCCACGCCCGTTTTTTCGTTATAGGCGGTCACCTGACCGAATTTGATCATGTCTGCTGCCTCCCGGTAACGTTTCAAAAAATAAATAAAATGAAATTCATCCATGTGTATTGACACATGGATATTAATCGGCTATAATTTAAACTTGCATCAGTATCGTTACTGTGCGAAGTTATGCCCTTCCGTGATTGGTATTGTACATGCCCCGCGGAAAAAATGCAACAGGAAATTTTCCGGAAATACCGCAAACCCTTGCAGTACAAGGAAAAAAACCTTTGCCGGGCAGCAGTAGGACTTTGCTTCAAGATACGTGCGAGAACATAAGGGGTGATGGCATTTATGGTGCATGAGGTTCAAATGGGGAAGCTCAGGACGAGGCAGAGCTTCGCGCATGTCGAAGAAATCCTTGACATGCCGGATCTGATCGAGGTGCAGAAAAACTCGTACCAGCGTTTCCTGGATGTCGACCTTCGCGAGGTACTGGACGATGTATCTCCGATCGTGGACTACACCGAGAATTTGTCGCTTGAATTCGTTGATTATACACTGGACGAGCCCAAGAACAGCGTTGAACGCTGCAAAGAGCGCGATATGACCTATGCCGCGCCGCTGAAGGTGTTCGTACGCCTGAAGAACCGCGAGACCGGCGAGATCAAGGAATCCGACGTGTTCATGGGCGACTTCCCCCTCATGACCGATTACGGTACCTTTATCATCAACGGCGCTGAGCGCGTGATCGTATCCCAGCTGGTGCGTTCCCCCGGCGTATACTATGAAGAGCAGATCGACAAGGCCGGTAAGCACCTGTTCTTCACCACGGTGATCCCCAACCGCGGTGCATGGCTGGAATATGAAACCGACTCCAACGATGTGCTGTGGGTTCGCATCGACCGCGCCCGCAAGCTGCCCATCACGCTGATCCTGCGCGCTCTGGGCTACGGCACGGACGCCGAGATCATCGAACTGCTGGGCGAGGATGAGCGCCTGATGGCCACCATCCAGCGCGGCGACAACGCCAAGAGCCGCGACGAGGGCCTGATCGAGATCTACAAGCGTCAGAAGCCCGGCGAGCCGCCCACACGCGAAAGCGCTCAGAACCTGTTCAATTCTCTGTTCTTTGACGCCAAGCGCTACGACCTGATGCGCGTGGGCCGTTATAAGTTCAACAAGAAGCTGTCCCTGGCCATCCGTGCTCAGGAGCAGATCGCCGCTGAGGATGTGGTGAATCCCCAGACCGGCGAAGTGATGGTCCACGAGGGCGAGGTCATCTCCAAGGAAGTGGCCCGCGCCATTCAGAACGCCGGCGTGAACAGCGTGCTGATCAAGGTGGACAATCACATCCACAAGATCGTAGGCAACCACTTTGTGGATGCTTCCCTCTACCTGCCCTTTAACCCCAAGGAAGCCGGCGTGATGGAGAACGTGCTCTATCCCGTGCTGCGCGAGATCCTTGATCTGGGTCTGGAAGGCGACGAGCTGAAGGAAATGGTCCGCTCCCGCGTGCATGATCTGGTGCCCAAGCACATCATCACCGAGGATATCGTGGCCTCCGTCAGCTACCTGCTGGGCCTGCCCTACGGCATCGGCTACACCGATGATATCGACCATCTGGGCAACCGCCGCCTGCGCAGCGTAGGCGAACTGCTGCAGAACCAGATCCGCATCGGTCTGAGCCGTCTGGAACGCGTGGTGCGCGAGCGCATGGCCATTCAGGACAGCGATGAAGTGCGCCCCGGCGAACTGATCAACATCCGTCCTGTGAGCGCCGCCATCAAGGAGTTCTTCGGCTCCTCCCAGCTGTCTCAGTTCATGGACCAGCCCAACCCGCTGGCTGAGCTGACCCACAAGCGCCGTCTGAGCGCCCTGGGCCCTGGCGGTCTGAACCGTGACCGCGCCTCTTTCGAGGTCCGCGACGTTCACTACAGCCACTATGCCCGCATCTGTCCCATCGAGACTCCTGAAGGCCCCAACATCGGTCTGATCGGTTCTCTGGCCACTTATGCCCGCATCAACGAGTACGGCTTCATCGAGGCCCCCTACCGTCTGGTGGATCCCAAGACCCACTGCGTGACCGACAAGGTCGTGTACATGACCGCGGACGAAGAGGACTTCTATGTAGTTGCCGAAGCCAAGACCCCCATGAACGAGGACGGCAGCTTCAAGGAAGAGTACGTAACCGTTCGTGACAAGGCCGAGATCATTCAGGTGCCCCGCGAGAACGTTGACCTGGTGGACGTATCTCCCCGTCAGGTCGTATCCGTGGCCACCAGCATGATCCCCTTCCTGGAGAACGACGACGCTACCCGCGCGCTGATGGGCTCCAACATGCAGCGTCAGGCTGTGCCGCTGCTGGTTCCCGAAGCTCCCATCGTCGGCACCGGCATGGAGTACAAGGCTGCGCATGACTCCGGCGTGGTCATTCTGGCCAAGGAGAGCGGCGTTGTTGAAAAGGTCGGCGGCGATACCATCGTCATCAAGGACGAGCTGGGCGAGCGCCACACCTACAAGATGAGCAAGTTTGCCCGTTCCAACCAGGGCACCTGCATCAACCAGCGTCCCCGCGTGAAGGCGGGCCAGATCGTTGAAAAGGGCGACCTGCTGGCTGACGGTCCTTCCACCGAGAAGGGCGAGATCGGTCTGGGCCGCAACGTTCTGATCGGCTTCATGACCTGGGAAGGCTACAACTACGAAGACGCTGTTCTGATCAGCGAAAAGCTGGTCAAGGACGATATGTATACCTCCATCCACATCGAGGAGTTTGAATCCGAAGCCCGCGAAACCAAGCTGGGACCGGAAGAGATCACCCGCGATATTCCCAACATCGGCGACGATGCTGTGAAGGATCTGGATGAGGACGGCATCATCCGCATCGGCGCTGAAGTCCGTGCGGGCGATATTCTGGTCGGTAAGGTCACCCCCAAGGGCGAGACCGACCTGACCGCCGAGGAGCGCCTGCTGCGCGCCATCTTCGGCGAAAAGGCGCGCGAGGTGCGCGATACCTCCCTGCGCGTTCCCCACGGTGAAGGCGGCATCGTTGTTGACGTCAAGATCTTCACCCGTGAAAACAAGGATGAACTCTCTCCCGGCGTGAACATGATGGTGCGCGTCTACATCGCCCAGAAGCGTAAGATTTCTGTTGGCGACAAGATGGCCGGCCGTCACGGCAACAAGGGTGTTGTATCCCGCATTCTGCGTGAAGAGGATATGCCCTTCCTGCCCGATGGCACGCCCCTGCAGATCGTTCTGAATCCTCTGGGCGTTCCCAGCCGTATGAACATCGGTCAGGTGCTGGAAGTGCACCTTGGCATGGCTGCCAAGACCCTTGGCTGGCACATTGCCACTCCCGTATTCGACGGCGCTACCATGGACGATATTGCCAAGTGCCTGGAAATGGCCGGCAAGGATCCCAGCGGCAAGACCGTCCTGTACGACGGCCGCACCGGCGAGCCCTTTGAGAACCGTATCTCCGTGGGCTATATGTACTACCTCAAGCTGCATCACCTTGTAGACGACAAGATCCATGCCCGTTCCACCGGCCCCTACAGCCTTGTTACCCAGCAGCCTCTGGGCGGTAAGGCACAGTTCGGCGGCCAGCGCTTCGGCGAGATGGAAGTTTGGGCGCTGGAAGCCTACGGCGCAGCAAATACCCTGCAGGAGATCCTCACCGTTAAGTCCGATGACGTTGTGGGCCG
>JAFYQB010000028.1 GCA_017547285.1 Clostridia bacterium
ATTCGTCCCTACACGCCTCGGCACAACGGCAAGGTTGAACGCAGTCACCGTGAAGACCAAAAGCGTTTCTACGACGTTCGCTGCTTTTACTCCCTCGCCGACTTTGGTGGGCAGTTAACTGCCCACCAAAGTCGCAGCAACTCCAGGCCCATGCGGCCTCTCAACTGGCTTTCACCTAGACAGCGGCTTTCTGCCTTCACTGTCCAAGATGTTTGACAAACCTACAGACGGCTTTTGCGCTCGTCCCCCCTGAGGTCATTTCATATATCGTTTGTACACTTCAAGCAAACCTTTATCAACAATCCAGTTTTCAGATACCGCCTCATATTCCGCTTCACGGCGCATCAAATCTTCATTTTCAATTTTTTTCGCCCACAACATGCTGCGCCTGTCTGCCACCGGACCAAAGTTGCTGCCCCACGAACACCATGGAATCTGATACTCTTTTAGGACGGATAACAAATCATCCGCAGCTGCAAGCGTTGCTGGATACGATATGGTTTCATTAAAACCGAATTCCTGTACCATTATCAGCGTTCCGGTTTCCTCTGTGAATTCCCTGTAGCCTTCAAATATTTCTACCAGCCATTCACGGGCTTGGACTTCCAGTGTATCCTCATTTTCAGCAGAGATTTTCCCATCCGAGCTGATCAGCAAAACGGGAGGTTCCTCTTCTGACACTGCCTTCTCGTTACCGCTGATAAAGTACGTCTGTCCATTGATTTCAAGTTCAAGATTTCTCAGCCAATACCACCAGCCGCCCTCCTGAATGATTTCAATTTCCTTGCACGCTTCTGTTGTGGTTGCAAGAAGAATGGCATTCTCATATTCTCGCCACTCTCCGTCCGTACCCTTTTCGTTAATTTCTATGCAGCCGTTTTCACCGACATCATCCACGCCCAGCTCAAGCGTTCCAATCGCAGCACCATCCGCGCTGACTGAGAAAACGCTTTGGGCATGCAGGCTTTGGATATCGATAGCGATCTTCGTTCCCGCAGGAAAATTGCCCTTGATTGTAAAAATACCTTCTTTTCTACGAACAAAGCCATTGACAGCGTAAATAGGCCATACCTGCGAATCATTACTCAAAAAGTATGTATGAACAGTTTGTACAACCTGAGCATCTGCCAGACCTTCCACCGGCTCGCGTTCCATTTCGCCCAGCATATCCACAAAAATCAAACGTTCGGGAGTAATGTCGCGTATGGCTTTGATCGCCTTGAGCATAACCTGCGAATATAATTCATCAGAAACATCTTCTTCCGGATGCGGTTCGTTAAGCAAATTAAAGCTCAGCAGACTGGCGGGAATATTCTGATAATAACGTGCAAGGAAACGCCAGATGTCTGCAAACAACGCTTGGGTTTCCTCTTTTTCCCACAATGTAATTTTATCGTTTTTGTCACTGCCGGTATAGAAGCCCGGCATATCATGCAGATCAAGGCAGACATGAATGTTCGCTTCTGCGCAATACTCAATCAAGCGATCCATTGTATCCAAAAAAGCAGGATTTACGTTTTCCGTTTTCTCCCCTTCAAAAATGTTTTGGGATTTTAAAGGCACCCTGACAAAATTGAAGCCCAGAGAACTCAAAACATCAATTTCTTCTTTTGTATAATGCATTCCTGACACATTGACAACCCAATCTCTTGCGTCTACCGTATACCCCGTCCAATCGGGCAGATGATTCCATGAGACCTCCGGCATATCAGCCGCCAATGCAATTGCTTCTGCGGAAACAGTGTTCGAAGCTTCAGAAGCAGGAATATACTGAAAGAAACGAGCTGTTTCATACAGCCGTTCTACTGCCCGGATCGCATCGCCAAGGATAAACGGACTGCCAAGATTTAAAGAATAGCGATCATCATAATCAAAGTAGGTCTTTGCATTGCCGTAGGAAATACTTTCTACAAATATTTTTGCGTTGGTCAGATAATCCTGATCGCACCGCCACGAATAATGTTTGCTGTTTGCGATGGTTTCGTTGTAATATTTTGCTCGTCGGTTTGGCAGCAGCGGATACCGCCATGTTACGCCTTTGTAAAAATTCACATCATCGGCAATCAGATCTTCCAAAGGTATGTTGTATTGGTATCCCGCTGCATCTATGCCTGCAGCCTCCGCTGCATACAGAAAAACAAGAGCTCCTTCCATACGGGTCATCAGTTGATCAGCGTCGCGGTATTTTACTGAAATTTCCTTCCAATTTTCCAGTTTTTCCGGATACATTTCAACAAAAAAGCAATCCAAAACAGCACAGAACTCTGCATAGCTGATATGCGCTTCATAATCGTTTTGCAAATTTTCAGGAACAAAGCCCAGCTCGATTGCCTTCATAATTTCCGGATCATTTTCACCCTGTCCGGCAGCGAAACCTGTTTCCGAAAAAGCGCTCTGTATTCCGCTTGTTAGCAGCAAACAAACAGTCAGACAAAAAGCGATCCATTTTTTGAACATCTGATAAACCTCCTATTATGTTATTTTACCAAATTATATCAGAATAAACTATATTTTTCAACGTTGGTTCATGTGTGTACATAATCCGCGCACAATCAATTCCCCTTGACAGTTTCCCCCGTACAATGATAATGTACAATCAGATATTCTCTCCAAAAAGGAGCGCTCATCCATGCAAAAGACCGATCCGCGCTATGCCGCCTATGCCGCCATTCTCAAAAAGCATCTTCGTCCCGCCATGGGCTGCACCGAGCCCATCGCCATCGCCTACGCCGCCGCCGTGGCGCGCAAAGCCCTTGGCTGCCTGCCCGAAAAAGCGCATGTGTGGACGAGCGGCAACATCATCAAAAATGCCATGGCCGTGACCGTACCCAATACCGACGGACGCAAGGGCATTGACGCTGCATGCGCCGCAGGCCTTGTGGCAGGCGACGCCATGCGCGAACTGCAGGTGATCGCGGACGTAACCGCCGATCAGCGCGCGGAGCTGGCCGAATACCTGAGCCGTAAGTGCATCACCGTCAGCCTCAAGCCGGATGCCCGTCTGTTTGATATTCTGGTGGAGGTGGAGGCAAACGGCCGCTGCGCCAGCGCACGCATCGCCGACCGCCACACCAATGTGGTGGACGTGATCCGCGACGGGCAGACGCTTTACCACCGCGATCTGGAAGAAAACGAAACCGGCAAGGATGTGGATGAAGGTCTGCTTTCCATCGACGGTATCTTTGATTTTGCCAACACCTGCGATCTGGCAGATGTCTGCGAACCCATCCAGCAGCAGATCGCCTGCAACACGGCCATTGCCGAGGAAGGCCTGACCGGACGCTGGGGCGCGAGCATCGGCAAGGTGCTGCTCGACTGCTACGGCACGGCGGATGTGCGCATCCGCGCCAAGGCCTACGCTGCCGCCGGTTCGGACGCGCGCATGTCCGGCTGTGAAATGCCCGTCATCATCAATTCCGGCAGCGGCAATCAGGGCATTACCGTTTCGCTGCCGGTCATCGAATACGCCCGGGAACTCAAGGCTTCTCAGGAGCTTCTCTACCGTGCGCTGGTCATGGCCAACCTGACCGCCATCCGCCAGAAGGCGCTGATCGGCACTTTGTCCGCGTATTGCGGCGCCATCAGCGCGGGCTGCGCGGCAGGCGCGGGCATCGCCTTCATCAACGGCGGCGACCTGTACCTGATCAACCACACCATCGTCAACTCGCTGGCCATCCTGTCCGGCACCATCTGCGACGGCGCCAAGCCCTCCTGCGCCGCCAAGATCGCCTCCGCCGTGGACGCGGCGCTGATGGCCTACCAGATAGCCTGCGCGGGCAAGCAGTTCCGCGGGGGCGAAGGCATTGTGAAAAAGGGTGTGGAAAATACCATCGCCAGCGTGGGCCGTCTGGGCAAGGACGGTATGAAACAGACCGACGAGGAGATCCTGAAAATCATGATCGAATGCTGATTTTCGGGAGGTATTTTGATGAACGCGCTCATTGACTATTACCGCTCGCAGGGCGCGCCGCAGGATCAGCAGATGCTGATCGCCCTTCTGCGCGAAGTGCAGGAGCAAAACGGCGGCGTGCTTACGCAGACAGCGCTGCGCACCATTGCGCAGGCGCTTTCCATCAGGGAAAACATGCTTTCGGCCCTCATCCGCCGCGTGCCCAGCCTGCGCATGGATACCGCGCCGCATCTGTTGGAAATGTGCCAGACCTGCCCCAAGGGCCGCGAGCTGCGCGCCTGGGTGGAAAGCACATGGAACGTGCAATCAGGCGGCGTGTGCGAAAAGGCCGGCTTCCGCTACCGCACGGTGCCCTGCATGAAGAACTGCAGGTTCGGCCCCTCCGTCAAATGGGACGGACAGCTCTATTCCCACACCACCAAAGAAATGCTTGAACAGCTGATCGGAGGCAAAACGAATGGTTGATATGAAAGGCCGCTGGTGCCTGATCACCGGCGCAGCGCGCGGCATTGGCTATCTGACCGCCAGAATGATGGCGCAGCACGGCGCGAATCTCATCCTGCACAGCCGCAGCCTCGCCCATACCGAAAAGATCCTGTCCGAAGTCCTCGCCATGGGCGTTCAGGCCTACGCGGTGGAAGCGGAGCTGGACGACCTTGCCGCCGTGCAGAAGATGCTTTCCGAAATCGACCGGCGCGGCACGCAGGTGGATATCGTACTTAACAACGCGGGGCTGCAGGTGGGCTACCGGGTGGATTACCTGAACACACCGCTTGCGGATTATGATACCTCCTTCCACGTAAACACCATCGCCCCCACCATGATCTGCCATCACTTTCTGCCCGGCATGATCGAGCGGGGCTTCGGGCGCATTGTAAACACCACCAGCGGCATCGCCCTGCAGCCGGAGCAGACCGCCTACTCCGCCAGCAAGGCCGCGCTGGACAAAATCACCATTGATCTTGGCAGCAAGGTGCAGGGCACCAACGTGCTCATCAACCTCACCGATCCCGGCTGGTGCCGCACCGATCTGGGCGGACCCAACGCGCCCTGTGCGCCCGAAAGCGCCATTCCCGGCATTGCCGTAGGCGCGTTTGTGGAGGACGGCAAGTCCGGCCGTTACCTGAATGCCCAGCACTTTGCCGGCATGACGCTGGAAGACGCTGTTGCCAAAGCCGAGCGCGAATTTCCCAGCCCCTACTGATATTCAAAAGAAGGTGCATTCCATGAAGTTTCTGCTGGTTGGCTGCGGCGGCTATGCCGCCCTGTATGTGCGCGAAGTCTTTTCGCCGCTGAATACGGATGGTCACGGAATCGAAGGCATCGTAGACCCCTATGCCGACAGGAGCCCGGTCATCGACCTGATCCGCGAACACAACATTCCTGTATACGACACGCTGGAAGCCTTTTATGAAAAGCATTCCGCAGAGGTGGCTGTCATCTGCACGCCCATCGGTCTGCATCTGCAGAATGCGCTGACCTGCTTTGCCCACGGCAGCCATGTGCTCATGGAAAAGCCGCTGTCCGCCACGTCCGAACTGTGCCGTCAGATCATTGACGCCGCCAAAGCCGCAGGCCGCAGGCTGGGCGTTGGCTATCAGCTGTGCTATGACCCCATCATGCTGGCGTTGAAAAAGCGCATCGAAGCAGGCGAATTCGGCAAGGCGCTGAGCATGAAGGCGCTGGTATTGTGGCAGCGCAACTTTGCCTATTACGCCCGCAGCGGCGGCTGGGCAGGCCACATCAACCTGCCGGACGGCACCCCCGTGTACGACAGCATCCTCACCAACGCCACCTGCCACTATCTGATGAACATGCTGTGGCTCACCACCCCGGGCTATGACACCCTGCCCGCGCTTTCCATCGAGGCGCAGCTTGGCCGCGTGTATCCTATCGAAACCTTCGACACCGCAGCCGCACGCTTCACCCTGCCCTGCGGCTGCGAGGGTATGCTGTTCGTTTCGCACGTGGCGGGCGTGGAGGAAGAAAACGCCCCCACCATGGAATACCGTTTTGAAAAAGCCACCATCCGCGTGGTCACCGGTGCAAACGGCGCTGTGCTGACCATCACCGATGAAAAAGGTGAAACCCATGAAGCGGGCGTGCTTTGCCAGAACGTGATCCACAAAACCAACGAGTTTATCCGCGCCGTGGAAAACGACCTGCCCCTCACCTGCCCCGGCGAGGCCGGTCTGGCCACCGTGCTCACCTACGAAAAGCTGTTTGAAAACGGTCTGCCGGACGTGGAAGCCATCAAGCCCGTCATCCGCGAGGAGGACAAGCTCTGGTCGCCCCATGTGGGCAAGGTGCTGAAGGACGCGTTCGCGCAGCGCAGGCTGCCCCGGGAGATGGGGAAGACGTACGGGGCCTAACGGGGCCTCCGGCGGGCAGGGGCTGAGCCCCTGTACCCTGCGGTGGGCAAATGTACCGGAACATTCGTCGTGTGCAGCACCCTCCGGCTCGCTTGTATCCAAAATGCCTTCTCCTTGAGGAGAAGGTGGCCGCCGCAGGCGGTCGGATGTGGTGAACATGCTGGATTTTCTGCTGTTCCTTCGTTTCCACCAATATCAAAAGCGGAACGGGCTTTCCCCGTTCCGCTTCTTTTATTCCATTCCCTCGATCATCGCCGTCAGCCCGCGCACAATCTCCTCCAGCGCCATAAACGGCACGCCTTCCTTGGCCTGCTGAGGCAAAAACGGCACATGCACGAATCCTGCCTGCACCGCTGTACCCGCATAATGATGCAAAAGCGCATACAGCGTATCGTTGCAAACAAACGTGCCTGCCGAATACGATACCGCCGCCGCAATACCTGCATCCTCCATGGCCTGGGTCATTTTGCGCACCGGCACGGTGGCAAAGTACGCGGCCGGGCCGTCCGCAGCCACGGGTTCGTCCTGCGGCTGATTGCCGGCGTTATCCGCAATGCGCGCGTGACGCAGGTTGATGCCCACCATTTCCGGGGTGATGGCCTTGCGTCCGCCCGCCTGACCGATGCACAGGATCACATCCGGCTGACACGCTTGCGCGGCGTCCAGCACCTCGCGGCTGGCTGCGCCGAATACCGTGGGGATCTCCATTTTGGTCAGCTCGTATGCGCCGATCACATCCGGCAAAAGCTTTACAGCCTCCCACGCGGGGTTGATGGTCTCCCCGCCGAAGGGATCAAAACCGGTGATGAGCAGTTTTTTCATGGGGGATCGTCCTTTCAAAGCAATCATTAAGAAAACAAACGGGCGACCAATGGTCGCCCTGCAATGTGCATACGCTCCGCAGCCGAAGGGAAATTCGCACAAGCGAGCCAGAGACTCCCCCGTTACCTTTTCGCGAAGGAAACAATCGTCTCCGCCACTTCGTCGGGCGTGCGGTCGTCGGTGCGCAGCATCAGGTCGTAGTTGGAGCGCAGGCCCCAGTTGCCGTCGGCAAAGAAGTTGTAGTAGCTCTTGCGCTGCTTGTCGGTCTTGCGGATCAGTTCGCGCGCTTCGCCGCGATCCACGTTTTCCACACGCATGATGCGCTCAATGCGTTTTTCCTCGCTGGCATAGAGGAAGACGTGCACCACATCGGGCAGATCCTTCAAAACATAGTCTGCGCAGCGGCCCACGATGACGCAGTCGCCCTCGGCGGCAATGCGGTTGATGGCCTCAAACTGCGCAAGAAACACGCGCTGATTCAGCGGCATCTGCAGGCCCACATGGGCGCTGGCCACATGGGCGCCGCCATTCATAAAAATGCCGCCCAGGCTGGCTTTTTCATCGTGATGCTCCATCACTTCCGCGCAAAGGCCGCTTTCCTGCGCAGCACGGGTGAGGATTTCCTTATCATAAAAAGGAATGCCCAGTTTTTTGGCCACCAGTTCGCCAATCTCGCGGCCGCCGCTGCCATATTCACGGCCAATGGTAATAATCATGAAGCCACCTCCAGCTCAATATTCATCTCAAAAAAACGATATGCAAACGCACTTTTTTCTTATTATACAACAGCTTGAGACAAATGAAAAGAGCGTCCGGAAATTTTTCGGACGCTCTTTTTGCTGGTTAAGCGCGTTCAAAAATACCGCCTTCAAAGATGAAATCCTTGCCGTTTTCATCTTTGAAAAAGGATACCTGTTCCGTTCCTGTCTGATGGAATCCAAGGGAGGCCAGCAGCCTGACGGACGGCGTATTGGCGAGGGCGGTTCGCACCAGAAACCGAGTAATGCCAATCTCCCTTAGATAATCAAACAGCGCCAGATGGCTTTCTTTTGCATATCCCTTGCCGTGCGCATCTGAATGAAAACAGTAACCGATTTCGTGACCGTTCTCACGCTGGTTGAAAGCGATGTAACCAATCAGCCTGTGTTCCAGGCAAACAGCAAAGAACAGATGCTCCGTACTGCCGCTGAATCCTGCCCACCGCGCTATTCTGGCGCGGACGGCTTCATCAGCCGTATCATGGGGTACATCATACCGTGCAAAGGGGGATTGGGAAAAATCCTGCCAGATGGCTTGAACGGCTTTCCAATCCTCCGGCTGAATGCAGCGTATGACCAGCCGTTCTGTTTGCAGCTGCATAGCTTATGCTTCCTCGCTTTCGCCGATGGAATCCTTCACGGAAACCAGCACCTTGCGGTCGTAGCAGCTGAACACCCGGTCGATCAGCTTTTGATCCGGTTTGCGGCTGAGCAGGCTGATCACAGGCACGATCACCATACCCGCGAGCATGCAGAACGCGCCGGCGTTGATGGGGCTTTGCAGCATGACGGGGAACAGGGGCTTGGCCACGGTGTTGGCCAGCATGACAACGGTGGAAAACACAAAGCTGGCCCACACGCCTGCGGAGGTGGTACGCTTCCAGTACAGGCCGAAGAGGAAGGGAGCGAGGAACGCGCCGGCCAGCGCGCCCCAGCTTACGCCCATCAGCTGGGCAATGAAGGTAACGTTGCTCCTGTACTGCACAATGGCCAGCACAACGGAAATGGCGATGAACACCACGATCAGCAAACGCATCAGCAGCAGCTGCTTCTTTTCATCCAGATCCCTGACCACAGTGCCTTTGATAAAGTCCAGCGTGAGCGTGGAGGAGGAAGCCAGCACCAGCGAGGAAAGCGTGGACATGCTGGCCGACAGCACAAGGATGACCACCACAGAGACCAGCAGCGTGCCGAGGCCGGAGAGCATGGTGGGGATGATGCTGTCGTAGCCGTTGGCCGCAATGTCAAGCTGGTCGGCAAAGAGCCGTCCGAAGCCGCCCAGGAAGTAGCATCCGCCCGCCACGATGAGAGCGAACACGGTGGAAATGATCATGCCCTTGTTGATGGCCTGCTCGCTTTTGATGGCGTAGAACTTCTGCACCATCTGAGGCAGACCCCAGGTGCCAAGGCTGGTGAGCAGCACCACGCCCGCCAGATTGACGGGATCGGGGCCGAAGAAGGAGGCGAACACACCGGGGGTAGTGGATACGGCGGGATCGCTTACCTGACCCAGCTTGTTAAGGGCTTCCAGGAAGCCGCCCTGACCCTTGAGCACCGCGCCGATGACTGCGCAGATGCCCACGATCATGATGATGCCCTGAATGAAGTCGTTGATGGCGGTGGCCATGTATCCGCCGGCAATCACGTACACGCCGGTGAGGATGGCCATCACGATCACGCAAACAGAATAGTCGATGTTGAACGCCATGCCGAACAGGCGGCTCAGGCCGTTGTAAAGGGAGGCGGTGTAGGGAATCAGGAAGATGAAGATGATGGCAGAAGCCGCCAGCTTGAGAGATTTGTTGTTAAAACGCTTCTCAAAGAACTGGGGCATGGTGGCGCTGTCCAGATGCTGGGTCATCACCCTGGTGCGGCGGCCAAGCACCGCCCACGCCAAAAGCGAACCCAGAATGGCGTTGCCAATGCCTGCCCATGTGGCGGCAATGCCGTACTTCCAGCCAAACTGACCGGCATAGCCAACGAATACCACGGCGCTGAAATAAGAGGTACCATAGGCGAATGCCGTGAGCCACGGGCCCACGCTGCGGCCGCCCAGCACAAAACCGTTTACATCCGTTGCGTGCTTGCGGCAATACAGACCGATACCAATCATTGTTCCAAAGAAGACTGCGAGCATGGAAAGTTTGATGAACAGATCCATAAGGGGGTACCTCTCTTTCTTTTATATTCCGGTGATTTGCCGAAAATTTTTACGCTGTTCCACATGCAGCAGAATATCCATACAAACGTCCCGGAAACGCTGGTTGATATCGCTGTTGCTGTAACGAAGGACAAGAATGCCCAGCTGTTCCAGAGCGGCGTCCCGCTCGTGGTCACGGATTTGAGCTTCCTGTTCGTAGTGTTGGGAACCATCAATTTCAATGATGATTTTGGCGGATGGGATGTAGAAGTCAACGATGAAGGTGCGTATAATCTGCTGGCGTTTGGCCTTGATGCCCTGCGGTTTGAGGAACTGGTACCAGAGGTGCTGTTCCTCAGGAGTCATTTCGCGGCGGAGCTTTTGGGCATAGGGCTTGAGGGTTCTGTTGTACGTTTGGTTTCCCATGGGCACCTCGCAAAAATGAATCATGCTTGCGCGCAGGAGCACCTCATCCGTCAGGCCTTCGGCCTGCCACCTTCCCCTGGAAGGGGAAGGGTGCGGAGGGGTTGCGTTCCCTTCTTGTTTTGCTTTTCAGTCTTGTATGCGTGTGAACGAATAGAATTGTATGCAAAAGGAACATCTACGCTAAACGTCAACCCTCGCACGCTTCCCCTTCCAGGGGAAGCTGTCACCGTAGGTGACTGATGAG
>JAFYQB010000029.1 GCA_017547285.1 Clostridia bacterium
ACAGTTGTCAGGGTGCTAAGGCAAGCCCCTGATGAAAAAGTTCACCCATTGCGGTGGTAATGGCCTGAGGGTTCCACCTGTTCCCATTCCGAACACAGAAGTTAAGCCTCAGCACGCCGATGGTACTTGGCTGGAGACGGCCCGGGAGAGTAGGTCGCTGCCGCATTTCAATATTCCTCAGTAGCTCAATGGCAGAGCATTCGGCTGTTAACCGAAGGGTTGTAGGTTCGAGTCCTACCTGGGGAGCCACTTAATCACCGATGATTCAAACATCGGTGATTATTTTATTTTCAGTAAATAACTGGGTGAAACGAAAGCGTCTGGATAAATATCCAGACGCTTTTCATGTATGTTTTCCAGAAAAATAAGAGTCCAACCGATATAAAGCAAGTACATATACTTTGATGGCATGCAGAAGATCATCAATGCACACCGCTTCATCAGCCTCATGTGCACGTCCAAAAGGGCGCTTCCTGCGCGGATCCAGAACTTCTGGACCGAAGGGGAAAGAGCGAGGAAAAATTCTTGAGTGAGTGGCACCACCCATCACATAAGGTTTTGCTTTGGAATCCAGAAACTCTCTGCAAGTATCAAGCAGCAGACGTATTTCCGGTTGGTTGGGTGAGTCCAGCCGAGGAGGCGTCCAATTTATGTTTTGCAGAGCAATACCAAGTTTATCAAGCCTCTTTTTCAAAGCAGTTATCAGTTGTTCGCTGCGCTGGGTAACCGCAGTTCGGGCGTTGATATGAATATACAGAAATCCCTGCTCCATCCATGCCCTGGTAGCTGTGCAGGTAGTTTTCCCCGAGACAGAATCCTCGTGGTTGATCCGGAGGCCTGTGCCATAACAATCGCTGAAGCACTGTTTAAGGGGGCCAAGATCCTGCACCAGCTTGGAATCGTACAATAGCTGCAGCAGACAAACAACAGCATTTTTTCCGCGTGCGGGGGTGCAGCAGTGTGCGGATTTGCCCTTCAGCTGCAAAATAATGCGTTTATCCTCTATGCTGATTTCCGGTACGGAATCGTATGCTCTGGCGATTTCCAGTGCGGTAGGATTCGCTTCTGAGAGCACGGCAAAGGCTTGATCCGGTATGGCGTTGGCTGCTGTTCCTCCTTGAAAATCCAGTAAAGCGCTTTGGGAGACATCCAGAACCAGATCGGTTTCCAGAATGCCCTTTTCGCCAATACAGCCTGCCCATGCGCCGTCGCAGTTAATGGTGAAAGCGGGTGGGTTGTGGCGTTGCAGATAATGCTTTACATCCAACATATCCGTTTCTTCACGGCAGCCGGCAATCAGGCGGACAGTACTGCGAAACGGAATCTTCATTTCTTTCAGGCAGCGCAGAACATACAGGCACATCACCACAGGACCTTTGTTGTCGCACGCGCCGCGACCAATCAGCCAGCCGTTCTTTTCAACGGCATCGAAAGGCGCATAACGCCAGCCGCTGCCTGCAGGCACCACGTCCAAATGGCCCAGCATTCCCAGTTCAGTGCGATTGTCGGTACCTGGATGCAGAATACTGATGCTTAAATTTCCGTCTTGCTCAACTGCAAAGTCAAAGTCTGTGGCCATTGCTTTCAGCTGTTCCAGTGCCTGTGAGCAGGCATGTTCTCCGGTAATGGAGGGAATGCCGATCAAATCGATCGTATCCTGTACCAGCTCCGCACGGTGTTCTGCAGCCCAGGCATCCACCGCAGCTGCCAACTGTCTTTCATTCATAGTTACTCACTTCCGGAAAAGGTATATCCATTCATTCACCCCAAAAAGGGGGATTCCGCTTCAAATGGAGCATCTCGCAATTCTTTTCTATACCAAAAAACCGACCGTTGTTACACAAGTCGGTTTATGGTGCTGATAATCACCTTTGAACCGGTGAGCTCCTTCTTACCGGACACGCTGTATGCCAGACGATGCCCAACTTCAAAATGGAGGTTATAAAGAGGCTCTGTACTGATACAAAATCGCCGGCCAGTCTGTCTGGATGATATCAATTTTCTTTTCCATCAACTTTCCCCATCCAAGCGCCGGATCCTGAATGACGGAAACATCATCGGTCAGATCGCCGAAAAGGCTCTTCCGCGGCATATAATCATGGCCGTAATCACCCAAAGACAGCGCATTCACCCAGCAGAACAGTCCTTTGGCGTGAATGCTGGCAATAACCGCGTCCTGATACAGTTCATCCTGCGGCGTAGCGGCAATCAGTTCTGCGCCGACTACATTCACATTCTGGTATGTTAAAGCGGCTTCAATATCCGCCATCCTGGTGCAAATAGGCATGAACATGTATTTGACCGGATGCTGCTCGAGTGCTTCCAGAGCCTGCGTTTCCTTGACCGGCGCCTTGAGCAGCACGTGCGTCAGCGCCTTGGGGTATCTGTCCAGCACCTCCAGCACCTGCGGGTATTTGTCCCATGCGCGATCAATATTCAGCATTACGCCTTCCGGCAGGAATTCGAGAATTTCCTCCAGCGTATTCAGACGTATATCGCTGATCAGCGTAATGCAGTTGTGCGGCGTAATGTCTTTGATCTGCGCGGCTGACATCAGCGTGAGCGGCTTTGTGGTGCCCAGCACATCGGGTTCGTGATGACCGTGGAAGGAAAACAGCTTGCCATCCGTGCTGATTTCCAAATCGCATTCCACCATATCTGCTCCCATTTTGATGGCAGCAATGTAGGCCGGAATGGTATTCTGAATGATATTTCCATGCCAAGAGCCGCGGTGCACAGCAATGAGACACTTCTTTTCCTCGAATTTCTGGTTCAGCAGTGCATTGATCTGTGCATATTCTTTCTTGCCGTACATACTAAACTCCTTTGCTTTCTTGTTTTGGTTCACAAGCGGCGTGTTCTTCGGCGACCAGGCAGGTCGGTGAGAAGCGCAGACCTCGAATCAGACCAATCCATTTTTTGCAGGTATGTCTTTGGAATTGATAATACAAAGATTATTTGTATTCTAACAAACGCAGGCACGCGTGTCAATGAGAAATGCCCGCAAGCCCTTTTTACACAACAAAAAACCGACTTGCATTACACAAGTCGGTTTATGGAGCTGATGACCGGATTTGAACCGGTGACCTCATCCTTACCAAGGATGCGCTCTACCTGCTGAGCTACATCAGCATCCCGCGTTCGTAAGAACTTTTATAATTATAGGGGATGAACGCGGTTTTGTCAATAGGAAAATGAAGAAAAAAACGAAAACTTTATCGTGCTTTGCGCTGAACGCCCCAAACGCCTGTGATGATAATGACAGAGGCAAGCAGGGATACCCAACCGAAGGGCTCATGCAGGAAGATCACACCCGCAAAGAGCGAGATCACCGTTGTCAGGTTGCAGAAGGAGGTAACGCGTGCTACGGGCAGCACGGAATTGGCAAAGTTCAGCGCGAGAAAGGCGATGTTGGAGGAAACCACGGACAGATACAAAACCGAAGCCATGAACGGCAGGCTGGTCACAGGGGCAATCAGCTGCTGCCAGTCTCCGCGGCAGTCCCAGACGGCAAGCCCGGTGTAGAAAACGGCGGCCATCAGCATCATCACCCAGGTCTGTTCCAAAGAGGAAAAGTGCGAGGATTTGCGGCTGAGAATGTTATACGAGGTGCCGCTGAGTACCGCGCCGATCAGCAGGATCACGCCAAGCGGCTGCACAACGCCTTCGCTGCTTTGCTGCAGCGTCATCAGGATCACACCGGAAATGGAAAGCACGGAAAACGCCACCTGTGCCCGCGTGGGATACTCGCGCAGAAACAGCGCTCCCATGCCCAAAGCAACGATGGGGGACAGGGCGATGATTACACCGGAAAAGGTGGAATTGGTCAGGCTGATGCCGTAGCTTTCGCACAGATAGTAAATAACAGGCTGCACCATGCCCAGTGCGATCAGCGGGCGTACATCCCTGCCGCGCAGGGAAAAACGCAGCCAATGTACCTTTTCTTCGTTTGAATGATCCACCCCGGCTACTTTCAGTCCCAGTACCAGCGCGTTCAGGGTAAGAAACGCCAGCACAAAGCGGTACATCAGCATCACATAGGGAGAGGCAATGGCCAGCGCAATACGGGAAAACATAAAACTGAAACCAAAAATGGAGGTTCCAAGGATCGCGGCCAGCATGCCCAGCCGTTTGTTCATGGGAATCATCTTCCTTCGTACTTATTGTGCGAGCTGATCAAGAATCGCAGACACGTTTTCATCCGAGTATTCGATCTCGCTGGAATACAGGCGCGCCAGTTCCACAAAATCATCCAGCGTACGGCATCCGGTCAGGACGCTCAAACGGGCGACCAGCTGGCCAATCAGTGCGCAGTAACGGATGCGTCCCTCCGTATCGCCGTCCTCCAGTGCGCCGGGCAGGTGACGGTAGAGCAGATAGCACATCAGCTGCTCCATAGGCGTTTCCAGTACATCGGGAATGGCCTCAGGGCAGGCTTGGGGCAGCAGTTCCAGCAGCTCCGCCCATTTTTCATCCAGCCGTTCCAGTTCCAGCAGGAAATCCGCCCATTCCGTCCAGTCGATTTCCGCTGCAGGCAGCAGTTGTTCCATGCGCTGCATCATGGGCAGGGAACGATCCTGCATCAGCGCAAAAAGCGAATCGCGCAGTTCAAGCAGTTCGTTTTCTTCGGGATCATCCACTTCATCTGCGCCGTCATCTTCGATCACGGTCAGTTTCATGGGCAGAGGATCCCCCAGCAGCAGCCTGCCGGCAGCCTCGCAGCACAGGCCAAGGCCGATTTCAGTATGGCCGGCAAAGGAATAGCGGAAACGAGGATGATCCGTGCAGATCTGGCACAGGGAATCCTCGCCCAGTTCCAGAATCATGTCGCACAGGCCGTCGTCATTCAGGAAGGGGCAGCGCTCCTCCCAGCCTTTCAGCGCAAAGCACGCTGTTTCGCCAGTTGTGTCGATGCTCTGGCGCAGGCGTTCGCCCATTTCACCGGGCATCTGCTGGAAGCGGCGCAGGCTTTCAGGGTCGATATCGATCTCCCAGCCGATGCAGCAGCTGTGGCGGCATGCGCCTGCAATGCATTGAAAATCGGGGTAGCGCTCAGGAGCGATCAGCTTCATCAGGCGTTCCAGCCTTTCGCATCCAGAAAGTCCATGTAACGGTTCCAGTCTTCGCGTCCCAGGTAGTGCTTGCCCGCGCGCAGATGGTAGCCGATGCCGCCCTCGTGGAAGATATCGCCCGCTTCAGGCAGACGGTCGGGATGGATGAAGCCGGGTTTGCCCAGCAGCTCCCAGGCCTTGGAGGCAGACACGCATCCCAGATACTCATGGCTGGGACCGGCCCATTCATCTTCCAGCGCGCTGCCCACGATCAGCAGACGGGGCGCGATGGAGGCCAGCAGCCAGTCCTGCTCAAAAGGCATGGTGTCTTCGTTATTGATGTACTGCTGGTACGCCTGGCAGAACCAGAAGGGGAAATTGTGGGTGATATTCACCACATGTTCGCCGGGTTTGCCGCGGGTGATGGCCGCGCCGCTGCAGCCGGAATCATTGGAAATGACGCAGGAGAAGCGCTCATCCAGCATACCGCATACCAGCGCGGTTTTGCCCAGACGGGAGTGGCCGATGGCGGCAATATGGTTACGGCATACGCCGGGCTGTTCGATGGCCCAGTCCAGCGCACGGCTCATGGCCCAGGCCCATACGGCGATCTTTCCGGGCAGCTGCGCGGGGGCGACGCCGCGTTCTGCGGCAGCATCACGCAGCATCCTGGCCAGACCATCCGCAAAGTGATCCTGCGCGTCAATGCTCACATCATTGTAGTAAATAGAAAGAACAGCGTAGCCGCGGTCACAGATTTCCTCGCTGGGCAGGTAGCGGTCTGGCGTTTCGGGACGGAAGTTGATGCACACAAACAGCGGATGCTGACCTGTGGTTGTGGGCATGGAAAGCATGCAGGGGTAGGTAAACGTGCCGTTGGGCAGCGTGACGGTGATTTCCACGCTTTGCAGCACGCTTTTGCCGGCGCAGAAGCCAGCATCTTCTTTGACGATCTTTCCCTCCACAGTATAGGGCAATTCGGGAATCACGCCGTATTCCTGGTCGAGCAGCAGATCGATCATCTTTTGGCGGATAGCCGGCCAGTCCTTTTGGGTGGCATTCTGGGGCAAATAGGCTGGAATATTCAGTCCGGAAAGCATTTCGTTGATCACAGGGAAACCTCCTGTCATTTGCAAAATTCGCTGCCTCTATTATAACAGAAACCATGCGCGGTTCAAGGCGTGAAGGTTCTGTATTTTGGGGCGTTGCTTCCGGAATTTTCTGTGGTATAATACAAACAACCATACGCATCACAAAAACTTCAAATATACAGGAGGATCTTATTATGAAAAAAGCTTGGATTTTTCAGGGCGGCTGGGATGGTCATGAACCGGTGCTGACTTCCAAACGTTTTGCCGCTATGCTCGAAAAAAATGGTTATGAAGCAACGATTTTTGATACGCTGGATCCGCTGGGCAATCTGGACGATCTGATGCAGCTGGACATCATGGTGTTCTGCTGGACCATGGGCGAGATCAAGCGCGAATACACTGTGAACGTGGCCAAGGCCGTAGGCGCGGGCGTAGGTCTGGCGGGCTGCCATGGCGGCATGTGCGACTCCTTCCGTCAGGATACGGAATGGCAGTTCATCACCGGCGGCCAGTGGGTGTCCCATCCCGGCGGAGACGGCATTGAATACATGGTCAACATCAACCACGGTTCCAGCCCCATCACCGAGGGCCTGGAAGATTTCCCCGTGTGCAGCGAGCACTATTATCTGCACATCGACCCCGCCATCGAGGTGCTGGCCACCACCCGATTCCCCAGCGTTTCCTACTACCACATTTCCAACAAGCCTGTCGATATGCCCGTGGCGTGGACCAAGTTCTGGGGCAACGGCCGCGTGTTCTACACCTCCCTCGGCCATCACGATGACGTCTTCGATAAGAGCCCCAATGCGGCCGTCATGATGGAGCGCGGCATGCTCTGGGCGGCGGACGGCAAGCGCATTGCCGTGGAAAACAACCTGACCACCGAGCGCTTTGAAAATCAGGCCAAGATGTACTGATATTAAGGAGAAAACGCGTATGAAGACCATCAAAACCGTTATGATCGGTGTGGGCAACATCAGCGGTATTTATCTCAAGAACATTCATGAAACGTTCAAGGAGATCGAACTGATTGGCGTGTGCGACCTGATCCGCGAACGCGCGGAAAAGGCGCAGCAGGAATACACCATTCCCAAGATTTACGAGACCATGCACGACGCCTTTGCGGATCCCGAAGTGGAAATGGTGCTGAACCTCACCCGCCCCTACGAGCATTTTGAGGTGA
>JAFYQB010000030.1 GCA_017547285.1 Clostridia bacterium
CTTAAGGGCGAAGCCCTTAAGCGGTAGGGTTGCCAGGGGAGGCAGAGCCTCCCCTGGCCCGCCGGAGGCTTCCGTAACCCCTCCCGTCACTTTGCATCTGCTTCTACCCATTTCTTCCACTCTTCTTCATTTGCACCCACTGTAACTCTATTTCCGTTTCTCACAATGGGCGTGCGGAGTGCGGAGGGATCGTCCAGAAGCGCGTCCACAATGTAGCGTTCATCCTCCATATGCGCTACGGGGCGTTCAAGAGCTTTCTTGCCTTCCCGGTCCACAAGGGCTTTGGCTCCCACGGCGCGCACAAAGGTATCCAGCTCTTTTTTGCCCAGCTTGTGCTTTTTCAGATCCATCATCTGGTAGGGAATGCGGCGTTCCTTGAAAAAGCGCTCGGCTTTCAGTACGTCAGGATTTTTCTTGCCTACATAGATTTGAATGTTCATACGTCAGCCGCCTTTCGTTTGAGATTTCGGCGGATATCCGCCCCGATGAATACCAGCCGACGGCAGCCGGTAGCATCCAGGAAACGGGAGGAAATTCGCTCGGTGTAGCGTTCCTGCAGTTCACTCATGGCCAGGTTGGTGGAAATAACCGTGTGACGGCCCGCCATCTGGCGTTCGTTGAGCAGGTTGAACAGCTGGGTCACGGTCACATTGTTCATGAGAGGTTCAGTACCCAGATCGTCAATCAGCAACAGTTCGGCGTTCATAAATTGCGCCATGATATCCGAATCGTTTTCCATATATGCCTTGCGCGCGGTTTCAAACAGGCGGTACGCGCTGGTGTAAGTAGGCAGATGGCCGCGCTGCGCTACGCGATGGGCGATGGATTGCAGCATAAAGGTCTTGCCAAGGCCGCTCTTGCCCATCAGCAAAAGGTCGCGGGTCGCGGTCTGCGGAAAGGAATCGGCGTAGGCCATGCACACATCGCGGATAATGATCGCGGATTTGCGCTGGCTGCGGCCCTTTTCATCCGGCTCGTCGCTGAAAAGCGTTTCATCGAACTTGTCAAAGGTGCAGTTGTCGCCTGCAATGCCGCTTTCCAGCAGCAAACGGCGGTGATACTCCTGCTTCATGCAGTCGCACATGCGGCGGGAAGGATCGTAGATATAGCCCTCGTCGCGGCAAATGGCGCAGGTGTATACGGGCTGCAGAAAATCTTTGGAATAACCGCCCTGTTCCAGCGTCTGGACGATCTGCGCATTCAGCTCCGCCATGCGGCTGGGATAGCCGCTGGTTGCCGCAGGATTTTTGCGGGGAGCAAGGATGCTGGCGCGAACACCCTGCATCACAGCAGCATGGCGCGCACTGATCAGTTCGCGCAGGCCCGGGCATTTCTGACAGGCTTCCTCCTGATGTTCCTCAAACAGGTGCAGGTTGGCCTCGCGCCTGCGGGCGTACTCCTGCTGCAATTGCAGAATGATCTGCTCGCTCGTCATAGCCGTTTCATCTCCTCAAGCTGATCTTCGGGGATATCGTCCAGTTCGTCCGGATCATACACGCGCTGCTGGTACTGCTGCTCGATCACGCGCTTGCCGCCAGCGGGTACGGACGGCTTATTTTCGCTCTTCTGCTGCCATTTGGCCATATGCTGTTCGTGCGCTGCGCGGGCTTCGGCTGCATTGGCCACATTGTCCTCATGCCAGCCGATCAGCAGCTTGTCCATGTATTTGATCGCGTCCTTTTTGCCGTGCGCCAGTTCCGCCGCCAGACGGATCAGCTCCGCAGGCATGCGCCATTCCGTCTGCCATTTGGCAAGCAGGTCGCGGTTGGCCTTGGTCGCGCCGCCGCTGGTTCCGGCAATATCCATGAGCGTGCGCAATTCTTCGTTCTGCTTTTCGATCTCAGCCAGATAATTCAGGACTGCGCTGACGGAGTTCAGGCCCAGCTTGCTCCAGCCGTCCAGATACTGTTTGACCTTGTCCAGCGTATGTACGCGGGTGCGTTTGACCACCTCGCGCGCGGCCAGCATGACCAGATCATGCCCGCCTGCCGCGGCCATATCGCGGTATTCCAGGCGAAGACCTTCATCAATGGTGGTAAAGCTGATACCCAGCGTTTGCAGCAGTTCGCGTACCTGCGCAATCTCAGCCTTCTCCTGTTCCATCACCTGCTGCACCTGATTTTCGCTGGTGGCCTTGCCGCCGGTTCGGCTGTGCAGGCCTTCCAGCACCTTGTCCAGATAATTCAAATTCGGACTGCCGATCTTGGTGGTCTCCTTGCAGGCTTCCAGAATGGCCTTGGGCTCAAAGGCCCATTCTGTCGTCCATTTGAGATAGAGATCCATCTCGTCCTTGGTGGGATTGCGGCCCGTCAGGCCCAGATGACGCAGCACCTTTTTGATGCCGTCCCTCGCAGCTTCGGATTTTTCAAAATAAATTTCCGCATCCTCAATGGTCAGAATTTTCTGATCCACCATTTCGGCAACCTTTTTTTCGGCGGCCGCAAAACTGAAGTTGATGCCGCTGGTTACAATCATATGCTGAAGCAGCATCAGCACCACTTCCTGCGGCAGCTTCTTATTCTCCACCCATTCGAAGGCCAACGCGGTTTCCTTGCCGTGGATCTTGCGTCTATCGCCGAACAGCGCCGTTACAGCCTGACCGAACGCCTCGTATTCCTCATCCTCCGGCATGTTCTGGCGCTGCACCAGCACCTGCTGCACCGTTACAAAGCGGTAACGCAGGGGTTTATCCGAAATACGCTCCACCAGCCGGCAGCGTTCCCAGTAGCGCATGGCGGTTTCAATCTGGTCCAGATCCAGCCGCAAAGCCTGCGCCATTTCATACAGCAGGTTGCCGTCATCCGCCAGACCGCTGTGCACGCACATCAGCCCGTACAGATAGACCTTGACATGGTTTTCCGGCGCGGAGGGCATGTACTCGCTGAAAAAAGCGTTGGGTACAGCTGTAGCTCCCCACAAAAGGCCGGAACGGGCGGTTTCAAAGGTTGGCATGTGCGTGCTCCTTTCGTACGAACAATTACATTTTAGTATAACACAGTTTTGCCCGCCTGGGAATATTCAAAAAGCGCATCAGATGTGATATACTTTCATCAATGCTCCTCTTTCTGAAAGGAAGGTTATCCCTATGAAATTCCAATATCTTGGCACAGCTGCTGCCGAAGGCATTCCCGCCCTGTTCTGTGACTGTGAGATCTGCCGTGAGGCTGCGCGCCGCGGCGGAAAAGAACTGCGCATGCGTTCCGGCGCGCTGGTCAACGAAAACCTGCTGATCGACCTGAGCCCCGACCTGTTTGCAGCCAGGCTGCAATTCAATCTGGATCTGTCCAAAGTGCGCAACGCCATCATTACCCATGCACATTCCGATCATTTTGACCGTGAGATGATGGGCTTTTTTACTCCGACCTGTGCGCATATTGCCAAAACGGGCGATCTGTTCCACCTGTGGGGCAGCGCATACACCGCCAGCGCCTGGAAGGAATACACCTCCGCCATCCAGATGAAGGAGCCGGTGCTTGAACAGTACGTGGTATTCCACGAACTCAAGCCCTTTGAAACCGTGGAAATTGAAGGCGTACGCGTAACGGCGCTCAAAGCCCGTCACTCCTGTCCGGAAAGCCTGATCTACGTTCTGGAACAGGGCGATGCCCGCCTGTTCTACGGCAATGACACCGGTCCTCTGGCGGATGAAACCTGGGAATGGCTTGCCCAAAACAAGGAAAAGCCCTTTACCACGGTCAGTCTTGACAGCACCATGGGCCATCCTGAAAACCACTATTACGGCCATATGTCGCTCAAGGAAAACATCGAAACGAAGGAGCGCATGCTGGCTGAAAGCATGGCGGATGCCAATACCCGCTTTATCTGCCACCATTTTTCCCACAATGCGCTGTGCCTGCACAAAGAAACCGTGGACTTCATGAAACCGCACGGTTTTGACGTAGCTTACGACGGTCTTTCCTTCAACGCATAAGCGATTGACACAGTCCCCCGGAAACTGCTATACTTTTTTCATATCTTTGTCTAAGGAGGACAAATACCATGGTCGAATCCCGCTGCGGTCTTTTGTGCAGCGAATGCAAATACCGCGAAATCATGAAGTGCGAGGGCTGCCTGAAAATCAAGAAGCCCTACTGGGATAAGAAATGTCCCATCAAAAACTGCGTGGAAGGCAAAAAGCTGGTTCACTGCGGCCAGTGTGACAAATTCCCCTGCAAGCAGCTCCACGAATTCGCCTTTGACCCCGCCACCGGCAGCGAGGGCACCCGCATCGAACAGCTGACCGACTGGAAGAACGAAGAGTAATACGATGGGAGCCTCCGGCGGGCAGGGGCTCCGCCCTTGGGAATTCCGCTTAAGGGGCATAACCCCTTAAGCATCCCGGAATTTGGCACGTTTCACGTGCCAAAGGACTGCTTTCAAACAAAAACACCTACGCAACTTGTTGCATAAGTTGCTTAGGTGTTTTTGCGTATCTCCCCTTTGGCTCGCAAAACGAGCCAATCCACGGGATTCCTAAGGGCGAAGCCCTTAGGCAGCAGGGTTGCC
>JAFYQB010000031.1 GCA_017547285.1 Clostridia bacterium
AAGGAAATGATCGCTTCCGGTAAGGTGGACGCCATCGTAACCACCGTTCCTCATTACCTGCATCCCGAAATTGCCATCTATGCCATCGAACACGGCATGCCCGTGCTGGTGGAAAAGCCTGCCGGTGTATATACCAAGGCTGTGCGTGAAATGAACGAGTGTGCTGCGGCCCATCCCGAAGTACCCTTTGGCATCATGTTTAACCAGCGCACCAACAAACTGTATCAGCAGCTGCGTGAACTGGTGCAGAGCGGTGAACTGGGTCAGGTACGCCGTTCCAACTGGATTATCAACTCCTGGTGGCGTCCCGACAGCTACTACCGTCAGAGTGACTGGCGCGCTACCTGGGGCGGCGAAGGCGGCGGCGTACTGGTCAACCAGGCTCCCCACCAGCTGGACCTGTGGCAGTGGATCTGCGGCATGCCCACCAAGATTCAGTCCAAGATCATTTACGGCTCTCACCGTGATATCATCGTGGACAACGATGTCACCATCGTGGCTGAGTACGCCAACGGTGCAACCGGCTCCTTTGTGACCTGCACCCATGACGCCGTAGGCACCGACCGTCTGGAAATCGACCTGGACAACGGCAAGATCGTGGTGGAAGACAGCAAGAAGGCCACCATCTACCGCTTCACCCACAGCGAAGACGAAATGAACAATACCATGGACATGCGTCAGGTTGGCATGCTGATGCGCGGCATGGGCGGCGGCAAGCTGTATGAGACCGAGACCATCGAAAATCAGGACGGCTGGGGCGTACAGCACGGCCATGTGCTGACCAACTTTGCGGCCAAGGTGATGGGCGAAGGCGAACTGCTGGCTCCCGGCAGCGACGGTATCAACGGCGTCATGCTGGCCAACGCAGCGCTGCTGTCCAGCTGGCTGGGCAAGGAAATTGAGCTGCCCGTGGATGAAGACCTCTACGTGGCCGAGCTCAACAAGCGCATCGAAGCCGAAGGCAAGTTCCCCACCATCAAGTAAGCGATATTGGAGGAAAAAAGCATATGAAACAGATCAAAGTCGGCGTACAGGCCTCCATGCTCAAGGAGCCCTTTGCCAAGCTTGGCGTATATGAGACCCTTAAAAAGATCGGCGAACTGGGCTATCACTCTGTGGAAATTTCCCAGCTGCCCATGACTCCCGCCAATGTGGATCAGATGAAGCGTGCGCAGGATGAATGCGGCGTAAAGATCGCTGCCACTTCCGCCAGCGTGGCTCCCTCCGGCATGCCTGGTCAGGAAACGCTGGCCACTCATTTCTCCAAGATCGTTAAGGACTGCAAGGACCTGAACTGCGATTTCATCCGCATTGGCATGCTGCCCATGGACTGCATGGCCAACCTGGACAAGGTGCTGCACTTCTGCCGCATGGCCAACGTGGCTGCTAAGAAGCTGGCGGATGAAGGCATCAAGCTGTACTACCACAATCATCATGTGGAGTTCACCAAGTTCGAAGGCAAGACCATGCTGGATATCATCCGTGAAAATGCCGACCTGCTGGGCTTTGAGCTGGACGTGCACTGGATCCACCGCGGCGGCTGCGACCCCGTGAGCGTGATCAAGGATTATGCCGGCAAGGTGGAGCTGATTCACCTGAAGGACTACCGCATCGGCCTGATGGGCCCCGACGCTTTCGCTGCGCTGGGCAAGGGCGATTTCAAGACCTTCATGGGCGAGTTCCGCAATGTGGTGCAGTTTGCCGAAGTGGGCGAAGGCACGCTGGATATGCCCGCCATCATCGAAGCCAGTCTCGAATCCGGCGCCAAGCAGTTCTTCATCGAGCAGGATGAAACCTATGGCCGCGACGCGTTCGACTGCCTGGCCATCAGCCGCGACAACCTGAACAAGATGGGTTACGAGCTGATCTAAGCAGGCGGGGGCAGTGCTCCTGCACTCCGGCTCCGCGCATTTGGCGCGGGGCTGGATTTTTATGTTTGGGGCTGCATCGAAGACCGCCGTGACATGGAGGGTGCCATGGCTTGTTTGTGCAGGTTGTCTTCGATGCAGCAAGCTGGGACGCAGCGCTGGCTCCCTTGTGTAAAGGGAGCAGTCAGCCGGAGGCTGACTGAGGGATTGCCTCCCCGCGCCAAACTCTTTTCCTTCTATGAATTTCGCAAAGAAAACAGCAAAGGAACCGTTGAATGGTTTTTCAACGGTTCCTTTGCTGTTTATTTCAGCAGTCCGCTTTCGCTTTCACTGGTCAGGCCGCACAGCCAGTCCAGCGATACGCCAAGCGCTTTGGCAAGCATCACCAGTTCCGCGTCGCACACGTGGCGCTGGTTTTTCTCTATCCGGGAGATCATCAGTCCAGTCATATCCATGCCCATCAGCTGAATACGTGCTGCCAATTCCCCTTGTGTAATCTGCGGCTTCTGCAAAGCGCGAGCCAAACGAACTCTTTCAGAACAGATATTGCCTCGAATTTGAAATGGACTCGCCATGACAACGCCCCTAATTATCTTGTTTGGATATATTTAGTCCTTCGTATTGATTTTATTCGTATGATTGCTATAATGTTAAATCGTTGATATAAAAATTATCTTTACAAGATAAATTAAGGAGAAAAAATATGAAACGCTGCTTTTTCATTGGTCATAGGGATGCGCCAGAAAGCATTTACCCGGAACTTTGCGCGGAAGTCGAACGTCATATTACGGAATATGGCACGCAGGAGTTTTTGGTGGGCAATCGCGGAGCCTTTGACAGAATGGCAATGAAAGCGGTGAGACAGGCCAAGGAAAAGTACCCTTCAGTCAGGCTTGTGCTGCTGCTGGCTTATCTGCCTTCCAAAGGGAAAATGGAAAAACCGGAAGGTGTGGATGAACTGTACTATCCGGAGGGTTTGGAGAATACGCCGCAGCGTTATGCGATTGTGCGCGCGAACCAGAAGGCAGTCGCGCTGTGTGATGATCTGATCGCTTATGTGTGGCAGACAGCCAGTCATACACAAAAACTGGTGGAATACGCGCAAGGTAGGAGTCGGATTACCATCATTGGCAGATAAAACGATGCGTTGCCAGACTAACCCGCCGGACGAAAAAATAATAGCATACTCAACCGCCTGCTGATTTCTTTCGGCAGGCGGTTATGTTATGATGGGAGCGAAGGGAGTGAAGATGAATGAAAACGCTCTATGTATCTGACCTGGATGGTACGCTGATCCGCAGCGATGAACGCACATCCGAATATACCAACAGCACCATTAACCGTCTTGTGGAAGAAGGCGTGATGTTTTCCTACGCCACGGCGCGGTCGTTTCATACCTCGCACAAGGTAACGGCGGGATTGAATGCACGCATTCCGCTCATCACCTATAACGGCTGCATGGTGGTGGATAATGTGGACGGATCGTTCCTGATCAAAAATTTCTTTGGCCCGGAGATCCGGGACGTGATGCAGGATCTGTTTGCCCATGATGTATATCCCATCGCCTATGGTTTTGTGGATGGAATTGAGCGCTTCTCCTTCATCCCCCAAAAGAGCTCGCAGGCAGTGCTGGATTTTAATGAAACCCGCAAGGGAGACAAACGCTGCCGCATGGTGGATTCGGAAGAAGAACTGATGAAGGGCGAGCTTTTCTATCTGACCTGCATCGATCAGGCGGAAAAGCTGGCTCCGCTGTATGAAAAATACAAGGCTCAGTTCCACTGCGTATATCAGATCGATCTCTATTCCGGGGAGCCGTGGCTGGAAATGCTGCCCAAAGCCGCCAGCAAGGCCAATGCCATCCGTCAGCTCAAGGATACGCTGGGGTATGAAAAACTGGTGGTGTTCGGCGACGGCAAAAACGATGTGGATATGTTTGAACTGGCTGATGAAGCCTATGCGGTTTCCAACGCCGTGCCGGAATTGAAAGCAAAAGCGACGGCAGTCATTGGCGGAAACAATGAGGACGGCGTGGCGAAGTGGCTTGCGGAAAACGCCGTCCGCTGGGAATAAGAACGCTTGTGTTTTGGACAGCGGTATGGTATCATCGAGAACGTTTTGAACACCATGGAGGGTATCGATGAAGAAACATTCCATTGCCGGAGAAATGATCCGGTTCAGCCTGCCGCTGATCATGAGCGGCATTCTGCAGCAGCTGTACAGCTGGGCGGATGCATTTATCGTTGGCCATTCCGGCGAAACCGGTGAGCTGATGCTGGCTGCTGTGGGTGCAACCGGCTCCATCACCACGCTGCTGGTGCAGACCATCGTGGGCTTTACGCTGGGCCTGTCCATTATGGCGGCGCAGGAGTATGGCAAAAAGAATATGGAACGGCTGCGCAGAATCACGGGCAGCTTTGGCCCTGCGCTGGCTGCGATATATACGGTGCTTGCGGTACTCGCCATTGCATGTGTGCGCCCGATCCTGCGGGTGATGAGCACGCCTGATGAAATCTTTGATTATTCGGCGCAGTATCTCAAAATCGTTCTCTGGGGCGTGCCGTTCCTTGCGGTGTATAACCTGCTGGCGGCGCTTTTGCGCGCGGTGGGCAATTCCAAGGCTTCGTTCTATGCAGTGCTGCTGTCTTCGCTAATGAATGTGGCGCTGGATGTGCTGCTGGTGCTGGTATTCCCGCTGGGGGTGGCCGGTGCGGCTGCAGCTACGGTCATTTCTCAGATCGCCATGACGGTGTTTATGGCAGTATACCTCAAAACCCGCTACCCGGAATTGGTATCAAACGGCATGCGTTTTGACCGCTCCGTTTTCCGGCAGGGCCTTTCGTTCAGCATGCCGCCCACCATCCAGAACAGCGTGACCTCTGCGGGCAATCTGGTTTTGCAGAACTTTATGAACCAGTTCGGCGCGATCACCGTGCTGGCCATCACCACCTCTTACCGCGTGGATTCGCTCATGCTTTTGCCCATTTTCAATCTGGGCTCGGCTATTTCCAGCATGACGGCACGTTCAAAAGGCGAGGGCAATGCGCAAAAGGTGCGCGCCTGCCTCAAAACCGGCCTGTGGATCATGTTTGCCGTGTGCGGCGTGCTGACGGTGATGATGTTCCTGTTCGGCAGCAGCTTTGTGGCGTTCTTTGGTGTAACCGGAGAAGCCCTCGAAACAGGCAAACAGTTCTTCCGCGACCTGTCGCTGTTCTATGTGCCGTTCGGCATTGCAACCGCCATGCGCAGTGCGCTGGAGGGCATTGGCGATATCTCTTATTGCAGCGCGGTGGGTATCGGAACGCTGATCATCCGTATCGTATTCTCCTATATTTTCCGTCCGCTGATGGGCAACCGTGCCATTGCCTTTGCCGAGGCCGTGGCATGGATGTGTCTGCTCGTGCTGATGACTGCACGCCTTATGCAAAAGAAAAAGCAAAAACAAATCTGAAACAGGGGAAGCGCATTCAATGCGCTTTCTTTTTTCTTGCGTAGGCAGTGAAATAAAGGTATAATGCAGAAAAGCTTTGAGGCCGCAAAGCGGCCTCAATCTACGGGATTCTTAAGGGCGAAGCCTTTAAGCGGATAGGTTGCCAGGGAAGGCGGAGCCTTCCCTGGCCCGCCGGAGGCACCCCCGTAAAGGAGAAACCACATGAAACTGACTGACGTGTTCCAGAGCGGGAAGCTCTCGCTTTCTTTTGAGGTGTTCCCGCCCAAAACCGATTCCAGCTTTGACAGCGTCCGCGCCGCTACGGAGGAGATTGCCAAACTGCAGCCCTCTTTTATGAGCGTTACCTACGGTGCAGGCGGCGGTACCAGCCGGTATACGCTGGAAATGGCCAAAAAGATCAAGCACGAATGCGGTGTGCCTACGCTGGCGCATCTCACCTGCGTATCCTCCACGAAGGAAACGGTCCGGCAGCGCATTCGCGACATGCAGGAAGCCGGTATTGAAAACGTGATGGCTCTGCGCGGCGATTTGACGCCCGAAATGATGGGGCAGGATCGCAGCCAGTGGCCGTACCGCCACGCGGTGGAGCTGATCCGCGATATCAGGGAGAGCGGCGCGGATTTCTGTATTGGCGGCGCGTGTTACCCCGAAATCCACCCGGAAAGCGCCAATCAGAAAGAAGATATCCGTTATCTGAAAGAAAAGGTGGATGCCGGGTGCAGCTTTCTGACGACGCAAATGTTTTTTGACAATCATCTGCTGTACAACTTTTTGTACAAGATTCGTGAGGCGGGCATTACCGTGCCGGTCATTCCAGGCGTCATGCCCATTACCAACGCCAATCAGGTGGAGCGTGCCATCAAACTGAGCGGTTCGTTTATGCCGCAGCGTTTCAAGAGCCTGGTGGATAAGTTCGGCTCTTCTCCTGCCGCCATGAAGCAGGCCGGCATTGCCTACGCTACCGACCAGATCATTGATCTGTTTGCCAACGGCATCACCAATGTGCATGTCTACTCCATGAACAAGCCGGATGTGGCGCAGAAGATCCGCGATAACCTGAGCGATCTTCTGGGGCTGGATGTATGAGCGCGGTGTGGCTCTGGCAGACGAAGCTGCCGCCGGTGGATACGCGCGAAGCGCTGCGCTATGCAGGCGTAAAGGAAAGCACCCCGGAAATGAACGAACTTTTGCAGGAATGTATTCAACTCTGCCAGAACATCCTGACCCCGCGCGTGTGCTACCGGTTTTATCCGGTCACACGGGAAGATGGACTGGATCTGGGCTTTGCCAAAACAGATTCAATGGCGCTGAAACGCAATCTGGCGGGCTGTGAGGAGATCGTTTTGTTCGCCGCCACCATCGGGCTGGAAATGGATCGTCTGATTGCGCGGTATGCACATCTTTCGCCCAGCAAGTCGGTGATGCTGCAGGCCATTGGTGCGGAACGCATCGAAAGCCTGTGCGATGCGTTTGAAAACGAACTGATTCGGCAGGGGCATGAGCTGGGCACGCGGTTCAGCCCCGGCTACGGCGATCTGCCGCTGGATTTGCAGCGGGATATCTTTGCCGCGCTGGACTGCCCCAGACAGATCGGCGTGAGTCTGAATGATAGTTTGCTCATGTCGCCCAGCAAATCGGTTTCGGCCATCATCGGCCTGAACGGCGAAACCAGTGAACGCTGTGTGCACAACTGCGCGCTGTGCACGCTCCCAAACTGCCTTTACAGGAGATAAACCATGAATATCAGAGAATACATGAAGGACCACATCGTCTATCTGGATGGTGGTATGGGCACGCTTCTGCAAAAGCAGGGCATGAAGCCCGGCGAGCATCCCGAACGCTGGAACCTGAGTCATCCTGAGGTGATTACGGCCATTCACCGGGATTATTTTGACGCAGGCTCCAATGTGGTCAACACCAACACTTTTGGCGCCAACAGCCTCAAATTTGAGGCGGAGGAGCTGGAACGCATCATCCGCGCGGCGGTGGAAAACGCCAAAGCGGCACGCGACGCCAGCAGTAATCCCGCGCCCAAGTTCGTTGCGCTGGATATCGGCCCAACGGGTCGCATGCTCAAACCCTATGGTGATTTTGATTTTGAGGATGCTGTGAGCGTGTTCGCGCAGACGGTCCAAATCGGTGCGGCCTGCGGCGTGGATCTCATTTTCATTGAGACCATGAACGACAGCTACGAAACCAAGGCCGCGCTGCTGGCAGCGAAGGAAAACAGCGATCTGCCCGTATTTGTGTCCAATGCCTACGGTTCGGACGGCAAGCTGATGACCGGTGCGAATCCCGCCGCCATGGTGGCCATGCTGGAAGGCATGCGCGCGGATGCCATTGGCGTGAACTGCTCTCTTGGGCCGGACGCGCTGGCACCCGTCGTGCGCGAATATCTGAAATATGCCTCCGTACCGGTGCTGCTCAAGCCCAATGCAGGTCTGCCGCAGATGCGTGACGGTCGCACGGTCTACGATGTGCTGCCGGAGGATTTTGCAAAGCAGGTGCATCAGCTGCTTTCCGAGGGCGTACGGCTTGCAGGCGGCTGCTGCGGCACCACGCCGGAGTATATCCGCGCCGTTACCGCCAAAGAAATGCTGCCGGTTCCGATTGCGGAAAAGGCCTATTCCTGCGTGTCTTCCTACAGCCATGCGGTGTTCTTTGGCAAGGAACCCGTGCTGATCGGCGAACGCATCAACCCTACGGGCAAAAAGCCCTTCAAGGAAGCCCTGAGGGCGCATGACATTGACTACATCCTGCGCGAAGGCCTGAGCCAGCAGGAACAGGGCGTGCATGTGCTGGATGTGAACGTGGGGCTGCCGGAGATCGACGAGGTGGAGATGATCACCACTGCTGTTTGCGAACTGCAGGCCATCATCAATCTGCCTTTGCAGATCGACACCGCAGACACCGCCGCCATGGAAGCCGCCCTGCGCCGCTACAACGGCAAGGCGATGGTGAACAGCGTAAACGGCAAGCAGGAGAGCATGGACGCGGTGTTCCCGCTGGTGCAGAAGTACGGCGGCTTTGTGGTCGCGCTTACACTGGATGAAAGCGGTATTCCCGCCACGGCGGACGGCCGTGTGGCAATCGCCAAACGCATTCTGGCAGAGGCGCAGAAGTACGGCATTCAGCCTAAGGATCTGATTTTTGACCCGCTGGCCATGACGGTGAGCGCCGACCCCATGGCGGCGCAGATCACGCTTGAAAGTGTGGAGCGCATCCACCGTGAGTTAGGCTGCTGCACGTCGCTGGGCGTATCCAATGTGAGCTTTGGTCTGCCCCAGCGCGATCTGATCAACAGCACGTTCTTTGCCATGGCCTTGCAGCGCGGGCTGGATGCGGCCATCATGAATCCCTATTCCTACGACATGATGAAAACCTGGCACACCTTCCGCGCACTGAACGGCATGGATGAAAACTTTGCCGCCTACATTCAGTTTGCGCAGGAGACCCCGCAGGTGCAGCAGGCCGCGCCGGTTGCAGCGGCTGGCGTTCAGCCGGAAGGCAAAAGCGCCTTGCAGCATGCCATTGTGAAAGGTCTGCGCGAGCAGGCGGCGCAGCTGACTGCCGGGCTGCTGAACACCATGGAGCCGCTTGCCATTGTGCAGGAGGAAGTGATTCCCGCGCTCAACGATGTAGGCGTAGGCTTTGAAAACAAGACGGTCTATCTGCCGCAGCTGCTCATGAGCGCGGAAGCCGCCAAGGCTGCGTTTGAGCAGATCAAAGCCGCCATGCCTGCGGGCAGCAAGGCAACCCGCAGTACTTTTGTGCTGGCAACGGTCAAGGGTGATATTCACGATATCGGCAAGAACATTGTAAAGCTGCTGCTGGAAAACTACGGCTTTAACGTGGTGGATCTGGGCAAGGATGTTGCGCCGGAAACGGTTTCCGAAACGGTCGTCAATTTGCATGCGCCCATGGCAGGCCTGAGCGCGCTGATGACCACCACCGTACCGGCCATGGAGGAAACCATCCGACTGCTGCATGAAAAAGCTCCGTGGTGCAAGGTGGTTGTGGGCGGCGCGGTGCTCACGCTGGAGTATGCCGACCAGATCGGCGCGGATGCGTACGCAAGCGATGCGATGGAAACGGTTCGTTTTGCGGAGAATATGGAAAAGTAATCTGTGTTATAAACGGAACAGGCAAGCCTGTTCCCTACGAAGCGATCCGGCTTGTCGTAGGGGACTGAGCTTGCCTGTTTTGTTCATACAAGGTTACAGTTTCACGGAACGAACGCCTGATTCCAGCATGATAACTTGTCCGGCAAAAATGCCTTCCGTCGGTGATTCAAGAATGGATTGATCCAGCAATTCGCAGCAGATCATATCAATGATAGAATTGAACTCAATGCCGAAAAGCCCGCGAATCTGCGGATGGAGGCGCGAAGGGATGGTGTTCTTCATGAAGTCATACAGCGAGAGGGAGATGGGAACAAGCAGGTCAGCCAACGGTACGGCGATCCCGGCCAACAGTTCCTTCAACTTTTCCGCCTGCTGTCCTGACAGAACTGGCGTATGCCAGCGAATGCTGTCGTTTTGATGAACAGCCAAATCGCAGCGTACGCATTTGGCCAGCCATTCACCGTCAAAAAACGGCGGATAGAGACCGGGTGTCACATTTTCCAACTGGCGAAGCAGCTGGTTCAGCTCCTCGCTGAACAGGCTTTGCGACCAGTAGTAGCGGAAACGGCTGCCGTCCAGATGATAAGCGTTGCAGCCGGAGAACCAGCGGCGCGTTCCTCCGGGAGAAGCGTAAGCGCATAGCCAACCGCAACCGCCGTCCGTGCGCAGCGGAAATGCTCCACGAATCAGATCAGGGGTTTTCATGCGTGCTTGAGCGCATGCTTCGCGCAAAAGCATGGGGATCAGGCTCCAAAACAAGCGGCTTTCCGGCAAGTCGTTGCCATAAAATCCGACGGAGCGGATGGCGGGCATGGCGCCCCTGAGCAGTTCGCACGTGCGATTGGCAAGCGCAGCTGCATTTGCAAGCAGCAAGGCTTCGGCCTGCTCAGAGAACGATTCGGGATAGATGACCATAGATGTGAGATAACGTTCGCCCTGCCGCTCAAGAATTTCGTGTAAGAGCAGGTTGGGCAACTCATCCTCTATATACAGACACGGGATTCCGGTCTGCAAAGAAATTTCTTCAATGGATAAGGGACGTTCGTAACATGCCTGTGCAATGCTGCGCACAATCTGACGGCTGAGCAGCGAAGGATCAACATCGCCGTTGCCGGTTACAAACCATTCCTGAGGCGAATAGATGCGATTTTCTTCCATTTTGACGACCCACCTTTTGCGAAGTTTTTCTCTGCCATAAAACAGCCGTGACCGCACGGTTGCCGGCGAAATTCCGTACTTTGCAGCGATCTGCCCGGTGGAAAGGCGATTGACGTAAAAATCGATCATGATCTGGCGGTGCGAATTTGCCAACGAGTGAAGAGCGGCAAAGATGACCTGCTTTTCTTCACTCTGGTCCGGCAACGTTTCCTGTGCGAAGGTATCCAGCAGTGTTCCATCGTCCAGCAGAACAGGAGAACGCTGGCGAATGCGGCGGCAGTAGCGGTTGCGGGCAATGCGCCACAGCCATGCGTCCGGCTGCTCAACCTGAGAATGGATTAGCGAAGCTAACGCTTCGCACAGGATATCCTGCGCTAGATCGCGCGCATCCTCAATGTTGTTGAGCCGCACAAGGCAGAAGCGGAACACAGGCGCTGTGTATTTTTCCAGATCATGCGGTTTCACGTTTTCACCTTCTTCCGTTCACGGTTGTTGTGAAGCTTCGCAAAGAAAGTGTATCATAAAGTGAAAATGTTCAAAGAAATCAGAAAAGAATTTATGGTTTTTGACCATTCACCAACCAGTCTTCAAATCCTGCTTCCCATGTATCCGGCATGAAGGGACGGCGCAAATCGCCGATCTTTTGAGCATATGCTTCTACATGCGGCAAGAAAAACAGCATGCGCTCACGGCATGCACGCCATTCAGTAAAGATGACCTCGCTCCAAACGCGTGCTACTTGATACTGCTCCGTTTGTTTAACAGCTTCGATCAGTTCTTCCACATCGTAAGATACACGGCGTTCTTCCACTGTGTACGAGCCGTTTTGGATTGTCAGCAGCGTATAAGGTGCGCCAAAACCGCAGCAATCCAGTGCCATACCGCAGGAACCGGGGTTAATGAACAGGCAATCGCCGAATTGAGCATGCCACTGACAATGCGTATGTCCGAAGACATAGATACCGGCAGGCAATTCAGAAAGATGCTGGTGAAAGTCTTCACTTTGGTCGAAAACTTCTCGCATATCTGCACTGAGCTTTTCGGTCGTGATTTTGCCGGGATAGCGTTCCAGCCCCATTTTGCCTGTGCCGAAGGTTTGCATTTCTGCTCCGCCAATAAAAGCATTGGAATTGTGCGTCATGTGCAGTTCAACGCCTTCGCACTCCCAATCCAGCCGTTCGGGCAGCGCATCCACCCATGCAATATCCTCTGCGCTCATACTGTGCCCCACCCAGCGGGATATGGCAAACTGTGCGTCCTCACCATCCGGCAGGTGCAGATAGCGTTCCTCGTTGCCGCGAACGATACGGGCATCCGGCATTGTGCGCAGGCAGGTAATGACCTCATTAAACCACGGCGCGCTCACGCAGTAGTCGCCTGCAAAGAGAAAGGCATCTGCGCCCTGCTTTCGGGCATCCTCCAGAACCAGCTTCAAAGCGGGCATGTTGCCGTGAATATCAGCAATGATAGCGTATTTCATAGGCTTCCCTCCGTATATAAAGGATAACCGAGTGTTCCCCATTCCTCGAATGCTGCCTGCCAAGTATCCCGCATGAAAGGACGGCGGTTATCACCAACACGATTGGCATACATTTCTACATAGCGCAAAAAGGAGAAGATATGCTCCGAACAGGAACGCCAGTCCATAAAAATCAGGCTTGACCATACAGGATCGGCCTGATACTGGCCGGTCTGCATGGCCTGCCGAATCAGCGGTTCCGGATCATAAGGAATGCGGCGGGATTCTACTTCATATGCGCCGTTTTCAATGGTCAGGAGCGCGTAGCATGCGCCGAAGGGCATGCAGTCAATTGGATGGCCGCAGGATCCTGGATTGATAAAGAGATGATCGCCGAATCGAGCGTTCCATTGAGCATGATTGTGACCGAACACATATACACCCGCAGGCAAATCTTCCAGAACAGCAGAGAGAGTTGGCGAATCGAGCAGCAGTTGACGAGCGTCTGCCTGAAAGCGTTCAGGTGAAATCGGACGTTCTGGATAACGAACTGGCAGAACGCTGGTATGAAATTTTGTTGCGATTTCGTTTCCAAGAAAACGTTCCAAATGATGCGTTAAATGTACAGGCACTCCGTTCAGCGTAATATCCACCTGTTCGGGCAAACTGTCCAGCCATGCCAGATTTTCGGGTTGCATCTGCTTGGCTGCCCAATAGCAAATTGCAAATTGAGCATCTTCTTTTTCTGGAAAGTGCAGATACTTTTCTTCGTTCCCGCAAACGGCATAGGCATTTGGCAGTCCTCGAAGCGTGGGGATGACTTCGTTAAACCACGGAGCACGAAGGCTGTAGTCACCACCCAGCAGATAACCATCTACGCCTTGCTTGCGGGCATCCTCCAGAACCAGCTTCAAAGCGGGCATGTTGCCGTGAATGTCTGAAATAATCGCGTACTTCATCTGTCTTCCTCTCCAATCAAAGGATACCCCGCTTTCTCCCATTCCTCAAACGCTGCGCGGAAGGTATCCGGCATAAAGGGGCGGCGGTTGTCGCCGATCCGGTTGGCATAGGCTTCGGCGTAATGCAGGAAGTAGACCATGTGCTCCGAACAGGTAGTCCAGTCCAGAAAGACGAGGTTCGTCCACACGGGTGCGGCCTTGTACTGTTCCGACTGTTTCACTGTTTCGATCAGCGGCGTTGGATCGTAGGGAATGCGGCGTTCCTCCACCAGCCATTCACCGTTTTCAACGGTCAAAAGCGTGTAACAGGCGGCGAACTGCATGCAGTCCAGCGGATGGCCGCAGGAGCCGGGGTTGAGGAACAGATGATTGCCAAAACGCATGTGCGACTGTGCGTGATTATGACCGTAAATATAGATGCCCTCCGGCAAAGCGGCCAGCTTTTCCTCAAAATTGGGTTGGCTTTCCATCAGTTTGCGGTTGTCGCTCAAAAAACGCTCGCTGGTAATAGGCCGGTCGGGATAGCGCAGCGCAAGCACGCTGGTGCGGAACAGGCGGGTCATTTCATTCCCCAGAAACGCGCCCAATGCGTGCGCCATATGAAAATCTGTGCCGTTTTCTGACCAGTCCATACGCTCGGGCAGGCTGTCCAGCCACGCAAGATTATCCGGCTGCATGCGGCTGGCCGCCCAGTAGCAGATGGCGAACTGCGCATCCTCGCCCTTGGGCAGGTGCAGATATTTTTCCTCGTTACCGCAAATGGCGCGAACATTGGGCAGGCTGCGCAGGGTGGGGATCACATCGTTAAACCACGGCGCGCGGATGCTGTAATCGCCCGCCAGCAGATAGCTTTCGGTTCCGTGCTTTTGAGCGTCTTCCAGAACCAGCTTCAGGGCGGGCATGTTGCCGTGAACATCCGCAATGATGGCGTATTTCATAAACGTACCTCCAATGATACATCCATCATAACACAAGGGCCTCCCTTTCGGGAAGCCCTTGACTTGTAACATTATGCGACGGAATCAAACTGCGCCTCGTACAGTTTGCGGTAGAAGCCATTAGCAGCCATCAGACTGTCATGGGTTCCCTGCTCCACCACTTTGCCGCCATCCAGCACCAGAATGTGATCCGCGGAACGGATGGTGGACAAACGGTGCGCAATCACAAAGCAGGTTTTGTTCTGCATCAGCGTGCGCATGGCCTGCTGAATGCGCTGTTCGGTGCGGGTGTCCACGTTGGAGGTGGCCTCGTCCAGAATCAGCATGTGCGCATCAAGCAGCATGGCGCGGGCAATGGTCAGCAGCTGGCGCTGACCCATGGAAATGCTGGTGCCGTTATCGCTGAGCACCGTGTCGTAGCCCTCCGGCAGACGGCTGATGTAGGAATGGATGCGCGCGGCCTTGGCGGCGGCGATCACTTCCTCGCGGGTGGCGTTTGGCTTGCCGTAGGCAATGTTTTCATAGATGGTGCCGTGGAACAGCCATGTATCCTGCAAAACCATGGTGTAGGCGCGGCGCAGGGAAGCGCGGGTGAGCTTGCGCACATCGGTGCCATCCACCAGCACGGCGCCGTCGTTCACGTCATAGAAGCGCATGAGCAGGTTGATGATGGTGGTTTTGCCCGCGCCTGTGGGGCCAACGATGGCGGTGAGCGAACCGGGCCTGGCGTGCAGGTTGAGATCTTCAATGATAGGCTTGCCGGGTTCGTAGCTGAAATCCACATCTTCCAGACGAACGTCGCCTTCTACGTTGCGAAGCGTGAGCGCATCCGGCGCGTCCGCCTTTTCAGGCTCCGCATCAATCAGGCTGAACACGCGCTCGGCAGCGGCAAAGGCGCTCTGCAGCTCGGCGATGATGTTGGCGATCTCGTTGATGGGGCCGGAGAACTTGCGCGAGTACTGCACAAAGCTGGACAGGTCGCCCAGACCGATCTCGCCGCGCAGGAACAGCACGGAACCATACAGGCATACCAGCGCGAGCGAAATGTTGTTGATGCAGTTGACGGAGGGGCCGGTGATGGTGCCGAAGCCCTCGGCTACGGTATAGGCTTCCACGGCGGAATCGTTCTTCTGATCAAAGCGTTTCAGAACGGCGGATTCGCGGTCGTAGGCGCGGATGGTTTTCTGGCCGTTGAGCATTTCCTCCACAAAACCGTTCAGTTCGCCCAGCTTGCTGCTGCGGCGGCGGAAGAGCGGGCGCACCTTGCCGGTCAGCCAGCGCACGAATACGATGGTGAGCGGAATGGTGAAGAGGAAAACCAGAATCAGCTTGGGCGCGATCGACATCATCATGATGAAAGACACCGTGACTGTGACCACGCTTTGCAGAATTTGCAGAAGGTCGGTGGAAAGCGCCTGGTTGACCGTATCCACATCGTAGGTGATGGTGGAAATGATATCGCCCGTCTGGTAGCGGTCGAAATAGCTGACCGGCAGCGCAGTCAGGTTTTCGAACACGTCGTGGCGCATCTGCTTGGATACGGTGCGCGACAGGCGGATCATGACGGCGTTAAGCAGGAAAGTCAGGCCGGAGGAAGCGGTGTAGAAAATGGCCATGAGGATGACGCAACGGTAGACAACGGCAAAATCCACCTTGCCTGCGCCCAGATCAATGGCGTTGATGGCTGTGCCGGAGAGCTTGGGGCCATAGAGCGCAAGCAGGCTGCTGCTGAGGGAAAGGATGACCGCCAGAACCAGCAAACGGCGGTTGCGGCCAAGGTACTGCCACAAACGCTTGAGCAAAGCTGTTTTGTTCAGCTTTTGCTGGCCGAAGCTGCGGTTGTCGCCCTTCATGGTGCGGATTTCGGCACGCGCCATGCGGCCGCCGCCAATCAGGTTGCTCATCAGACCGCCCCCTTTCCGTCGCCCATTTGCGTTTGGGCAATGATGCGGTACTCTTCGCAGCTTTCCATGAGCTGTTCATGGGTGCCTGCGCCGGTTACGCAGCCATCATCCAAAACAAGGATCAGGTCGGCATGGCGCAGAGAGCTTACGCGCTGGGCCACCAGCAGGGTGGTGGTATCGCGGTAATTCTGGCGCAGCGCACGGCGCAGGTTGGCGTCGGTGCGATAGTCAAGCGCCGAGGAGGCGTCATCCAGAATCAGAATCTCGGGATTGGCTGCCAAAGCGCGGGCAATGAGCAGACGCTGCTTCTGACCGCCGGACAGGTTGTTGCCGCGCACCATGACCTCAGCGTTCATGCCGCCTTCTTTCTGGGCAATGAAACCAGCCTGTGCGTCTTCGGCGGCGCGCTCAAGCGCCGCGTCGTCCAGATCGCGGAAGAAACGGATGTTATCGGCAATGGTGCCTTCCGTTACGAAATCATTCTGGAATACCACGCCGAACTTCTGGCGCAGCTTGCCGGCGTCCATCGTGCGAATGTCCTGACCGTCGATCAGGATCTGGCCCTTATCGGGATCGTACAGGCGCATCAGCAGGTTCAGGATGGTGGATTTGCCGCAGCCCGTGGGGCCCAGGATGCCCAGCACCTGTCCATGCTCCAGCCTGAAGCTCAGGTTGGTCAGGTTTTCGCCAACGCCCGTATAGCTGAAGGAAACGTTGCGGAACTCGATGTGGGGAGCGTTCTTTTCTTCGCCCAGCGCTTCTTCCACGGTCAGGTCTCTTGGCAGTTCCAGCACGCGGCCTACGCGCTTGGCGCTGGCTTCGCCCTTGGACCACATCACGAAAATGCGGGTCACGCCCATCATGGCGTTCAGAATCATGGTGAAGTACTGCAGGAAAGCCACGATCATACCGGGCTGGGTTTCACCCTTGTTTACCTGTAAAGCGCCCACCAGCACCACCACCGTCAGACCCAGATTCAGCACCAGCGAGGAACAGGGGTTGGTGATGGCTGCAATGGTGCCGGCCTTCTGGTCGGTCACGGTCAGCTCTTCATTTACGCTGTGAAAGCGCTTCTTTTCATCTTCGGTTTTGCTCAGGGCTTTGATCACGCGGATACCGGTAATGTTCTCCTGCACCACGCGAACCACCTTGTCCAGCACGTTCTGAACCTCGGTGTACAGCGGAATGGTGGTTCTGGTCACCAGATACACCACCACCGCGATGATGGGCAGCATGGCGATCAGCACCAGTGCAAGGGTGGCGTCCAGCGACAGCATGATGATGATGCCGCCGATCAGCAGGCTGGGCGCACGGATGCCCAGACGCTGCGTACGCGCCAGAAACTGGTTGATGTTGTAGGTGTCGCTGGTCAGTCGCGACACGGCGGAGGCCGTGGTCAGCTTGTCCATCTGTTTGGCAGACAGGCTTTCCAGCTTTTCAAACAGGTCGTGACGGATGGACTGCGTGATTTTGCCGGAGCTGACGGCGCTCATGCGATTGGCGATCACGTTGGTCGCCAGACAGAAGAAAGCGCAGGCCAGCATCAGTGCACCGCAGATGTAGATGCCCGTCAGGTCGCCCGCAGGCACCTTCACATCCAGCATCACTTCCATCAGGTAGGGGATCATCAATTCCAGCAGCGCGCCTGCCAGCTTGATCATCATCGTCAGGATAATGTACCCCCAGAACGGTCGCAGGTAGTGTTTCAAATCGCTCAAAACGTACCCTCCACTTCACTTGAAGTTCTGTATATTCGCATATACAACCATTTTACAACGATTGGGGAATAATGTAAAGCAAGCTCCCATCACAAAACATTCTGAACCCAAAAGGCCCGCCCTGCGGCAGACAGGCTGTATCTGCCGCGGGGCGGGCGGAAAAGAAAAGGATGAGGTGCGTGGCATCCAATCTTTTCCATTTCATCATAATGGAAAAAAGCGGAATTGTCAAGTGCAGGCGGGCCCGCTTGCTATTTTGCCCGCGTAGGGGTATAATCGATCATACCCTTTTCTTTTTTCGGAAGGGGAATTTTTGACGCTGAAAGGAGGCAGGAGAATGGGCATTTTGAACAGGCTGCAAAGCTGGCTGAGCTGGTTCACGTCCGATCCTGTTGGTTTTTTGATCTATCTGGCATATTTTGCCGCTTCGATTTTGCTGACGCTGATGCTGCACGAGATCGCGCATGGTTATGTGGCGTGGCGCTGCGGCGATCCTACGGCCAAAATGCTGGGCCGTCTTTCCATGGACCCACGCAAGCATCTGGATCCCATGGGCACGCTGTTTCTGGTATTCTTCGGTTTTGGCTGGGCCAAACCCGTGCCGGTCAATCCCCGCAACTTTGATAACCACCGCCGCGATGATTTTCTGGTGAGCATTGCGGGTATTACGGTCAATATCACGCTGTTTCTTTTGTCCCTGTCGCTGGCGGTCGGCCTCAACGGCCTTTTGTGGAAGCCGGAAGTCATCGACCGGTACGGCGCGGAAGCGCTTCTTTCCTCCGGCGGCATCGGCTATCAGGTGCTGGTGGGCGGGGGCGGCGCGGAGAATGTGCAGGCCATGCGCTATCCATGGATCCAGTACATTCAGCGTTTTCTGCTGATGTTCGGCAGCATGAACCTGTCTGTGGGACTGTTTAATCTGCTGCCTATCCCGCCGCTGGACGGCTACCACATTTTTAACGATATTCTGCTCAAGGGCCGTCTGCGCCTGAACCGCGATGTTTTCCAGATCGCTCAGGTGGTGCTGATCGTGCTGTGCCTGACAGGCGGTCTGTCCAGCATTCTGAGCACGGCTTTTGATGCGGTGGAAGAATCCGTTCTGCGTTTGCTTTTGAGAATAGCGGGGGCGTACTGATGGCTGTCAGCGTACATCTGAAACAATTTGACGGGCCGCTTGATCTGCTTTTGACTTTGATCGGCAAGGCAAAGATTGACCTGCAGGAGATCTTTGTGAGCGATATCACCGAGCAGTATGTTGCAATTGTGCAGAATGCAGCGGACTTTGACATGGAAGAGGCCAGCGAGTTCATTTCCATGGCTGCTTTGCTGGTGGAAATCAAAAGCCGCCACCTGCTGCCCAAGCCGCCCAAGGAAGAAGAGGAAGACCCGGAGCAGGCGCTGATCGCCCGTCTGGTTGCCTACAAGCAGTTCAAGGAAAGCGCCCAGAACATGCAGACCTTTGAAAAAAGCGCCCTGCAGGTGTTTGGCAAGCTGCCGGAGGAATATCCTCTGCCGCCGCCCACCGTGGAGCTGGACGGTCTGACGCTGGAGGCGCTTTGGGAAGCGCTGGTGCGCGTGCAGAACCGTGTGGTGGCCGAAACGCCGGAGATCAACCTGCGCCTGCGCGATATCAAGCGCGACAGCTTTACCGTGGAAGGCTGCATGGAGGCCATTGAAAGCCGCCTGCTGTTTGGCGAAACACGCTTTGAAGAACTGTTCAGCGATGCGCCGGACAAGGAAGAAGTGGTCACGCTCTTTATGGCGCTTCTGGAAATTCTGAAGCTTGGCAAAGCGCATGTGGTGCAGAGCGCCACGTTTGATACCATTCTGCTGGTACCCGGAAGGAAGGAAACCGATGGAGACGAAGATGATGGATTTGGAGATCGCCCCGCAGGTCATCGAGGCCATTCTGTTCGTGGCGGGCGAACCCGTAAAGATCGCGGATCTGGCGACGGCGCTGGAGATTGACGAAAAAGAGGCTGCCCGGGCGGTGGACATGCTGCAGCGCCAGTTTGACGAGGAAAAACGCGGCATTACCGTTAAGCGCTACGGCGACCATCTGCGGCTGGAAACCCGCGCGGAATACGCGCCCTATGTGGAAAAAATGCTTCAGCCCGTGCAGCGCCAGAGCCTGAGCCAGACGGTGATGGAAACGCTGGCCGTGATCGCCTACCGTCAGCCCACCACCAAGGGCGAGGTGGAGCAGGTGCGCGGCGTGAAGTGCGATTACTCCGTGCAGTCCCTGCTCAACAAGGGACTCATCAAGGAAGTGGGCCGCAAGGAAGCCCTTGGCCGCCCGATTCTGTACGCCACTACGGACAAGTTCCTGGAGCATTTTGGCATTTCCGATCTGCGCGAGCTGCCGCCCCTGCCGGATCCTCAGCCGGTGGATAAGGTTGAGGAACCCCTGACCACCTGATATCCCCATCTGTATATTTTCAAGCGTTCGATGCCAAACTGGCATCGAACGCTTTTTGATGGGAGTGAAGGGCATGAAACAGACGGCCGGAATCCTGATCGCACTGGCGGCGGCGCTGCTTTTGGCAACGGGGCTGATTGTGAACGCGAACATTGATCAGTCCCGGATGCTCGAATGGTATCAGGATGAGGTGAACAGCCTGCAAAGCAAACGCCGGGAACTGGAAAAGCAGATCGGGCAGTATGAAGCGGCGGAAGAGGCCGCTGCAAAGGCCACGCGCAGTTTGCTGGAAGAACAGGAACGGCTCAAACAGCAATTAGCCACTGCGGATTCCGCATCGCAGGAGGCAGCCGCAGCGCTGGAACAGCAGAAACGGCAGAATGAAAAACAACTGCAGGAATTGGAAGCCCTTGCAGCTGAATATGAGGATTTGTCGGATGCCTGCAGTGCGCTGGAAAACACCGTGCGTCAGCTGAAGGAAGCAGCTGTGCAGACCGCTGCCAGCCATGAGGAACAGATGCTGGCGGACGCCGAACGCATTGCGCAGCTGGAAGCCGAACTGAAAAAAGCGAGTGCAGCAAACCTCACGGTTTCGGCTGCGGCTTCATATGCTGATAACGAACAATCAGCAAAGGAGCCGACCGATATGATGATCGATGTTCCCGCTCAGCCTGGTGAAGGCCCGGTCATTCTTCCCACGCCCGATGCATCTGCTGATAATCAGCCTGCCCAGCCCGAAGAAGGCCCTTCCGGACTGCCCACGCCGGAAGTTGTGCCGCAGGTTACGTCCCCGCAGGTCATTCCGGTTCCGCAGGTCACACTGTGCCCGCTGGGCTATTCGCGCGGTATCGTCCAGAATGGGCAGACGTTTACCGATCTGCTGCTGCAGCACAATGTTTCGTGGCAGGCCATGCGTCTGGCCAATCCCACGCTGCCTACCACAAGACTTGCGCCCGGTACACGCTACTGCATTCCGCCGGCCGGTTCACGCAGACTGTGCCCCTCCGGTACAGACAGCTATGTGATGGGCCAGTTTGAAGATCTGAACACGCTTTCGGAGCTGTTTGGCGTTGCGCCCGGGGTGTTCCTGAGTGTAAATACACAGCTGGCCCCCGGGGATTTTACCGCCGGACGGGTGGTTTGCGTGCCGTAAGTGTGTACACTCCGTAGGGGCGACCATTGGTCGCCCGTCAGCCTTTCGGGCTGCTACCTTCTCCTCAAGGAGAAGGCAATGCAAGCAACAAAAAAGACCCGCCCCGCGACCCATGAACTGGGTCGCGGTTTTGGGTCAAGGGTGAAACCCTTG
>JAFYQB010000032.1 GCA_017547285.1 Clostridia bacterium
ACAGGAGTCCAGAGGATCTAAGGGGGGAAATCGAAATCCCCCCTGATCCTTTGGCCCGAGCGGAGCGGAAGAGAACCGCGCAAGCACCGGCAGTGCTTGCAACAAGCTGAGCACGCAAGCTCCATCGAAGAGAACCGCGCAAGCACCGGCAGTGCTTGCATCAAACTGATCACGTAAGCCCCTCACTCCCCCCTCTGCCTACGGAAAGGAGGCCATCCCCCATGCCCGATAACGTCTACGAAGTGCTCGCACAGGCTGCGCGGTACTGGTTTTTGTTTTGGATGACGCTGATTGCATGGCGCAGCTGGCGCTGGTACCGCAAGGACAAACGCGCGGCAAAGAAACGGCTGAAACTGTTGCCGGACGCCGGTTTTGTGGGCGAAATGGTGGTTGTGGACGGCGGTGAGGACGTCGCCCGCGGCACGGTATATCAGGTGCCGGTAGAAGGCACGCTGGGCACGGCGCGCACCAACGACCTGTGCGTGCAGGCGGATGGTGTGGAACGCAGACATCTTTGGTTCCGTTTTGACGACCGCAAGGGTCTGATGGTGGAGCCGTTTGGGAAGAATTCTGTGCATGTGGACGGCGAGGACTTCAAAAGCCGCAGACAGCCGCTGTATATGGCGCATGGTTCGTGGCTGATCGTGGGCGGCATAAAGATGCGCCTGCGCCTGTTTGCAGGCTTTGAAAGCGTGGGGCATGCCAGTGTGCGCAGCGGCGTGGAATGGCAGGAGGAACCGCAGCCCCAGCAGCCGCAGTACACGCAGGAACAGGTGCAGCAGATGCTGTTCCAGCAGTGGCAGATGCAGCAAATGCAGCAGGCGTACCAGCAGGGTTATCAGCAGGCCATGGCGCAGCAGATGCAGGCGCAGGAAATGGCGGAAGATGTTTCCGAAGAAGCGCAGCCTGAGTGGACCTATGACGAAGATCCCGACGCGCTGCCTTTTGACATGGCAAACATCGCCCGCGAAGAGGGACTGGTGGATAACAGCATCTACATGCGTCCCGCCGGGCAGAAGAAGCCCGAGCTCCCGTCTGAAGAGCCTGTTTTCTATCCCCCTGTGATGGACGATGAGGAAGAGGAAGACGACTGGATCCTGGAACCAAGCGATGAACCTCAAAAGAGCGACTATGTGGGTCAGGACGAGGCTGAAGTGATGAAACGTGAAGTCTGGGATCCGTTCTTCAGGGGAGGAAACAGGCGATGAGCAAAAACAAACGCTCCCGCGCCGAACGCCGCGAGCGGGACAAGGCTGCAGCGGCCAGGCGCCGCAGACCGGATTGGATGCTGGTTTCGGCCATGATGCTGTTCTTTTTCAGCGCCTTTCTGCTGATTTCTTTGCACGGCGAGATCAGGGAAGACGGTTTTGTGCTGGCCGCCGTGGTGCCGCTGATGATCTACATTGCCACCATGTGGATGCCGCGCTTTTTTCCGGCGGATAAGCTGTTGTTGGCGATTGCCAACTTCCTGTGCGCCCTGGGCGTACTGGTTTTGTACGTGACAGACCGCGGCGCCGGCACATCGCGCGGCGTGCAGCAGGCCATGTATTACGGCGTGGGCATTCTGGCCATGCTGGTGTGTATCCTGCTGGTGCGCTACATTCAAAACTGGCATTTTCTGATCAAGGTGGTCATGCTGGGCTCGGCGGCGCTGATGGTGCTGCCGCTGGCCATTGGTACGGAGCAGAACGGCGCGACCAACTGGATCGTGATCGGCGGCACCAGCCTGCAGCCCAGCGAAATGGTCAAAATGGCGCTTTTGCTGATTCTGGGCTGGTACATGAGCCGCCATCAGTTCTGGCCGTGGTTCATTTTTGCAGGGTTCTGCCTGCTCACGCTCATGCTGCAGAAAGACCTTGGCACTGCGCTGATCTACTATGCCACCACCCTGTTCCTGTTCTGGGGCACCACGGGCAATCTGCCGCTCACCGGCTTGGGCATGATGGGCGGCTGCGGCGCGGCGGTGCTGGGCTACAGGATGTTTGCGCACGTCAAAAAGCGCGTGGCCATCTGGAAAAACCCGTGGCTGTACTATGAAACCAGCGGCTATCAGATGGTGCAGGCGCTGATGGCCATCGCCTCCGGCGGTCTGTTCGGCGTGGGACTGGGGTTGGGTTCGCCCCGCGTGATCCCGGTGTATTTCTCGGACGCCATTTTTGCCGTAATTTGCGAACAGTTCGGCATTTTGTTCGGCGTGCTGGTACTGGTGATGTATGTGATCCTCATTCTGCGCGGCGCGTCCATTGCAGCCGGCGCAAGGCATAGCTTCCATGCCATTATTGCCATGGGCGCAACGGTCATGCTGGGCGTGCAGACGTTTGTGATCATCGGCGGCGTGATGAAGCTTATTCCCCTCACAGGCGTAACCATGCCGTTCGTCAGTTACGGCGGTACGTCGCTGGTCAGCTGCATGGGCCTGATCGGGCTGATTCAGGGCGTCGCCAGCGTGAATCAGGATGATCTGGCATATGATTATGAGATCAGCCGTTCCATGCAGGATACGTTCGGCATGCCCAACGCGGAGGATTACTAAAATGAAACAGCAAAGACTTCGCTTCCGCTTTCTGACGCTGATTACCATCGCCATGCTCATCATCAGCGGCGCATATGGACTGTACTCGGTATCCGCCTACGGAAACCGCTGGGTCTCCAGCGCGCGCAACACGCGCTACCGTTCCGCCAGAAGCCAGGTGGTTCCCGGCGATATCCTCGACCGCAACGGCGTGGTGGTCGCCAGCAGCGATGAAAACGGCAAGCGCACCTATCAGTCCAACACCCTGAGCCGTTCCAGCATGGTGCACCTTCTGGGCGATACCGAAGGCAATGTGGCCAACGGCATCGAAAGCTTTCAGGCCAACTATCTGCTGGGTTTTGAAACCAGCCTGAACGAGCGTGTGAACGCGCTGCTGGACGGGGTGCAGCGCAAGGGAGATACAGTGGTCATCACCGCCGACAGCAGGCTGCAAACCGAGATTGTAGAAATTTTCCTCAATACTTCCCAAACGCGCGGCAAATGCGGCGCAGCAGTGGTCATGAATTACAAAACCGGCGAGGTGCTGGCGATGGTCAGCCTGCCGGTGTACGACCCTCAGAACATCACGGACGCTATCCGCAATTCCAGCCAGCACCCTTACTGGAACCGCGCTCTGCAAAGCCTGATGCCTCCTGGCTCCACGTTCAAAATCATTACGGCTGTGGCTGCACTGGAAAATCTGGCCAATGCGCAGAACGCCGTGTACACCTGCACGGGCGCAACGCAGGTGATGGACGAGCATCTCATCACCGACTACGGCAACGAGCAGCACGGCGAGATCAGCCTTGCCAAAGCCTTCCGCGTGAGCTGCAACAATGCCTTCGCCCAGACCGCCCTGGTGATCGGCGACAGCGCCCTGCGCAAAACGGCGGAGAACTTCGGTTTTAACGATAATTTTCTCTTCCGTGATCTGGTGGTGGAAAACAGCCGCTATCCCACAACCAACCGCAACAGCTTTGAAATTGCATGGAGCGGCGTGGGCCAGAGCCAGGTGGCGGTCACGCCGCTGCACCTGTGCATGGTTTCCGCCGCTATTGCCAACGAAGGCGTGATGATGGAGCCGCGGCTGCTCAGCCGTGTGCAGAGCCCCGCCGGAACGGTGCGCACCCGCACGTCCAGCCGCGTATACCGCACCGCATGCTCCAAAGAAACGGCGCAGATCATTGACGGTTACATGAAGGACGTGGTCAAAAACGGCACCGGCACCCGCGCAAAGGTGGACGGGCTGACCATTGCAGGCAAAACCGGCAGTGCCGAGGGTTCCAGCAACGGCGTGGACGTGACCCACGCCTGGTTCACCGGCTACATCGATGATGACCGCTATCCCTACGCCGTGAGCGTTCTGGTGGAGGAAGGCGGCACGGGCGGCAGCGTGGCCGCGCCGGTTGCCCAGCAGATCTTTACCTACCTCAAACAGCATTATTAACATGGATGAAACGGTGCATGACCGCATATCCTTGGCTTGAATGATCAGCAAGGAGGATGCAGCATGCACCATTTTCATTTTCTGGCGGGCGGCAATACCGCACAGGGATTCTATTCCTGTTTTGATTTCATTCTGCCCAAAGAGCAGCAAAAGCGCATGTACTATATCAAGGGCGGCCCCGGTGTGGGCAAGAGCACGCTGATGAAACGCTTTGCCAGAGCTGCGGAGGACAAGGGGCTGGAAGTGGAATATTTTCACTGTTCCTCGGACCCGGACAGTCTGGACGGCGTAAGCCTGCCTGCGCTGGGCGTTGGCATGATGGACGGCACTGCGCCGCATATCTACGATCCCGTTATCCCTGGAGCCCGGGACACGCTGATTTCGCTGGGCGATTTTCTGGATGAAAAGGCGCTGCTTCCTCACGTGCGGGACATTGAAAAGGTGCAGAAGCAGATTTCGGCAAGGTTTGCGCGGTGCTACCGCTATCTGGCAGCTTCCGAACAGGTGCTGAAAGCCGCGCCGATGGCTGTGGAAAACGCCTCCAAGGCTCGTAAACTGGCGGATGAATGGATCGCCGCCATGCCGCTTCGGGGCGGTACAGGCACGGTGCGCAGGCTGTTTGCCTCTGCTTTTACCCCCAGGGGACAGGTGACGGTTGCCGATTTTGCACCGCTGGAACGCTGCATCACCATCGAATGCCCCTTTGGCTCGTACGCCACGGGGCTGATGCAGCGCCTCACGGAGGGCGCTGTGCGCCGTGGACTTCATGCGATTCAGCTGCTGGATCCGCTTTCACCCAAGGAAATCGCTCATGTCATCATTCCCGCGCACGGACTGGCATACTGCACCGGCAGCAGGGAAGCCTCCAGTGAATGGCTGGAAGCAGCCGCGCTGTTTGACTGGGCCGGCGAACCTGAGCACGAACAGAACTTTGACCGCAACGCCTGCGAGCTGCTGTGGCAGAGAGCCACGGAGCAGCTGGCTGCCGCCAAGGGCCTGCATGACGAACTGGAACGGTTTTATGTGCAGAATATGGATTTTGACAGGTGGCAGAAGGTGCTGGATGGAATCGTGGAGCGGGAGATTGGGTGAGGAAGACGTGAAGAAGAGGCCTGGTGCAGCGCCCTCCTCATCAGTCACCTTCGGTGACAGCTTCCCCCCAGGGGGAAGCGTGCGGAGGGGCTGCGCGCCTTGCTTGTGTGTTCTCCGTAGGGGTGGGATAGATCCCGCCCGTGTGTTCCTCGCGCACGCAATTGGAACCGTAGGGAATCCCATGCAAGCGAGCCGGAGGCACTGTATTGCCTCCGGCGGTCTTAGCAGCAGCACCAAACACAAAAAACAAGCCCCGCGCCGAAGGCACGGAGCCGGGGTGCAGGGGTACTACCCCTGCCTACCCCTGCCTACCCCTGCGTGTTGCTTTGGGGCTGGTTGACTTTGGGGGTGCCGCCGCCGGCAATGGTGGAGCCCAGATCCAGCAGCTTGGTCTGCAGTTCCTCAAAGGTGAAACCGGCGGAGGTCAGGCTTTTGGCAAGCTCCTTGATGGTGGCGTACATTTCCCTGCTGTCGGTGACATGCACGCTGGTAATGGCTTTGTCGATGGTTTCCACGCGCTCGGTGATCATGTCCTTGAGCCGGTCATCCAGACCGCCCTGATACTGATCGTCGTACTCAATGGCCACAAGGGCAATGTTGCCGGCTACCACCACTTCCGCATCGTCGATCTCGGACAGCTTTTCCACTTCCTCCGCGATCTGTTCGGAAATGCGGCGCGCGTCCTCGAGCGTGTTGATGCCGCCGTTATTCATGGTTTCCGTGGTGGGCGTGGTATCCAGCCCGCCCACACCAGCGGTTCCCTGCGTGGCCGCAGGGGACATGCTGATGTTGGGATCCATGGTGTTCGCAGGCTCCATGGTGGGTGCTGCCGACGGCGCGGCGGATGTGGTGGGACTGGTCTGGGGCATGGTATCGGCGTTGCTGGTGCAGGCCGTGAACAGCGCCAGACTCATCAGGGTGACTGCCAGTAGAATCAGGATCCTTTTCAATGCTGTTCGCCTCCTCGCGCCTATTGTGGCCCGCTGCCGCACGGCTTATTGCGGAAAAATTTTGATTTGGCGCAGGGAGGCGAAAAAATTTTATCGCACCCGGACGGCGCGGCTGAAATCAGCGGCGCCGTTTTCGATGGGCGCAAGGTACAGCTCATCCGGCAGGCTTTCAATGTAGGGGTACAGGTATTCGGCCCAGTCGTCGCCGTAGCCGGAGCAGGCGTATTCACCTGGGAAGAGTTCGGCGCCGTTTCCATCCACCAGGTGGAGATTGCATACCCAGTCGCCGTGCACGTCCATGGCGGTATAGGGCATGATCACATTGCCGTCCTCGTCCGTCCAGCCTTCGCCGTGCTCGGCCTCGAAGGCATCCCACGCGTCGGGATTGCCCTGCAAATCAAGGGTGATATAGGTCATCAGCGGCGAATAGGCCGCCTCCGTCACCTTCGCCGTTACCTCTGGCAGCTCCACGGGAAGGTTGGGATGCTCGGTCACCACCTGATCCAGCATATCGCCCGTATCCAGCGTAAAGGTGACCAGCCCCTCGTCCGGCATTTTGAAGTTGCCGTTTTCATCCTTCCATTCCGGGTGCTCAAACAGCGGGAAATACTTGCTGGTATCCGGCTTCGCGCCAATTGGCAGGCTGATGTCCACCTCGCCGCTCAGCCGCACCGCGCCCGCATCCAGCCGCCAGTATTCCGTTACGATGATCTCGCCCGGCACGTCGCTGCCGGTGGTCACGCCGCCGGAACCGGAGAACATTTCCATGGTCAGCCCGTCAATCCAGAAGTTATCCGTCCACCAGCCCACGTTGTACTTGCTGAGCAGCTCGTCTTCCTCGTAAAGAAGCCCCTCCTTCAGCTGACCGTTTTCGTAAACGCCCAAAGATTCTTCGAAGCCGGGAAGACGGTAGCTGTAGCGCAAAAACAGGATGCGGCCGTCATATCCGGCCTCGGTCACGGCGATGTCCACCCCGTTGACGTTGGTATGCGCCAGATCGGCCTGCATCACCCGATCGGCGTTTTTGGGATTTTCGCTTGTCAGCAGGCTCAGCGTATCAAAAATCTGCCAGCGGTAGGCTGCAAAAGCGACCGTTCCCAGCAGCAGCGCGATGGCAAGCGCCAGTGCGAGCGCGCGGCGGGGGCGAAATACAAGCGCGCGAACCGGATCAGCCTGCTCTTGACAAACGATGCGGTTCAGCGTGTTTTCCATGGCACGGTGAAAATTTTCTGGCACTTCGGGCATGTTTTGCTGCATGCGTGTGCGAAGTTCTTTCTCGTTCATCCTTTCTCCTCCTCCCATTCATCACTAAGAAGCCTGCCCAGCCACCTGCGAGCGGCGCTCAGCCGCGTTTTGACGGTGCCTGTAGGCGTGCCGGTCATGGCGGAAATCTCCTGCACGGTGCATCCCTCCATATAATGCAGCACAATCACCAAACGCCATTCCGGTTTGAGGCGGCTGATGGCTTCTGTCAGTTCGAGGGGCTGTTCAGGCGCGGCGATGCTTTCCGCCGCTTCGTCCAGTGGAAAAAAGCTGCGTCTCTTTTGCCGCCGAAGCATGTCTTTGCATTGGTTGACCAGAATCCGCATCAGCCACGGCTTAAAGTGATCCATGCTGCGCAGCGTGTGCTTCTTCTGCCATGCGCGCATCAGGGTGTCCTGCACAGCGTCCGCGCAGTCATCGCTGTTGCGCAAAATCGACCAGCTTACATGGTACATCAGTTTTTCCAGCTGCATGGCTTCGCGCTGGAAGGTCATCGCGTCCACTTTCCTCGCTCCTTTCGGGTGGTTTTCCCGCGGGTTTCGTATATCAGACGCTTCGGGTTGGGGAATGGTTGTAGAGGATCAAAAAATTTTTCAGGCCACGCAGAAAATGCGTGGCCTGTTGATTTACAGTTGCAGCGCCAGTTTGGCTGCGCCCTGCGCGGGCGTGCCGTGCGCCTGAATGACCTTGAGACCCGGGCAGGATTCCTCGCACAGCGCGGTCACTTCGCGGTTGATCAGCTCGCACTTGAGCAGGATGCTGCCTACAAAGGCCAGTTCGCCCTGCTTGAGATTCAGCGTTCGCCACACGCCCTTCACCAGTTCCGTCAGCTCGCGGGCGGCTTTGTGCGCAATGTTCAGCGCAGCTTCATCGCCCATGCTCATGGCTTTGGTCATCAGCGGAGAAAGAGCGGCGACTTCCTTTTTGTTGGTGGAGGGAGCGTACAGCCATGTAATCATATCACGGCTGTTTTCAAAGCCCATTTCTTCTTTCAGAAGCGCGGTCAGAACCGTGGGCGGGATGCGGTTGTCCATGGCGCGCACAGCAGCGGCCAGAATATCGCGGCCGATGGCGTATCCGCCGCCTTCGTCGTCAATCAGGTAGCCGCAGCCGCCGGTGCGGGCCGTGCGGCCCTGACCGTCCTGACCGCAGCACACGCTGCCGGTACCGGCCACCAGCACTGCGCCCGCGCTTTCCACCGCGCCTGCCAGAGCGATCTCCTGATCGCCCTTCAGGGCAAGCGGGCCCTGATAGCCGCTTGCACGTACCTGTTCGGTGATCAGACCGCTGGCGTCCTTGTTGCTTACGCCCGCAATGCCGATCACAATGCCGGCGCAGGCGTCAAGCCCACCGGGAAGCGAGGCCAGAAAGGCCATGCCGTCGCGGATGGTCTGCGTAACGCGCTCGCGGGTCGCGCCGTTGATGTTGATGGGGCCGAAGAAATCCGTGGCAATGGTTTCACCGGCTGCGTTTACGCACAGTACTTCCGTTTTTGTGCCGCCGCCGTCCCAGCCGCTGTAATAACGTTCATTCATCTTTCAACACTCCTCATGTGTTGGATACTGAGTTCAGTATAGGAAACCCAGCGCGCAAAGTCAAGGGTGAACTTGCCCTCGGCCTTGACAAAGAAACCTTCGAAGACTATACTTTTATTATATATGTCTTGCCGTTTTATGCATCAAACAAAACCAAAACCCGTCCGGGACAACGCAAGGAGGACGTTTATCAATGGTTGAACTTCGCAAGCTGGATACTGAGCAGCGCAATCAGCGCACCATGCAGATCGATACCCTGCCCACGCTGGAAATGCTGACCCTCATCAACGAAGAAGATCACCGCGTGGCGGATGCGGTGAAGGAAGTGCTGCCCGAAATTGCCAAAGCGGTGGATGTGATTTATGAAAAGCTGGATAACGGCGGACGCCTGATCTATGTAGGCGCGGGCACGTCCGGCCGTTTGGGCCTGCTGGACGCGGTGGAATGTCCCCCGACTTTCGGCGTGAGCACCGAGCTGGTCAAGGGTCTGATCGCGGGCGGCGACAACGCCTTTGTCAAGGCCGTGGAAGGCGCGGAAGACAACTATGACATGGGCCGCACCGATCTGGAAAGCATTGGCTTCAGCGCGAAGGACGCGCTGGTGGGCATTGCCGCCAGCGGCCGCACGCCCTATGTGCTGGGCGCGATGGACTACGCCCGCTCTCTGGGCGCTCCCGTGATGGCGCTCACCTGCTGCAATAACAGCGAACTGAGCCGCCATGCGGATATCACCATGGCGCCTGTGCCCGGCCCGGAGGTCGTGACCGGATCCAGCCGCTTGAAGAGCGGCACTGCGCAGAAACTGGTTTTGAATATGCTGTCCACCGCCACCATGATCAAGCTGGGCAAGGTGTACGGCAACCTGATGGTGGATGTAAAGGCCACCAATGAAAAACTGGTGCATCGTGCGATTTCCATTGTATGTACAGCGACCGGTGTGGATAACGAGACGGCGCGCGCCACGCTGGAAAAGTGTGAATTCCGCTGCAAGACCGCGATTGTGATGATTTTGCTCGGGCTGGATGCGGATGCCGCAAATGCGGCGCTGGATGCTGCCAAGGGGCATATCAGCGCTGCGCTGAAAAAGTAAGAAAGCGGCTTGGCGCATCTCCCCTCATCCGTCACCTTCGGTGACAGCTTCCCCCCAGGGGGAAGCGTGCGAGGCTGGATGTTTTGCATGCTTGGTTTCACTGCGCGGAGGCGCTGGCGGGCGGCACGAATACCGCCCTCGTGTTCCTCGTTGAACACTGCTTTTTCACCTCATCCGTCACCCGAAGGGTGACACCTTCCCCTCGAGGGGAAGGCAGCGCAAGCGAGCCGGAGGTCCCTCCGACCTCCGGCGGTCTTCGCTGCAGCTCCAAACATAACACACAACCTCTGACCGTGTGAAACGCGGTCAGTCTGGGGTGCAGGGGCCCTGCCCCTGCCCGCCGGAGGCCCCCCCCGTAAACAAAGGAGCGTACTGCATGATTCGTGATATCATCTGGAAAACAGGCCAGCGTTTTGTGGCTGGCTTTCATGGCACTGCGATCCCTGAGGATTTCAGGGAACTGGTGCGCAAATACAAGGTGGGCAACGTGATCCTGTTCAAGCGCAATGTGGAGAGCGCGGAGCAGCTCAAAAAGCTGTGCGATGATCTGCAGGAACTGATTATGTCTGAAACGGGCCTGCCTGCGTTTATCACCATCGACCAGGAAGGCGGCGCGGTGACCCGTCTGCCGGAGGAGTGCGCCATCACCCCGTGCGCCATGGCGCTGGCTTCCACGGGCAATGTGGAGAACGCGTATCAGTCCGGTGTGATCACAGGAAAAGAATTGAATGCCATCGGCGTGAACTTTGACCTTGCGCCCGTGATGGACACCAACTCCAACCCGCGCAATCCGGTCATCGGCGTGCGTTCCTTTGGCGATCAGCCCGAAACGGTCGCCAACTACGGCTGCGCCATGATCCGCGGTCTGGAGGAAAACGTCATCAGCTGCGCCAAACATTTCCCCGGCCACGGCGATACGGATGTGGACTCCCATCTGGGCCTGCCGGTGGTGGACAAGAGCATCGAAGAACTGGAAGCCTGCGAGCTGATCCCCTTCAAGGCAGCAGCCGAGGCCGGCGTGAGCGCCATTATGACCACGCACATCCTGTTCCCGCAGATCGAAAAGGACAATGTGCCCGCCACCATGTCCAAAACCATCATGCAGGGCATCCTGCGTGAAAAGCTGGGTTTCAAGGGCTTGATCATTTCTGACTGCATGATGATGCAGGCCATCGCTACTTTCTACGGCACGGTGAAAGGCTCGCTGGCGGCCATTGATGCGGGTGTGGATCTGATCTGTGTGTGCCATGATCCCAAACTGACCGGCGAAGCCTGCGAGCATACCGCTGCCAACGCAGATCCCGAAATGATGGACAAGTGCATTGAGCGCATTGTGGCCGCCAAGGAAGCGCTGCTCAGGCGCGAACGTCAGCCCATGAGCGTATGCACCGATCCCGAAGCCCTGCGCAATGTGCAGGAGCAGCGCGCTGCCTCCGTGTGCATGGTGGGCGCGGAGGAAGTGCCCGCGCTGGGCGATCAGCCCTTCTTTGTGGGCTGTCATCCCTTCCACACCTCGCAGGCGGTGGATCAGCTCAGCCGCTTCACCGGCTTTACCGATTACATGCAGAAGGAACTGGGCGGTTCCAGCATGGTCACGCCTGTGCTGCCCGAACAGAAGGATATTGACGAGGCCGTGGCCGCCGCGCAGGGCGCCAGCTGTATCGTGCTGTGCGCCTACAACGCCCACATCCGCCGCAGCCAGATCGACCTGATGAACGCGCTGGCTGCCACCGGCAAGCCGCTGGTGGTGTGCGCCATGGGCAACCCCTATGACCTGAGCGATCTGCCGGAAGGCGCATGCGGCCTGACCGCATTCGAGTACACGGTGGATATGCTCAAAATCCTCAGGGATGTGCTGACCGGCGCGTACAAGCCGGTGGGCACGCTGAGTGTGAAACTGTAAATTCAGCAACGGGCCCGGCGTAAATGGCCGGGCCCTGATTGATAGGAGAAAGAAACTGTGAACGAAACCATCCGTCAGCTTTATGACCGCAAATCCACCCGCGCCTTTGAAAACAGACCCATTCCTGCCGAAGCAAAGGAAGTCATCCTGCAGGCGGCCGTCATGGCGCCCACGGCGGGCTGCCAGCAGCTGTATACCATTCTGGATATCACCGATCAGGGCATCAAGGATCAGCTGGTCAAAAGCTGCGACAACCAGCCGTTTATTGCTTCTGCGCCCATGGTGCTCATCTTCTGCGCGGACTGCCGCAAATGGTATGAGGCGTTCAAAGCAGCGGGCTGCGAACCTCGCAATCCTGGCGTGGGCGACCTGCTGCTGGCGGTAAGCGACGCCAACATTGCTGCGCAGAATGCCGTGACGGCGGCGGAAAGTCTGGGCATTGGTTCCTGCTACATTGGCGATGTGATGGAAAATGCCGAAATTCATCAGCGGATGCTGCATCTGCCCCGCTATGTATTCCCGGCGGCCATGCTGGTATTCGGCTATCCCACGCAGCAGCAGAAAGAGCGTGTGAAACCGCAGCGCGCCGCCATGCGCCATGTGGTGCATGAGAATGCCTATCGCGAAATGGACGCCGGGGAGCTGGCGGAGATGCTTTCCTACAAGGCCGTGCAGCGACCCTATCAGGAATGGCTGCAGGCGTTCTGTGACCGCAAGTACAATTCGGACTTTTCCCGTGAAATGACCCGCTCGGTAGCCGTCTATCTGGGACAGTTTGAGGATTGACGCATTGCGCACACGATGCGGTTCGTGTTACAATAAACACAACACGGATACGAAAGAGGTGTCCCTTTTTGATGAAACGTTTTCTGACGCTGCTTGCAGCGCTTGTCATGATGGTGGGCTGCGTGCAGACCGCTTCTGCATCGCCCATTGCGACCTATTCGCTGCCCAAAGGCGCGCAGGCTGTGCACCTGTGGGACAGCAGCTCTTGGGAGATTCCTGCCGGGCTGGAGGGCATGTATACCCTGATGCAGAACGCGGAAATGTACGGCGATGTGTATCTGGTGCGCATGCCCAACGGGCGCGCGCTGGCAAGCGTAAGCGTGATGAAGCCGGACAATGCCCTGACGGCGCAGGAACTGCTGGCGCTGTGGCCGCAGATCGCTCAGAACATTGCCAAAAAGGGTGTGAGCGTGGACGCCAGCGAAAGCTGCGCCTGCGTGGAAACCCTGTACGGCTTTGAAGCATTGCATATTCAGACTGATATCACCCTGGGAGAATGGGGCAGCGGTATCACGCTCGATGCCGAGGCCATCGCTTTCATGCGCGGCGACGAGCTGCTGGAGGTGTGGGCGGTCGTTCCCAAAGCCAACGCCTATCCCGAGGACGATCCTGCCGCGCAGGAACTGGCAGCGGATGCGGAGGCCATGGACTCGTTTGTGCAGTCGCTCAACTTTACCAATCTGGAATCCCTGTCCACGGAAGGTGTGCCCTATGCGGACCCGGAAGGCCGGTTCGGGCTGGTCATCCCGGCAGGAAGCACGGTGCTGACCGCGCAGTCTTCACAGGAGGAGATCGACCAAGCGCGCGAAAACTATCTGGCCGTTCATGAAACCGGCGCGGAGAAACTGTTTGATGAATACATTACGGATATGCGCACGCAGAACGTAACGGTGATCTTTGCGGAAAATTACCATGTGGTGGCGGAAATTTACGCCTCGCAGGAAGAGGATTTCCGCGATGTAACGGCGGATCAGCTGGCAAAGCTCGCCCAACCGATCCAGCAGAATCTGGCCGAAAAGTATGATGTTGTTTTGCCGCTGAGCACGGACGAACGCGCGCTGATCAGCGGTCACAAGCATGCCTGGCTCAACTACTGGCTGCGCTCCGGCGACGCGGATGTGCAGCTGGATGTGCTGGCCGCTGTGCTGGATGACGCCTGGCTGTACGAGGTGGATCTTTACACCCACAACGGCAATCAAGAACAGCGCATGCTGTGGTACAGCTTTATGACCCAGACGCTGCGCTACACGCCGCCTGAAAACGCGTTGGATTAACGGAGGATGAAACGATGAAAAAACTGAGCGTGGTCATTCCCTGTTATAATGAGGAAGAGGCCGTACCGCTGTTCTATGAGGCGTTCCTGAAAGAAGTGCAGGGCATGCCTGTGGAATTTGAACTGATGTTTGTGGATGACGGCAGCCGCGACGGCACGCTTGGGCAGTTTGAAAAACTGCATGCGCTGGATGAACGCGTGCATTACATCAGCTTCAGCCGCAATTTCGGCAAGGAAAGCGCCATGTTTGCCGGTATGGAGGCCGCTACGGGCGATTATGTGGCCATCATGGATGTGGACCTGCAGGATCCGCCGTCCCTGCTGCCGGAAATGCTGGACGCGATTGAAAACGACGGTTATGACTGCGTGGCCAGCCGCCGTGTGACCCGCAAGGGCGAGCCGCCCATCCGCAGTTTCTTTGCCCGCGCTTTCTACCGGCTGATCAACGGCATCAGCAAGACCGAGATCGTGGACGGCGCGCGTGATTTTCGCCTGATGACCCGCCAGATGGTGGATGCGATCCTTTCGCTGAAGGAAGTGGGCCGTTTTTCCAAGGGCCTTTTCAGCTGGGTGGGCTTCAAAACCAAATGGCTGGAATATGAAAACATCGAGCGCGTGGCGGGCGAAACCAAATGGTCGTTCTGGAAGCTGCTGCTGTATTCCATCGACGGCATCACCGCCTTCTCAACTGCGCCGCTGGCCATCGCGTCCTTTGCAGGCGTTTTGTTCTGCGTCATCGCCTTTGCCATGCTTTTGTTCTTCTTTTTCAAAACCATTCTCTTCGGTGATCCGGTCGCAGGCTTCCCGGCCAGCATCTGCATTATTCTGTTCCTGGGCGGCATTCAGTTGTTCTGCATCGGCATTCTGGGCCAGTATTTGAGCAAAACCTATCTGGAAACCAAAAAGAGGCCCATCTACATCGTCAAAACCAAAAAATGAGCATACAAAAAGAACCGCTTCAAGGCGGTTCTTTTTGTATGCTCAGGACTTGTGGAACAGCAGGCGCTCGTAGCGTTCCTGATCGGCGTCGCGAACCATGATCTCCATTTCCTCGTCGCCCATGACGGTGTTGCGGCCCTGGGCGTAGAGCTCGTCGATCTTGGCCTTTACGGCAACGACCAGCGGGTCCTGCTTGTCCAGCATATGTTCGTTCAGCAGGCGGAAGTAGCTGTTCATCCAGTGCGCCACGCCGGCAAGGCCGCTGTGGCTGTCCACCGCGACCATCGCGGGACGGTTGAGGATGGCGGAGGTGTTGAAAATGTTGTAGATTTCCTCGTCCTTGAGCAGGCCGTCTGCATGGATGCCGGCGCGGGTCACGTTGAAGTGACGGCCAACGAAGGGCTGGCGCGGGCTGATCTCGATGCCGATCTCGCGTTCCATGTATTCGGCGATTTCGGTTACGGCGGTCAGGTCCATGCCGCCGGTATCGCCGCGCAGGGCCTGATATTCGATGGCCATGGCTTCCAGCGGGCAGTTGCCCGTGCGTTCGCCAATGCCCAACAGCGAGCAATTGATGCTGGAACAGCCGTACAGCCACGCCGTGCCGGCGTTGGACACCACCTTGTAGAAATCGTTGTGGCCGTGCCATTCCAGCTGTGCGCTGGGCACCTGCGCGTAGTGGTTGAGACCGTAAATAATGCCGGACACGCTGCGGGGCAGCGCTGCGCCGGGGTAGGATACGCCGTAGCCCATGGTGTCGCAGGCGCGGATTTTGATGGGAATGCCGCTTTCGCGGGCCAGCTCCATCAGCTTTTCGGCAAAGGGCAGCACAAAGCCGTAGTAGTCGGCGCGGGTGATGTCCTCAAAATGGCAGCGCGGCACGATGCCCATCTCCAGCGCGGCCTTCACAATGCCCAGGTACTTGTCCATAGCCTGAGAACGGGTCAGGTGCATCTTCTTGAAGATGTGGTAGTCGGAACAGGAAACCAGAATGCCGGTTTCCTTTACGCCTGCGCGCCGGACCAGCTGAAAATCCTTTTCGTTGGCGCGGATCCACGTGGTGATCTCCGGAAAACGCAGCCCCAGATTCTGGCAGCGTTCCAGCGCCTCGCGGTCGCGGTCGGTGTAAAGGAAGAACTCGCTCTGGCGGACAAGTCCGTAGGGGCCGCCCAGACGGCTTTCCAGCTTGAAAAGATGCTCGATCTGCGCGGGTGTGAAGGGGCTGACGGACTGCTGTCCGTCGCGGAAAGTGGTATCCGTCATCCAGATTTCGTCCGGCATGTTGGCGGGAACCAGTCGGTTGTTGAAGGCGATTTTGGGAATGGATTGGTAATCGAAGCTTTCGCGGTAGAGGTTGGGTTCGGCAACGTCCTGCAGCTCATACTGGTACTTGGACTGCATGAGCATGTTGGTCTTTTTGCTGAATTCAAGCATTCTGTGCGTTCAACTCCTCGATGAAGGCAGCGATGCGGCGCATGCCTTCCTCAATGTTTTCCATGGAGGTGGCATAACTCATACGGCAGTAACCCTCGGCCATGAACGCCGCGCCGGGCACCACAGCTACGTGCGCATGCTCCAGCAGCGCTTCGGCAATGGCGGTGCTGTCGTCCAGGGACTTGCCGTTGAAGAACTTGCCCTGAATGCCGCGGATGTTCATCATCACATAGAAGGCGCCCGAGGGCATGCGGCAGGAAAGGCCGGGGATGGCATTGATCAGCTCTACGATGCGGTTGCGGCGCTTTTCATAGGTCTTGCGCATTTCCTCCACGCAGGTCTGATCCATGGTCAGCGCCACGGCGGCAGCGTGCTGTGCGGCGGCGTTGGCACTGGAAGTGGCGTGGGACTGGTACTTGACCATCGCGCCGATCACGTCGCGCGGACCGCAGGCATAGCCGATACGCAGACCGGTCATGGCATACGCCTTGGAAACGCCGTTGATCAGAATGGTGCGGCGCTTTACGGCGGGGCCGAAGGTGGCGATGGAGTAGTGTTTGGCATCGCCGTAAACGAGCTTTTCGTAAATTTCGTCAGCGATGATGTAGAAGTCGTGTTCCACCGCCAGATCGGCCAGTTCCTGCAGCTGTTCGCGGGTCCACACGCAGCCGTTGGGGTTGGAAGGGGTGTTCAGTACGAAGGCCTTGGTGCGGGGAGAAATGCAGCGCACCAGATCGTCCATTTTGGGCAGGAAGCCCTGCGATTCCGGGCAGTTGAGGAATACGGGGCGTCCCTCGGCCATGCGCACCATTTCGGGGTAGCTGACCCAGCAGGGCTTATCCACGATCACCTCGTCGCCGGGATTGAGGATGGCCTGGAATACATTGTACAGGGAGTGCTTGGCGCCGTTGGATACAATGATCTCGTCCATTTCGTAGCGCAGGCCGTGGTCATTGAGCATGCGGTGGGCAATGGCCGTGCGCAGCTCCAGCGTGCCGGCAACGGGGGTATAGCGGGTCTGGCCGCGATCCAGCGCTTCCTTGAAAGCGTCACGAACGACCTTGGGCGTATCAAAATCCGGTTCGCCGGCGGCAAAGCCGATCACGTCGATGCCTTCGGCACGCAGGGCCTTGGCTTTGGCGTCTACGCTCAGGGTGGCGGAAGGAGAAATGGCGCGGCAGCGCTGGGAAATTTCGGTAGGCATATCGGGGATCCTCCTGTTTGCGAAACACTATTTTTGACGGAAAAAAATCCGATTCCTGCATTTTGGATTCATCAGCCGTTGCTTTCGGCGACTTGTGATGTATTATAGCATATGCTCGTTTTGCACGTAAAGTACCTGTTTTGTATTTTTGTGAAAAATGCAATTTCTGAAGGTGGAAATTGCATGATAAAAGCCGGGCGCGGTCGTCAAATGCGTTGGTTCCGCTGAAAAAGCAGTTTCGCTCTCCTGCTTTTTCTGGTAAGATAGAAATGCAAAGGAGGGAATGATCCCATGAAACGCAACCGACTGCGCCTGCTGGCGCTGCTTATGTGCCTGCTGCTGCCCCTGACCGCCTGTGCCGAAACTGCCGTTCCGGAACAGCAAACCGCGCCCAATGTAGTGGAGATCCTGAAGAAATACACCACGCTGGATCTGACCGGGCATCTGGGCAAAACAGTGCTGATCAACTTTTTCACCGAATGGTGTACCTACTGCATGAAGGAAATGCCCGACATGAAGGAAGTCAACGACCTGTACGATCCCGAGAGTTTCCAGATGATTCTGGTGCATGTGTGGGACGGCGAGGATGAATCCAACACGGAAAACGTGAAGGAACGCTTTGGCATGCAGCACATGACTTTCTGGGAAGATACCGACCGGATGGCGGCAGGCGTCGTGGGCGTTCCGGGCTATCCGGCCACGCTGATCCTGAACCCGGACGGCACGCTGGCGGCAGGCCAGAGCGGCATGCTGACCTACGACGTGCTCACGGCCTTCCTGGACGGCATGGGCGTGGAAAGGGTGGCGGCTGAATGAACCTGTTTCAAACTGCGGCTGCACCTGAACCGCTGAGCCTTCTGACCATGCTGGGCGGAGGACTGCTGGCTTTTGTATCCCCCTGCGTGCTTCCCATGCTGCCGGTATACGCCATGTACCTGATCGGCGGTGAAAAGGAGCGCGGCTCGTGGCTGATGGTGCTGCGCCGCTGCCTCGGCCTGCTTTGCGGCTTTGTGCTGCTTTTTACGCTGATGGGAGCGGGCGCGGGCGCTGTGGGCAGCCTGCTCAAAAACCTGGATCGCGGCGTGCTGAACACCGTGACTGGCGTTTTGATGATCGTATTTGGTCTGTGGATGCTGGATGTGTTTCACCTCAAGACCGGCATGCCCGGCTGGATGGGCCGCTTTCGGCCCACCATGAACGGTTTCTGGGGCTCGTTTGCGTTCGGCCTGCTCATTGCCGTTTCGTGGACGCCCTGTCTGACGCCTGTGCTGGCCAACGCGCTCATGCTGGCTGCCAGTCAGGTGAACGCCACCATGTGGACGGGCATCGTGTCGCTGGCGGTGTTTGCGGTCGGGCTGTGCCTGCCCATGCTGGCGGTGATGCTCTTTTACCAGTGGCTCAAGGGCGCGCTGGGGTGGCTGAGAAATCATCAGGCTGTAATCCGCAAGGCCGCCGGTGCGCTGATGATCGCCTATGGCCTGTATCTGATCATCTGGTGATGAACTTGCAAAAAGCCTCCTTAACCGGGAGGCTTTTTTGCATCCTTGAAGGAGATGCAAACTTGCACGCAGAATATTTTTCACAAAACTTTTCGTTCGTCAAAACGGAGGAGTTCTTATGAATGATCTGCATATTTTGCGCCAGCTGGCCGGTGAATACGCCGAACTGGCCATGACGGATTTCAACCTTGCCGTACCCAACCGCTACCGCGACCTGAACAGCCTGCGCAGCGATGTGCGCCCGCCCGTTCTGGTATTTGAAGAGCCGTGGGGCGAATTTGACCATGAGGAGCTCAAGCTGCGTTGTCAGGACGAACACAACCGTGTGCTGGAAGACCGCCTGCGCAAGGATATCTTCAAGGTTCGGCATCACCGGGGCGACTATGCCATCAAACCCTATGCCGAGGCGCACGTTTCCCTCAACGACAGCGGCTACGGCTTTACCGTGACCGATCAGCGCACCATTGAAAGCCTGACCGGCAGCAGCATTTCTGCGCACAGCTACACCGACCAGCTGCCGGATGAAAGCGCGCTGGAAAGGTTCCGTTTGCCGGAAATCACCATCAACCAGGAAAAAACCGCCGCCAATGTGGAACAGGCCGCGCAGGTGTTCGACGGCCTTTTGAAGGTGCGCAAGGCGGGCGTAACGCTGTACATGGCCTCTTGGGATGTGATCCCCCGCCTGCACGGCGTGCAGAACTGTATGTTTGATTTGTACGACCGGCCGGAGTTCATGCACGCGGTGATCGATTGGTTCACCCGCGTCCATGAGCATGAGCTGACCCGCTACGAGGAACTGAACGTGCTGGAAACCGATCCCTACTATACCCACTGCACGCCGGCGTGCACATGGGATCTGCCGGTGAAGGACATCGACCGCGACAACATCACCGCCAGGGACGTGTGGTGCCGCTCCATGGCGCAGATCTTTTCGATGGTTTCGCCTGAGATGCACGACGAGTTCGATCTGCAATATACCCAGCGTCTTTTCGACCGCTGCGGCCTTTCCTATTACGGCTGCTGCGAACCGCTGCACAACAAGATCCCTCAGCTGAAAAAGCGTTTCAAAAACCTGCGGCGCATTTCCATCACCCCGTGGGCGGATCCGGACAGCGCGGCGGAACAGATGGGCAGCGATTATGTGCTTTCCTACAAGTGCAATCCCGCCTTTGTGGCCAGCGGAAAGCTGGACGCGGAACCTGCCCGTGCCGAAGTGGAGCGCGTGCTGGACGCCTGTCACCGCAATCACACACCGTGCGAATTCATCCTCAAGGATATCAGCACCGTCAGCGCCCGTGCCGAAGTGCTTGGCGAATGGGTGAATATGGTGAACGACTGCATCGACCGCAGGTGGAAGCCGTAAATGAAAAAAGCTGCTAAACGGCAGCTTTTTTTGATTACAGATCCACCGGCAGGTCGCTGTCGGCAAAGGGATCTTCGCCTTCGAGCGGCAGCTTGGCGAGCGGCTCGGGGCGGTGCCCGGCGGGCATGGGCATGTCGTCAAAGCCCTTGGGCGGCTCGATGATGTGAATATCCAAAAGCGAATCGGTGAAGGTGAGGTTCGCCACCACGCCGGGACGGGTGAGGGACAGTACTTCCGTGTTGCTGTTGCGAGCGCGGCGGGCAAAATCAATGGCCACTTCCGGGCGGTCCTGCCAGTGCATGGGGATGAACACGCGCGGCTTCATGGTCAGAATAAAATGATTTGCACCGGCGTCATACATCATGCCCTGACGGGGATCCACCGGGAACATGCACACGTCGATGTGGTGGGAACGAATGGGCTCTGTGGCCTGATAGAAAGCGGTTTCGGCAGCCTCGATCTCGCGAAGGGTGCTTTCCTGCCGCCAGTGCCAGAAATTCAGATCGCCTGCATGGAAAATGTTCAGCCCGTAAGCCGTGACCAGAAACGCCACGCCCAGATCGGTGGACTGGAACGCCCGGACCGAAATCTGATCGTCCAGCTGCTTTTCCTGCCCGGGAGCGATGCGTTTGCCGTGCGTGCCGACCGGCATATCGCTGGAAACAATATAGGTGACAGGCAGCCCCTCGTTTTCCCACAGGTAGACGACGGGATCCAGATGATCCGGATGGGCATGGCTGATGAATACATAGATTTTTTCAAACGCAGACAAAAATTGCGGATTGATGCGCCCGACCTGCGGAAGGGAACGGTCTTCTCCCTCCCAGTAGTCAAACACCAGCAGCGTGCCGCCGGCCTGTACCGAAAAGCCGCTGTGATAATGGTAGATGATCTTGAGCTGTTTCTCCATGATCAACACCTCCATCAAAGTATTACGAAAGGATGAAACGAACGCTGGGCGGAACTGCCTGTCCGCAAATGATGAACACCTTGTATAATAACGTTTCTGCCGTCCGCTTTGATGCTTTTAGTATAGCATGCTGTTCCTACGGTGTCAACGAAGTGTCCGGAAAATTGAAACATATTCACAATCTTTTTGTTACATTTTGTTCACAATGCAGAATTTGTGGAGAATGAACAACGTTTTTTTAGAAAAAAAGATAAAAAAGTGGTTTGAATGTGGAGTCTTTGGGAACAAAATGAGGGAAATGGGGCAGAGGCCCCTGCACCGTCAGGCGGCTGTGTTTGATTTTCAAAAAGAGCCGGGCGGGCGTTTTGGAAACGCCTGCCCGGCTTTGGTTTTGTTAATGATTGTCATAGAAGGAGCATTCTCCCACAAATTCGCGCAGAATGCTCAGCGGCGGGATCTCGTGCATGACGCCGGCATCGGCGGGCAGGAAATAGTTGAGCACCTTGAGCAGCCGCCGGGCGACCAGATATTCCGGCGCGCTCTTCGGAATGGCCAGCAGCAGCTCGTAGGCCATGGTTTTCAGCACCGGAAGCTCGTAGTGCAGGGAGGTGTTGAACATCACATCCGCCTTTTCCTGGTTGGGGAAGATCCACTTTTCCTCGCCTGCGCGCACCTTGGGCCACATGTCGATCGTCTGCATGGGCGATGTGCTGCGCATGCGCATATCGCGCACGATGCGGCGGAGCAAACGCACGTCGGTGGTGCGGATGCGGTTGTGATTATCCAGATTGATGCAGCCCAGCGCGCTTACATACACGCCGAAGGTCAGCTGTTCCGGTACCTCGGCGGTGATGCGGTCGTTCATGCCGTGAATGCCTTCCACCAGCAGCAGGTCTTTTTCACCCAGCTGCAAATGCCAGCCTTCCGGCATGCGGCTGCCGGTATGGAAATTGTAGCGCGGCATCAGCACATCGCGCCCGGCCAGCAGGCCTTCCAGGCATTCCGTCAGATGCGGTATGTCCAGCGCGTCCACATGTTCCAGATCCGGTTTTCCGTCCGCTTCCAGCGGGATATCCGCGCGGTTGCGGTAGAAATCGTCCAGGCTCAGCAGATGCGGTTTCTGCCCCAGCACCCGCAGATGCACTGCCAGACGGTTGGCAAAGGTGGTTTTGCCGCTGGAGGAGGGGCCGAAGATCATCACCACGCGCGCGCCGCGGCGGGTGATTTCATCGGCAATGCCGGCAATGGAACGGTCATGCAGCGCCTCGTTCACACGGATGAACTCGCGCAGGCGGCCTTCCTTGATCATTCGGTTCACATCCGCCGCGTTCTGTGCGCCCAGAATGGAGCACCACTGCTGGGACTGGGCAAACTGCCGCAGAAACTTGCTGCGTGATTCGTAGGGCGCAGGCTGGGTGGGATCATTTTCGCCGGGCGCCATGAGCACCACGCCGGGGAAATGCGGCTTGATGCGGAAGGTGCGGATGTACCCGGTGGAAGGCAGCATCGCGCCGTAAAAGTATTCGCACAGTTCGCCGATGCGGTACATGGTGATCTGGCGGCTGGGACGGTAGCGCAACAGCTCCGCCTTATCCATCCAGCCTTCTTTTTCAAAATAGGCGATGGCTTCCTCGCGCGTCCAGATCTCCTTTTTGAAAGGCAGATCCTGCGCCGCCAGCTCGCGCATGTCGGCTTCCAGCGCACGCGCCATATCGTGTCCCATATCGCCTTCGATCAGCCGCATGTACAGGCCGTGGCCCACGGAGTGCATCATGCGTACCTTTTTGCCGGGATAAAGCCGTTTCAGACTCAGCAGGAACAGAAAGCGCAGTGAGCGTTCATAAACGCGGCGGCCTTCCTCGTGATGATAGGTAAGCGTGGTCAGCTCGGCATCCTTGTCAAGCGGCTCGCTCAGTTCCATGCACACGCCGCCGCACAGCGTGCAAAGCACCTGCGGTGCGTTTTCGGGCAAAAGAGCGCACAGTGCCTCCGCAACCGTTACGCCGGGATCAAACGTTCCCTGTCTGCCGTCGATTGTTATGCGGATCATTGTGCGCTCCTCCCTTTTTCATCAGGCGTCTTCAAAGGGCATGTTGCTCATGAACGTGTCGGACAGGTCCTCCACGTCAAAGCTGTCGTAATCGCCGCGCTTGCGCTTGAGCTGATACTGCAGTTCTTTGGTATGCACGTAGGCGCGGTTCTGATGACTGGCAGGCAGCACGCTCAGGTGCATGCCCTTCTGGCCGTCCGGAAGCTCGCTGAAGCGCACCTTCACAAACATCACGCCGTGATTCTGGCATTTGCTCAGCGCCACATACTTGCCGGGCGCCTGCGGCACCAGTTCGGTCTGGCGCTTGGTGGGTTTGCCGCAGGTGGGACACACGGGGGAGACCAGCTTTTCACTTTCCATGGCCTCGCGCACGCTGGCTACGGTATCCGTTACGCGGAACTTGCTGCGGCGTTCGTTGTGGCACAGCTTTTTGGGCTGTTCCTCGTACTTGAATACATCCATGGGCTTGGGCAAACGGCGGAACACCTCTGCCGTATAATAGGCGTCGTGCATGGCGTTGTGGAAGGTGCGCTCCTCCTCCACCTGCACTTCCAGCGTTTCCATAGCGGTTTTGAGAGCGGTCTGACCGCTCTTGCCCACCGCCGCGGCGTAAAGACGCTGAATATCGTACATTTTGGGCAGCTCGCGCTCTACACGGAAGAAATCCACATTCTGCTGCAATACGCTCACGTCATCGCAGCCCCAGGTGAGGAACACAAAATCATCCCCGCACCAGTCCATGAACGCGGTAAAGCCTTCGGCAAATTCCGGCGCGTCGCACAGCACCTCGCTGCTCAAGCCCGTCATGCGCTTGACGCGCGGATGGATGGTCAGGTAGTGCGTGGGGCGAACCGGCACCGAAATGGTATCCACAATTTCAAACTTCTCATTCAGCTTGGCCGCGCCAAACTGAATCACCTCGAACAGCAGCCGGTCGCCCACCTTGCGATAGGCCGAGCTCTGATAGCTGACCGGCTGGTTCCACTCCAGATCCAACACAATATACTGCATAGATAACTCCAATATCAAAGTACGAGGTCAGGAGGCTCCGCCTCCCGACACCCTCTGGCCAAAGGGCTTCGCCCTTTGGAATCCCGTGGGTTGAGGCCGCCAAGCGGCCTCAAAGGCTGCAAGTCGGGCTGGACGTTCCTTTGCACGCAAAGCGTGCAATCCCGGGTTTCCAAAGGGATTAAATCCCTTTGGCGGGGTGCAGGGGCAGCGCCCCTGCTGCAGCGTTCCTGCCTGCAAGCAATCCGGTTGAAAATGCGATCTGCAAATTGAAACCGCCGGTCAGCGCGTCCACATCCAGCAGTTCACCGGCTACATACAAACCGCGAACCAGCTTGCTTTCCATGGTGGAAGGATCGATCTCCTTCACGCTCACGCCGCCGCGGGTTACGATGGCCTCATTCAGACTGCGGGTGCCGTCGATGGGGATCACAAGCGCCTGCGTGTTGGCGACCAGACGGGCACGTTCCTCTTTGGTCAGTTCGCCGGCGGGCTTGGCGGGATCGATTTCGCACACCGCCGCCATGGTTTCTGCCAGCCGGGCAGGGAACAGGCCGCACAGCAGATTCCCCAGCTGCTTTTTGGGCGCGGCAGCGATATCGCGCAGGATGCGCGCATCCAGCTGCTGGGCGCTGAGACCCGGCTTGAGGTCAATGGCAAGCGTTACATCCTCCGGCGCAAGCTCGGTCACATAGGCGGATGCGCTCAGAATGAGCGGCCCGCTCACGCCGAAATGGGTGAACAGCATTTCGCCCAGTTCCGTATAGAGCTTCTTTTTGCCGCGCGTGAGGGTAAGCTTCACGTTTTTCAGGGAAAGTCCCTGCAGTTCGCGCACCCACGCCGCATCGCTGGTCAGGCCAACAAGCGAGGGCAGCGCGGGAAATACGTTGTGACCATGGGCTTCCAGCCACTTCCAGCCGTCGCCCGTGGAGCCGGTGGACTGGTAGCTCTGGCCGCCGGTACATACGATCACTGCATCCGCTTTCAGCTGCTGGCCGTTTTCCAGCGTAACGCCGGTCACGGCAGCATCCCTGGCGTCCACGCTCTGAACGCGGGTGTTCAGGCGCACGTTTACATTCAAACGGCGCAGGGCGCGCTCAAAGGCGCGGGTCACATCGCTGGCTTTCTGGCTTTCGGGAAACACGCGGTCGCCGCGCTCCACCACAATGGGGCAGCCGTTGTTCTGCAGCCATTCCATCATGGCAGAGGGAGGCAGCGCATTGAGCGCGCTGTACAGGAAGCGGGGGTTTTTGACCACGCTTTTCATAAAGGCATCCGGCTCACAGGCGTTGGTGGCGTTGCAGCGGCCCTTGCCGGTGATGTAGATTTTTTTGCCCAGCTTTTCGTTGCGTTCCAGCAGGGTCACATGCGCCCCTGCCTCTGCCGCTGCCACAGCGGCCATCAAACCGGCAGCGCCGCCGCCGATAACAATGACTTCACTCATGATTCTTTCTTATCGATATAGACGCTGTGCGCGTTCCATATGCCTTCCAGTCGTTTGAAATGTGAGGCCAGTTCCTCGCGCCGGTTGAGACCCACGCTGACCACTAGCGCGTTGATGACCGAGAGCGGTGCGGCAAGGCTGTCCACAAAGCTGGCCATATCGGTACTGGCGCAAAGGCACACATCCGCCTCCTCGTGCAGGGGGGACATGTCGCCGTCCGTCAGACCCACAACCTGCGCGCCGTTCTGCTTGGCAAAACGCATGCATTCCAGCGTACGGGCGGAATAACGGGGGAAGCTGATGCCCACCAGCACATCCTTGCTGCTGATGCGCGCGATCTCTTCAAATACATCGCCGGTGGTGTTGTGCACCAGCTTCACATCGTCCAGCACCTGGTGCAGGTAATGATACATAAACTGTGCCAGCGGCGCTGCGGAACGCAGACCCATCACGTAGATGCGCCTTGCGGAGAGCAGACGGCTGACCACATCGTCAAAATCCTTCCGGGACAGGGCTTCCACCGTTTTGCGGATGTTCTGCTCGTCGTTGTGCAGCACGGTGGAGAGCACATCGCGCGCCGGAAGGCTGGATGCGATGGCAAAACGCTGCTCGCTGGTGAGCTGCTGCCGGACAAGGCTGGCAAGCGTTTCCCGCAGTTCGGGATAGCCCTCGTAGCCCATGGCGGTGGCAAAGCGCACCACGGTGCTTTCGCTCACGCCGCAGGCATGGCCCAGGGTGGCGGCGGTCATAAAAACGGCTTTGTCGTAATTCTGCGCAATAAATTCAGCAATGCGGCGGTGTCCCTTGCTGAGCGGATTGCCGCGCAGATTCAGCCTTTGGATAAGCGTGCGTTGATCCGGCACGGTACAGCCTCCTTATTTGATGCCCAGCGCCTCCCATTCAGCGCGGGTGTCGCAAGTGTAGTTGCCCATTACGGTCAGCGTAATGTGACCGCGTTCCAGATACCAGTTGTCGCTGCCCTCATCCGCGGGTTCAATGGGCGAGCCGCTCTCCAGCCAGTAGTAATCTCCGGCACGGGGCGAGGTACGCTTTTCGTAGCTGTCCAGATAAAAGGCGGTATCCAGCGGTGCGTATACCGGCTCCTTCAGCTGCGAAGGTTCCACGCAGGGTGCGTTGATGTTGAGTATGGTGGTGCGTTTGTGCGGCTTTTGCACATACTGCTCGGCCACGCGGATGGTATAATCCGCCAGATGGTCGATCATTTCCTGGGTGGCCTTGTGGTGGATGGACACCGCAATGGCATGCAGGTTGTGGAATGCGCCTTCCATGGCAGCGCCCACGGTGCCGCTGTAATGTGTGGCGATGCCGGCGTTGTAGCCTTCGTTGATGCCGGAGATCACGATGTCCACCGGCTTTTCAGCCACCTTCTGCACACCGATGCGAACGCAGTCCGCCGGTGCGCCGGCGACGGCATAACCCTTGCCGTGCTCCAGCGGATAATCATTGGCAAACAGCGGCTCGCTGAGCGTGAAGCGATGACCTGCCGCGCTCTGCTGATGGCGCGGGGCGCACATGGTGACCTCGTGGCCGCGCCGGACAGCAGCACGGACCAAAGCCATAATGCCCTTTGCGCCTGCGCCGTCGTCGTTGGTTAAGAGAATATGCATCGTTGATACCTCGTTTATCAGTCGATTGTGATGAGGCGGATGGGCGACCAACGGCCGCCCCTGCGGAGGACGCACAAGCCGCTTATTTCCGCAAATCCCCCTTGGCGGCATCCACCAGCGTTCTGGCTGCGTTGATGGCAACCGCCACCGCTACGGCCCACCAGTAGCTTTCAAACACTACGCTGTTTTCCACATAGCCTGCGACCAGCTGAATGAACCACGCATCCACAAAGATGCTCACCAGCCCCAGCGTGCAGAAATTGATGACGGAAAGGATCAGCCTGGCAATGGGCCGAAGCACGGTGTAAGCCGCGCCCAGCACCGCGCCAACGATCAGCGCGTTGGCCAGATCCACCACGATCACGCCGTCCATAAAGCGTGCGCACAGCGGAATGGCCGCTGCGGTGATGACAAAACGGGCAAACAGTGCGCCCACGGTCATCCCTCCGTTTCGAATGCAAAAATGATTATATCACAAAATTCCCTGGCCTGCATTCCTTTGTGCAAATTCGGGGCAAACTATCCGGCACCCGCTGCACGGCCCAGCATACGCTGTGTTCCACAGGAAAGCATTTGGGAAGGGAGCGCTTTGATTGAAAAGCAGGTTTTTTACGGATACGCAGGCGCTGGATGCTTCACCGCCGCCGCGCGATCAGATTTGTGTTTGCCTGATGCTCAGCCGGGAAGCTTACGAACAGGCTGTGAAGAGCGCCGCGCGGATGCAGATCACCAGCGGCGAATACATCAGCCGGCTTGTGCTGAACCGACGGTTCAGCGCCGGCGGTACCAGAGTCCCGCCGCCAGCAGATAGCCCATGGCCGCGCTTTCCACCAGCACCACCTGACCATTGACGGTGAGCAGCACGCTCAAAACAGCCGAATGCACCGCGCCCGTGGTTTCCAGATACTGATACAGAATGACCGCGCCCATCAGCGCTGCCCCGGCCAGCAGCCATCCGGCCAGACCGTTGGTGTAGGCCTTTACACCGGCAATGGGCAGCGTAAGCGCCAGCGCTGCGCCCAGCAGCGCGCCTTTGAACACGAAGGAAGCGTAGGCGGTGCTGCCAAGCATGCCGTCCAGCCAGCGGAACAGGCCGCAGACCAGACCGCAGATAGCCAGAGGGCACACCGCTACGATCAATTTTCTCAGTAGCATTCTTCCGCCTCCTGCCTGGCAGCGGCCAGCGCGGCTTCGCGCTCTTTGGGGGTCATTTCAGCCTTGCGGAACAGATCGGGACGCACGCGCAGCGTGGTGAGCAGCGACTGCTCCCTGCGCCATTTGCGGATTTTGGCATGGTCGCCGTTCAACAGAACCTCCGGCACTTCAATGCCCTCAAACTCGCGGGGGCGGGTATACTGCGGGTATTCCAGCAGGCCGTCGGTAAAGCTTTCTTCGCCGGTGGATTCATCGCTGCCCAGAACGCCGGGCACATAACGCGCCACAGCGTCGGTCAGCACCATGGCCGCCAGCTCGCCGCCGGTCAGCACGAAATCGCCCAGGCTGATCTCCTCGTCCACCACCAGGTCGATGGCTCGCTGGTCCACGCCCTCGTAGTGCCCGCACAGCAAAATCAGCCCCTCCTCCTGCGCAAGCTCCACCACCTTCTGCTGGTTGAGCTGCTTGCCGCGGGGGCTCAGGTAAATGCACCGGCCTTTATAGCCCTGAGAGCGCATGTCGCGCACGCAGTCCACAATGGGCTGCGCCATCATGACCATGCCTGCGCCGCCGCCGAAGGGATAGTCGTCGGTGTTTTTATGTTTTTTGGTACTGTAGGGGCGGATGTCCACCGGGCGGATGTCGATCAGGTTTTCCTGACGGGCACGCCCGATGATGGAGGTGTTCAAAAAACTCTCGAACATCTCCGGAAACAGACTAAGAATGGCGATCTTCATAGAGCGCGACCTCTTCCAGTTTGTTTTCGTCCAGCACCAGCCTGCCCTCGTCGGCATTCATTTCCAAAAGCACTTCCTTGAGTGCGGGGAACATGAGATTGCCCTTGGGGGTCTTCAGAACAAACACGTCCACGCCGCCGGGGGTGAGCACGTCTTTCAGTACGCCCAGCTGGTTGCCCTTGGTATCAAAGGCCCTGGCGCCCAGAATATCGGCGATGAACACTTCGTCCTCGCCCAGTTCCACGGCGTTGTCGCGGTCCACCCACAGCTGGATGTTGCGCAGCTTTTCAGCCTCGTTGCGGTCGTCGATGCCTTCCAGCTTGAGGTATACATCGTCGCCCTGCACGCGGGCGTCCTCAACGCCGGTTTCATCATAGCTTTCGCCGCGTTTGAGAAAAACAACGTCCAGATCATAAAAACGTTCGGGATCATCGGTATAGTGGCGAACCTTGACTTCGCCGCGAATGCCCTGCGGACGAACGATTTCGCCCAGCAAAAGATATTCCTGCTTCATGGGGATCTCCTTGAAAATTGGTGTGTGGGGGACGGGGAAGGCAGCTTTCCGCACGGATGCCTTCTCCTTGAGGAGAAGGTGTCAGCCCTCCGGGCTGACGGATGTGGTGAATGCGCTGGGAAAGCAGATTGTGTAAGCAGCGTTTTCACCTCATCAGTCTGCTGCGCAGACAGCTTCCCCTCAAGGGGAAGCCAGCACGGCGTTACAACCTTGCATGCGTACGTTATCTGCCATCGTTCCCCGCCGAAAACAAAGAGCGCACAGGGCGCTTTTCGCGCCCCGTGCGCCCCATAAGGTGTTATTGGATTTCCACAAAGACGGGCTTCTGATTCTTGGCGGTGGCGGCGCGCACCACAGCGCGGATCGCCTTGGCGATACGGCCCTGCTTGCCGATCACTTTGCCCATATCTTCGGGAGCCACGTGCAGCTCCAGAATGGTGGCTTCCGGCCCGACCGTTTCTTCCACAGTCACGGCGTCCTTGTTATCCACCAGAGACTTGGCTACGTATTCGACCAGCTCTTTCATCGGGATTAGCCCTCGATGATGCCGCTCTTCTTGAGCAGGGTGCGCACGGTGTCGGTGGGCTGAGCGCCGTTCTTGATCCACTGCTTGGCCTTGTCGGCGTCGATCTTGATGGTGGCGGCGGGCTCGGTCATGGGATCATAGTAGCCGATCTCCTCGATGAAACGGCCATCGCGGGGAGCGCGCTCGTCAGCAACGACGACACGGTAGAAAGGCATCTTCTTCATACCCATTCTCTTCAGACGAATCTTAACAGACATTTTTCATTTCCTCCTGATGCTTTTGCTGAATAAGTGTTGATATATCTGAAAATCACATGTTGGTGATTAACAGGCCTGGTGTTAGAAAGGCATGCGCATTCTCATTTTGCCGCGCTTGCCGGGACGCATCATCTTTTTCATCATTTCCTTGCTCTGCTCGAACTGGCGGATCAAGGCGTTTACGTCCTGCACGGTGGTGCCGGAGCCGGCTGCAATGCGCTTGCGGCGGCTGGCGTTGAGGATGCCGGGGTTGCGGCGTTCGCGGGGCGTCATGCTGCGGATGATGGCTTCGGGCTTTTTGAGAGCGCCCTCGTCAATCTCCACATCCTGCAGTTTGGCGCCGATGCCGGGCAGCATGCTCAGCATGCTCTGCAGACCGCCCATCTTTTTCATCTGCTGCATCTGCGTGAGGAAATCCTCCAAAGTCAGATTGCCAGGTCCGCGTTTGAGCAGGTCTTCGGCGTCTTCACCGTCAAAAGCTTCCTGCGCCTTTTCCACCAAGGTCATCACGTCGCCCATGCCGAGGATACGGCTGGCCATGCGGTCGGGGTGGAAAATTTCGATATCGGACAGCTTTTCGCCGGTGCCGGAGAACTTGATGGGCTTGCCGACCACTGCCTTGATGGACAGGGCGGCACCGCCGCGGGTATCGCCGTCCAGTTTGGTGAGGATCACGCCGTCGATGCCGAGGTTTTCGTTGAAACTTTTGGCAACGTTCACAGCGTCCTGACCGGTCATGGCGTCCACCACGAACAGGATTTCCTGCGGCTTGACGGCAGCCTTGACATCGCGAAGCTCCTGCATGAGGGCTTCATCAATGTGCAGGCGGCCGGCGGTATCGATGATCAGCACGTCGCGGCCGTAGTCGCGGGCGTACTCGATGGCTTCCAGCGCAGTCTGAACGGGATTCTGCGTGCCGTGCTCGTAAACCGGCACATCCACCTGCTTACCCACGACCTGCAGCTGCGTGATGGCGGCGGGACGGTAAATGTCACACGCGGCCAGCATGGGCTTTTTGCCGGTCTTTTTGAGGAAGTTGGCCAGCTTGGCGGCCATGGTGGTTTTACCGGCGCCCTGCAGGCCGCACAGCATGTAGATGGTGGGCACGCTGGAGGACCAGGTGAGCTTGGAATGCTCGGTGCCCATGAGCGCGGTCATTTCTTCGTTGACAATTTTGAAGACCTGCTGGGAGGCGCTCATGCTTTCTAGCACTTCCTGGCCTACGCAGCGCTCGGTAACTTTTTTGCAGAAATCCTTGACGACAAGGTAGTTCACGTCGGCTTCGAGCAGCGCCATGCGCACTTCGCGCATCGCTTCCTTTACCACCTGCTCGGTCAGCTTGCCGCGTCCCGTCAGTTTGGAGAGCGCACCGGAAAGTTTCTGGCTGAGTCCTTCAAAGGCCATTGGTTACTCTCCTTCCTGCTGGCGGATGATCCGGCGGATGATCTCCCCGGCTTCCTCCAGCCTGCTTACATCATTTTCATCGGCGGTTCGGATGGATTGCATCAGCGAAAGCGCGTGCTTCAGCTGCTTTGCGGTTTCCTCCGCGCGCTTCATGCTGCCCAGCGCGGCTTCGTATTTGCGAAGCTTTTGCGCCGAACGCGTGATCAGCTCATGCACGTTCTGGCGGCTGGTTTCCAGCTCATCCGCGATTTCCCCAAGAGAGAGATCCTCTTCATAATAGAGCCGGAGCGCATCCTGCTGCTTTTGCGTGAGCAGCCCGCCGTAGAAGGCGCACAGCGTACCGATCTCCACGCTTTTTTCGAGCTTTTCCGGCCCGTCAAAACTTATCGGTTTCATGTGCCGTCCTCCTGCTATCAAGCATTTGTTCTTGACAGCACTGGTATACTACACTATTTCACTCCGATTGTCAAGTATTTTTGCTTGAAAGAACAAGCTTTTTGAGGCAAAAAGCGAGCCGGAGGCACTGTATTGCCTCCGGCGGTCTTCGATGCAGTATCAAGCTGTACGCTCACCCCCTGACCGCAAAGCGGTCAGTCCGGGGTCCAGGGGCTCAGCCCCTGGTGGGAGGGGTGGAGATCAGGGCGCGGCCTACGCCGACCAGAGAAATGGCGGGGCATGCGGCGGGCAGGAGTACGGTGTCACCGGCCTTGAGAGCGATGGTGTCACCGTCCCAGTTGAGCAGCAGGCTGCTGAGCGCAGTCAGCATGCGGAAAGCGTGGGGTTCGGGCTTGAGTTCGCACTCGCCGTTGACGCACACGCAGTCCAGACGGAAGGCGGGCACATCCAGCAGGTTCACGATCTCGTTGTTGCCGGAAGCGGGCATCGTGGCGCGCTCGCCCTTGAGGTCGGGATCGATCACATCCAGCGACTGGCGGATGTGCAGGGGGCGCTTTTCGCCGGCGGCGTTGGTGCGGTTGAAGTCCCACAGACGGTAGGTCACGTCGCTGGACTGCTGGATCTCATAGAGCAGAATGCCTGCGCCGATGGCGTGCACCATGCCGGCGGGCATGAAGAAAACATCGCCGGGCTTGGCGGGTACGCGGGCGATCAGGGGCTCGATGTCCGCGCCGCTCTCGAGGCCTTCGCGCAGTTCGTCGAGGGTAACGCCTTCCTTCATGCCGTAGAGGATGCTGGCGCCCTCGTCGGCCTTGAGGATGACCCATGCTTCGGTCTTGCCGAACTTGCCTTCGTTGGCGCGGGCGTAGGTGTCATCGGGATGGACCTGCACGCTCAGGGACTGCCTGGCAGCCAGCAGCTTGAGCAGCAGGGGGAATTCCTTGCCGGCATAATCGCCCACAAGGCGCGCGCCGTCGCGCTTGATCAGCTCGGTCAGGGTCTCGCCGTGGCTGGTCACGCTCTCCAGCTTCGGGATCGCGCTGATCTCCAGTGCCTCGCCGGTGCGGTCGTCAGGAATATTGCGGCCGTACTCTTCGCGCAGCTGTTCGCCGCCCCAGGGGGTCATTTCGCCGTGACGGTAGGCGGGGAACATGCGGATGGGCAGCATGGGGCATTCGTCGCTCAGGGGAGACTCGAAGCACACATAGTCCATGGCAAAGTTTTCAAAGTGGATGCGGCCCACCTCGCGGGTCATGCACTGGTCAAACAGGCGCAGCATGCGCTTGTCCTCGCAGCTTACATCCATGCGCAGGCTGTCAAAGCCCTGACGCAGCGCTTCTTCCTTCACAAAGGCCAGAACGCGCCTGGCCATTTCGGTACCAAATACTTCGGGCATCATGGCAAAACGGTGCAGGGTGGAGGGATGCAGGCCGTACTGCCACTCCATGCCGCTGTACTCGGGGGACAGGTCGCCGCTGAGCACGAACGCGCCGACCAGATGGTCGTCTTCATCCACGCGGTACAGCTTGCCGTCCTTCATGTCTTTTTCCAGCTGGTCACGGGTGGGGTACACATTCCACTCCCACTGGCGCAGGCCGTTCTGGTTCATGTCGCTGATCACGGCCTGATACAGGGCGCAGATCTCCTGGAACTGGGCTGCCTTGACTTTTGCAAACTCGATCATTTTTCTCTTCCTCCGTAACAGGGGTCACTCGCCCTCATTGGGGGCGACAAGGGTGGTATAGCGAAGCAGAGTTTCCAGTTCCTCTGCATGGCTCGTGGGACAGGTAACGGCATATACCGCCGTGTCGTTCTGCGCAAACACGCAGATGCTGCTGTCGTTCTGCATGCGCGCGGCGTTCAGGCCGGCCATGCTGTACAGGGCGGATGCATCCAGCCTGTATTCATCCTGCTTGATGAGCGTAACCGCGCTGGTGGGGCGCAGGCTTTCCACCAGCAGGGACTGGCCGTCCTCAAAGGTGTAGGTAATGGCCACGCGGCGTGCGTATTCGCCCTCAAAGGCCGTGTCATAGATGCGCGCCTTGTACATGGTCAGCATCTGATTCAGGGTCAGCACCGGCTGGCCGAACGCTTCTGCCAGCTTGGCGGCGTCGCTTTCGCCCGGCACGTCCAGCGCGCCCATGGGCATGGTGATGGTTTCCTGAACCGGCTTCTGAATGCTTTTGGCTTCATCGTCCGGCTCGCCCAGCAGCAGGAAAAGGTAGGCAAAGACCAGCGCAAGAATGAGCAGCAGGATCGTTCCTGCACGGCGCAGAATGCGCCCGAACAGCGAAGGCTTGCGGACGGTGATTTCCTCATCCGTCACGGGCTGCTGCTGGGGCATGGGCGCGCGCTGCACGGTTTTGCCGCGCACAGCGTTCGGCGCGGGTTTGGGCGCCTGACGCGGCATGCCGGCAGGCGACGTGCGCGGGGGCCGGTTGGGTTGATTGGACATTCGATTCTCCTTTTTCAGCGTGCCGGAACGGGAAGATTTCTCTTTTCCAGCAGCTCATCCACCCAGCGGGATTCCCCGCCGGTTTCGGTCACAAAGGCACGGTAGAAAGCGTGATAGAGCAGTTCGTGCTGCTGCATGTCCAGCGCTTCATCCGCGCGGATGGCGCAGAGCATGGTGCAGGCAGGTTCCGCCAGCACGCGCCCCATGCGCGTATCCAGCCGGAAGCCGAAGAAAGACCTGGTGTAGTACGTGCTGCTCAACAGGAAAATGGTGATGAATTCCGTGCTCAGTCTGCCAAGATAACGGCGCAGGAAGGCAGTTTCATCCTCGGACAGCGCCAGGCAGCGCATGAGATGCGGATGATGGAACAGTTCTTCGCGCATTTCCGTCCTGCGCTCCGGACTGAAGTTTTCCGGCGTCAGGTACATGTGCAGGAGGTAACTCTTGATGACGGAGTAATCCAGCTTTTTGGCGCTGCGCTCATACAGTCTGCCCAGAAAGAGGATTTCTTCTGCAATTTCAAGGCTGTCCGGATATTCTTTTTCCGCTTCCAGAAGCATCGCGTGCTTTTTGACGGGATCCTTCTGCTTTTCCAGCGCGGAAAGCAGCTGCCTGACGGTTTCCGGCACCTTGCGCTTCTGTGTCTGCACAGCTGCGCCGCAGTAAGGGCAGAACGCCGCGTCGGCGACGGGAAGCTCGCGGTGACACATCATACACTGCATGAACTCCACACCTCCTCATACTATAATATACGCCGAGAAAGCATGCAAAGTCAAGCAAAAAGCGGACGTGCCTTCACACGTCCGCGCGCTTTTTTACAGAATGGTATATTTTTCGTTTTCTTTGATAAGCTTCCAGCTGCGGCTGTTCATGCAAAGGGTATCGCCATTGAGCGTCAAGCTCTTTTCCTCGCCTGCAGCGTAGGGATAGAGCACAGATACCAGACGGTGATGCTTCGTACGCCGGCTGGTGGTGGCACACAGGTGATACTGCGCGGGCAGACCTTCCGTTTCGGCGGGATCCGCGCCGTCAAATACGTCACTCTGAGTGATATGCATATCCTGATCAAACAGCACGCGCATGCCGGCCTTTTCGCCCTGCATCTTCGCTTCGTTCTGGCCGATCGTGAAGGGAGACAGCGCATGCAGGCGGAAGTCAATCACGTCCGACTCGGCCAGTTCCAACTCATCCACGATCACAAAGAACGTTTCATCCACAAACAGCACATGACGTTTGTTGCTCTGCACACTGGGCAGGCTTTGCCGGAAGGCTTCCGTGGCGTCGCCGCGCAGATAGACCAGCCCGTTCGTCTGCTCGCAGGCTTCAATGCAGCCGCGGGAGCGGATCAGGTTTTCATACTGCGTACGCGCCGAACCGTTCATTTCCTCGTCTTTGGTATTCTTGCGCAGATTAGCAAACTGGCCCACGCCGCCCACGGTAATGGCGTTTTTGGATTTGGTCTGCCTGCGCCAGTTCAGGTGCATGCTGCTCCAGTAGCCAATGTAGTAGCCGGACTGAATGGCCAGCGGCTCGCCGAAGGCGTGCAGCACAAAGGCGTTCTGGTCGCCGTGGCTGTGGCTGACTGCGCCGTAGGGGCTGGACTTGAAATAGAAGGCCAGATGGCGGTTTTCATCCGTCATGTCCTTGTGAATAGTTACCCAGCCGATATGCGGGAACTGCGTAACGGTCAGTTCATCGGACGGCGCTTCGGGCGCGGGGGCTTCGGGGTACAGCAGGCGGAAGAACAGCTCGTCGAAATTAAAATTCCACCAGCCGTAATTGTAGAACATGCCCTCGGTGCCCTTGCCGCGTTCCTTTGCCTGCTCACAGTACCAGGCATACTGGGGCGCGTTCTGATTGCGGGCCGCCGCGCCCAGAATGCGCATGGTAAAGCCTGCCTTCATGCCCGGATAATCGCCCAGATCGCTCATATCGCCAAAGGCCATAAAGCGGGTATCCTGACAGTAGGTATTCAAAATGAAATTGCCGGTGTTCTGGAAAAAAGGACGGGCAAACACATCCAGCCCCGTGGCTTTCCACACCAGACTGATGGCCTCCGTAAAGAAGGATACGCCGCTTTGCCAGTAGGTGGGGCCTTCCGCCCAGCCGCCGTCATCGCCGCCCCAGGGCGTGAACAGCGTAAAAAAGTATTCGATGGTGTAGTTCAGCCATTCTTCAGCCTCCGGCGCTTCGCCGAACAGCGCCAGCGCAGCGGGCACCAGCGTCATGGACAGCGAACGCACGCCGTGGCTGTCCAGCAGTTTGGTGTGGATGGAAATACCATCATGCACCAGATGATACAGTTCGCGTCCGCGCTCCAAAAGCGCATGGCGAACAGCGACGCGCTCCGTCTCCGTCAGTTCCTCATAGAGCCAGTCATATCCCCATGCCAGAGCGGTGGTCACGCGGAACGCGGCTTCATCGTTGTAGCTGCGGCGGGTGGGGCCGTTCAGATCCCAGTCTGCCAGCGCCAGCAGCTGCGCTCTGGCCTTGGCCAGACAGGCCGGGTCTCCGGTCAGCCTGTACGCCACCGCCAGATGCTTGACGGTATACAGCGCCTCCTGACAGTCGGTGTACATTTTGCGCCACAGCGGGATCACGCGCACATCGTTGGGATAGCGCCTGGGCTCGGCGATCAGCGGGGCCGCCAGCCAGTTGTCCACGCCGCTTTGCACAAACGCCTGCCATTCGTTTTTCAGCTCGTTCTGAATGGCCGCTTTTGCTCGGGGCAGATCGTTCTGGTTCAGCCAGATGCGCGGATGGGAGCCGATGCGGTCATAGCGGTGTTCGCGCGCTGCCAGCGGCGTATGCGCGGCGTCCGATGCAATGGAAAAGGACTTTTCCGGCCCCAGCAGACCGTTTCGGGCATAAACGCAATAGGTATACTCGCCCGGCTCCATCAGGCAGTCCGGGGTGTAGAAATTGCGGTCAATATTTTCAAAACAGTAAGCCATTTCGCCGTTTCGGCGCACCTCAATGCGGTATGGGGCTTCCTCACGGGATTTCGGCATCCAGGTGAAGCGGGCAGGATTTTCCGTGCTTACTGTTCCGGCAGGACGGTCGTATACAAAATAATGCATGCAAACGCTCCTTTGTGAAATCACTCATGATACCTCATTATACCGCTTGCTCGTGCGGCGTGCAACAAGCATACGCCCCGCCTTGCCAAATTTGCCAAAACCATGTATAATACAAGATGGTTTATTGTCTTAACCATTTCCTGCAAAGCGAGGTGTCGGCCTTCGGGCCGGTAACATGAGCAAGGATAAAATGCTGATTACGGGCGGACGCCCGCTGATGGGCGAAATTACCGTAAGCGGCGGCAAGAATACCGCCGTGGCGGTCATACCGGCCACGCTTTTGTGCGACGAGCCCTGTACCATTGAAAACCTGCCGGATATTGAGGACGTACATGTACTGATCGATATTCTGCGCTCTCTGGGCGCAGTGGTGGAGTATGTGCCCGGCCATCATATGATGGTGGATCCCCGCCCCGCCAGGGGGTACCATGTGCCCTATGCCATGAGCAGCAGGCTGCGCGCCAGCTACTATCTGTGGGGCGCGCTGCTGGGCCGCTGCGGCCGCGCCGAGGTGGGCTATCCCGGCGGCTGTACCATTGGCAGCCGTCCCTTCGACCAGCACCTGAAGGGCTTTACTGCGCTGGGCGCGGAAATCGACGACCGGGGCGGCATGGTCTATGCCCGCGCATATGACCGGCTGATCGGCAGCGATGTGTTCTTTGACTGCGTGACCGTGGGCGGCACCATCAACGTCATGCTGGCCGCCGCCAAGGCGGAGGGCTCCACGGTCATCTACAACGCGGCCAAGGAACCGCACATCGTGGATCTGGCCAACTTCCTCAACTCCATGGGCGCGCGCGTGCGCGGCGCAGGCACGGATGTGATCCGCATCCGCGGCGCACAGCGGCTGCACGGCAGCACCTATGCCGTGATCCCCGACCAGATCGAGACCGGCACGCTGATGATCGCCGCCGCCGCCACCCGCGGCGATGTAACCATTCGCGGCTGCATTCCCACCCACATGGAAGCCCTGACCGCCAAGCTTTTGGAGATGGGCGTTTCCGTGACCGAGAATGACGACTCCATCCGCGTTCGTCCCCGCAGCGACCAGCGTGCGGTGAACATCAAAACGCAGGTATACCCCGGCTTCCCCACCGACCTGCAGCAGCCCATGTCCGCACTTTTGTGCATGGCCAAGGGCACCAGCACGGTAACGGAAACCATCTTTGAACAGCGTTTCAAGTTCCTGGACGAGCTGCGCCGTATGGGCGCCAAGTTCCGCCTGGTGGATGACACTGCGCTGATCGAAGGCGTGCCCCAGCTGTACGGCGCACCCGTCACCGTTACCGACCTGCGCGCAGGCGCGGCATTGATCGTAGCCGGTTTGATGGCCAAGGGCGTTACGGAGATCTACGAGACCTCCTACATCGACCGCGGCTACGAACGCATTGAAGAAAAGCTGCGTCTTTTGGGCGCGGATATCCGCAGAGAGCCGATTTAACGCCTCCTCAGAATGACCATCGAAAGGAGGTGGCCGCATGATGGAATCCAATCCCTTTGAGGTGCTGGGCGTAAAGCCCGGAGCGGACGAGCAGACTGTGCGCGCCGCCTACCGCCGTCTGGTCAAGAGCTGCCATCCGGATCAGTTTCAGGACGCGCAGCAGCAGAAGACTGCGCAGGAGCAGCTGGTCAGGCTGAATCTGGCCTATGAAGCGGCGCTTCGGCTGGTTCCGCGCGTGACGGTGGGGTTCAACCTGATCTCTCAGGAGGAAGCCAAGCACTTTGCCCGCCGGTTGATCGCGCAGGGCAATCTGGAATCCGCACTGCGGCAGCTGAACCGCGCCGACAGCAAGGATGCGGAGTGGTTTTGCCTGCAGGGCGAAATTCTGATGGCGCTCAAACAGTACGAAAATGCCCACCAGAGCTATCGCGAGGCCGTGCGCCGCGACCCGGATAACCGGACCTACCGCGAAGGTGCGCTGGACGCTGCGCTTGCCATGAAAAAAGCCCGCCCCATCGGCGCAAAGATCGCCGACTGGGTACGGGGAAAGAAATAAGTTGAATCGCCCGTCTTCACTCAGAAGACGGGCGGTTTTGCGTTTATTCCGCTTCTTTCAAAGCTTTTTCCAGAACAGGAAGAATACCCAGCGCCATCAGCACAAAGCCGTAGTCGTTGGGGTGGCAGCCGTCCACGGTGGCGCAGTCACCGGCAAAGGCGTCGAAAAACTCGCTGCCGTTGATGAAATACACATGCTTGTCGCCTGCGGCCAGAGCCTTGTTGTAGGTTTCCAGAATCACTTCAATGCGGGCGGGGTTCTGATCGCTGCCCATGAGCGGCGGGCGGCTCACAAAGATGACCGGCAGCGTGGGCTGCGCCTTGCGGATGATCTGGAAGAAAGGATCATGCACTTCGCGCAGCTGTTCAGGGCTGTGGCAGTTGTTGTCCAAATCCATCACAAACGCGCTCAGATCCATGGCGGCAATGTATTCGGCCACTTCGGGCTCGCCCATGCCGTTTCCGGAAAAGCCGAGATTGACCTGCCCGCAGTCCAGCGCGCGGCTCAGAATGCCCTGATAGCTGTTGCCGGGGCGGGAGGCGCAGCCGCCCTGCGTGATGGAGGAGCCGTAATAGGCCACGGGCTTGTAGCGCTGGGCGGGCGGTTCTTCGATCACGGATTCGCGGTCAAAGCCCAGATACAGCTCGTTAACGCCGCCGTAGAGGGGCATGTTGAGCGTGAAGGTGCGCATGCGGCGATCCGGCAGGCGCACGATGGCGTCGTAGCCGGTTTCCAGCTGGAAGGGCGGACGGAAGGTGCCCACGTAGTACTCCTGCAGGTCTTCATCCTCGCCGTCAGCCTTGGCGTACAGGTCGAAGCCGCCGATGCCGCACACGGCCATGTGGTTCATGAGACAAACGGCGCTCTGCACGCTGTGCAGACTGATGTAGGGCGAATCCGTGCGGAAACGCACACGGCCGCCTGCGGTGTGGTGGTTGAGCTCGGAAACGCCCTTGCTCACGCGGTCTGCCAGCTCCTGCGGCATGCGGCGGTAGTAGGGCTCCTGCTCGGTGGGCAAAAGCACGCCCGTTACCTGAAAGGGCTCCTTGCTTACGTCCATGAATACGGTGTTTTCATCCTTGGTCACAATGTCCAGCGCCAGGTTCTTGTCGATCTCGCTGATTTTCATTTGCGAAAATGCCTCCGTTCAGCCGATCTGCTTTTCGATAAAGTCAAAGATGATCGTAAGCAGCTGCATGCTCCAGAAGTTGCCTTCGTGCGGCGCGTCGGTTACGCGCACCAGATCGGCCTGGTAGCCGCCCTCGATCAGCTTGTTGTAGAAGGCCTCGCTGTCCTCAAAGAGCACCACGGGGTCGGCGTCGCCGTGCAGGATAAGGAACGGCGGCAGATCGCGGCCGGGTTCGGCATATTTGATGGGGCTGATCAGATCCAGCACCTGCTGGTAGGTTTCCTCTTTGCCGCCGCCCAGCGTGAACAGCAGATTTTCTTTCGTGTGGGGCGCCTTGAACTGCACATCGATCATCTTGTTCAGATCGGTCGGGCCGAAACAGTCCACCACGCAGTTGACCCTGGTGCTGAAACCGGCATGCTCTTCGGTTTCGAAGGCGGGATCATCACCGGTCAGACCCAGCAGCAGCGCGGTATTGCCGCCGGAGGAAGTGCCCCATGCGCACACACGATCGGGGTCGATGTCATACTCGGCTGCGTTCTTGCGCAGGAAGCGCAGGGCGGCCTTTACATCCTGCAAAAAAGCGGGCGCAGGCTGCTGCCAGCAGGAACGGTGGGTCACGCTGGCAACCACAAAGCCGCGCTTCACCAGCAGCGCCAGCTGGGGCAGTTCCCAGAACTGATTGGGCTTCTGCCATGCGCTGCCCTGAATGAACACCACCAGGGGAAAGCCCTTTCCGGCGCTCTTCCACTGGGGCTTCAGAAGCTGCAGGGCCAGCTCTTCGCCGGTTTCGGTGGAGAAAACGATGTTGGCTTTTAAATCGAGCAGATCGTGAAATTCGGGATTGTTGAGGATGACGGTGATTGCCATAAGCAATAGCCTCCTTCAAGCGATGATCTGGATTATGAAATGCGAAACTTGCTGAGCCTATTATAGCACATTCCGGATCAAAAAACATCCCCGTGCATGAAGCACGGGGATGCGAAGCAGGCTGAAACCTGCCGTTTCTTAGTACTGGTTGCGGTTGGCCTCGAAGCAGGCACGGCAGTACACAGGACGATCGCCCTTGGGCTGGAAGGGCACCTGGGTGGTGGCGCCGCAGCCGTCGCAGATCACTTCGAAGTACTGACGCTCGGCACGAGCGGGATTCTCGCGGTTACGGCGAGCAGCGCGGCACTCGTGGCAGCGGGTGGGATCGTTCTGGAAGCCCTTGTCAGCGAAGAACTGCTGCTCAGAAGCGCTGAACACGAATTCCTTGCCGCAATCACGGCACACAAGAGTCTTGTCTTCAAACATGGTTGGTTTCCTCCGTTTTCTTTGTTCTGTCCCCGTTAGCTTGTCGTGTGGGTCTTAGGTTTCTGCGCTTCCGAACAAAGAAGGTAAAGGAACCTGAGCCATCCTCAGCTGGGCAACGGGGGTATTATAGCACGGTTCGGGCGTTTTGGAAAGTGTTTTTTCGTAAAAAACTTGTCATATTCTGCCGGAATGGCTTATTTGGTATCCTTGATCATGCGGCGTACATCATCCAGCAGGCTTGCCAGACTGGGCGACTGCTTGATGGACTGCTCCACCTTTTCGATGGAGGACATGACCGTGGTGTAGTGGCGGCCGCCGAACGCATCGCCGATACGGGTCAGGCTCAGGCCCATCATTTCGCGGCACAGGTACATGGCGATCTGGCGGGGCACGGTGATCTCGTGGCTGCGCTTGGGGCTCTTGAGATCGCCCACGGTAATACCATAGTAGTTGGCCACGGCCTCCTGAATGCTGTCGCAGGTGATGAGGCGGGTCTCAGTATGCTTGAACAGCTCCCGGAGCGCCTCCTTGGCCAGCTGCATATCAATGGGGCGGCGGGTCAGGCTGGAATAGGCGGTCAGGCGGGTGAGGCTGCCTTCCAGTTCACGGATGTTGCTTTCAATCTTTTCAGCGATCAGGGCAAGGATCTCATCATCGATGTTCAGACGTTCAAATTCCGTCTTCTTGCGCAGGATCGCCATACGGGTTTCAAAGTTGGGGCGCTGGATATCGGCCACCAGACCGCCCTCGAAACGGCTGCACAGGCGTTCCTCCAGCTTCTGGATCTCCTTGGGCGGCTTATCGCTGGTCATGACGATCTGCTTGCCGGCGTCGCGCAGGTGGTTGAAGGTGTGGAAGAACTCTTCCTCCGTGCCACGCTTGCCTGCAATGAACTGGATATCGTCCACCATCAGAATGTCCGCATTGCGGAACTTGTCGCGGAACTGCTGGTTCTGGCCGGTCTGCATGGCCTTGATGAGCTGGTTGGTAAATTCCTCGCTGGTGATGTAAACGATTTTGAGGTTGGGGTACAGCTCGTGCGCATAATGGCCGATGGCGTGCATCAGGTGCGTTTTGCCCAGACCCACGCCGCCGTAGATGAACAGCGGGTTGTATGCCTTGGCGGGCAGCTCGGCTACCGCCAGCGCGACCGCGTGGGGGAAACGGTTGCCGTCGCCGACCACAAAGCTGTCAAAGGTGTACTTGGGGTTGAGCAGCGCCAGCGGGTCGCCGGAAAAATGGGCCTCCAGCTCCTTGACGCGTTCCTCCATTTTGTCGTCGCACAAAATTTCCACCTTGGTGGTGTTTTCGGTGCAGGCGTTGACGGCATGCTGGATGCCGTCCATGTAGCGTTCCATGAGCACTGCGAGGATCACCGGAGACTGGCATTCCAACAGCAGCGTATCGCCGACCAGCACATGGGCCTTCAGGCCGGCCTCGATCCAGCTGTTATAGCTGATGGTGGGAATTTCGGATTTCAGGATCTGACAGGCTTTTGACCACAACTCTTCTGCGTTCAGCACGGTATGTTCCCTTCCGTTCGTGTATAATATGCAAACCATACCCAAAGCGTTTTTCCACATTGTTTTGACCGAAAGACAAAAAGAATGTGGAAAACACATTGTGGAAAACAAATGCGTTTTTCCTCATTTCGTTTGTTATGATAACAGAATCGATCAATTTTGACAAGCAGTCCATTTGTTCGCATTCGTGCATAGGATGGGGGATGTTGAAAACCCTTTCATCTACCTATGGTGTATGAGGCGTTTGTCAACCACAAAAGCTAGTAACAATTTGTTAACATATTAATATTTATGCAGTTTAATTTGCATAAACTTTCAATTATTAAATTGTAAACGGCTTTCCTGCGCACTTTTCGGCTTTGTTACAAGGAAAAAGCCCTCTTTGTGTAGAAATCTGTAACCAATTGCCGAAGGAAAGGGGGAGGAGCGCAGATGGCCATGCCCATTGAACAGTCGTCCGTAGAACGTGCACTGCGGCCGTGGCTGGGAGCGCTGTTTTTGAACGCCCATCCGCTTGCTCAGCTCATTACCGAAAAGCTGAGCGGATATGCCCCTTACCGGCAGGATCTGCAAAGCCTGCGGGATGAGCTGGAGACGCTGCTCATCACCCGGCTCAACAGCATGACCGGCGGCACGCTGACCGTGATCCTGGACAACTACCGCAGCCGCAGGCTGAGCCATGCCGCCATTCTGGAAATCACGGACGATCTGATGGGCGTGCTGTTTGACCAGCTCACGCCGTTCTCCGCCAACTTCATCAAGCTCAATGATTACAGCATGCACAATGAAAGTCTGAATGCCCTGCGCGTGCTGTACCAGAAATACGCCTCCTTTTATTCGCCGGAGGAGTACGCCTTCATGATCCGCGTCATTAAGGGCGTCTACCCGGAAGAACGCTACCGCAGCTGGCTCAAAGACTGAAAAACCCCGTTCCGTATGCACGGAACGGGGTTTCAGGCCGTCGAAAAAGCTCGCTGACGCGATCTTTTCCGCCGAAGATTGCACCATTTGCCTACTCGCCTGACGGCTCGCCGGGCGGCAAACGGTGTAAGGAAAGCCTTGCACGGCAAGGCTTCCGAAGCTGACGCGCATGGCGTCAGCTTCAGAACCCGAGTCGGAGGGGACGGAGGTGAGCGGGTGCCCAGTGGGCACAACGGCGTAGCCGTTAG